>JAQGJB010000094.1 GCA_028290825.1 Micavibrio sp.
ACGCCTGCAATGCGGGCGCGTTCCGAGGAGATGCCGGTTTCTTTTTCAACGATGGAGGCGAGGGTCAAAGCCTGTTCCGGAGTTTCGAAGGGCAGTCCTTCTTCGCGGGTCGGCCACAATTCCTTGATGGTTTTGGCCATGGCATCCTGCATGTCCCTGATCATCACGGCGCGGTCCTGATCGCGTGTGTAGGAATAGGTCTGGGGCAGCAGCGTGCCGTCTTTTGGCGTATCGGTGATGGTGCCTTTCATCGCATCGGCCTTGTTGACCATCTGGACGATCTGCCAGCTGGTGCGGCCTTCGGGCACGGTGACTTTGCGGTCAACAACATCGCCCTTGGCAATCTTGGCGAGGATGTCTTTCATCTTCATCTGCGGAGCAAGTTCGTATTCACCGGCCTTCAGAGATGAATCACCGCCGAGGCGTGCGGCAATCTTGAAGATCAGGGCGCTGCGGATTGCGCCTTCATTAGCAAGCTGTTCGGCGATGCCGGAGACGCCTTCGCCTTTGGCGATGATGATGTCTTTGGCTTCGGTATAAGGGCCGGGACCCGTCCAGGCATTATAAGCAAAGAAGAAAGCGCCACCGGCCGTTGCTGCCAAAGCGAGGTTGAACAGAACAACGAACCAAATGACAAATTTCAACTCAGACCGACCTGACGATCAGCGACGCATTGGTGCCGCCGAAGCCGAAGGAGTTGGACAGGGCCACATTGACCTTTTTCTCTTTCGCCACTTTTGGCACCAGGTCGATGCCTTTGCATGGCTCGGAAACGTTGTCGAGGTTCAGGGTCGGGGGGAGGACGCCGGTCTGGATGGCCTTGATCGAGTAGATCGCTTCAACCGCACCGGCAGCGCCGAGAAGGTGGCCAATCGCCGATTTGGTGGAGGACATCGATACTTTATCGAGGCTGTTCGCAAACATACGTTTGATCGCCGTGCATTCGATACCGTCGCCCACAGGGGTCGAGGTGCCGTGAGCGTTGATATAGTCAATGTCTTCAGGGTTCAGTTTGGCCCATTTCATGGCGGCCTGCATGGCGCGGAAACCGCCATTGCCATCTTCCGCCGGGGCGGTGATGTGGTGGGCGTCGCCGGACATGCCGTAGCCGATCACTTCGGCGTAGATTTTGGCACCGCGCGCTTTGGCGTGTTCGTATTCTTCAAGGATAACGATACCGGCACCTTCACCAATGACGAAACCGTCGCGTGCCTCATCGAACGGGCGGGAGGCTTCGGACGGGCGGTCATTAAACCCGGTAGAGAGGGCGCGGGCAGCAGCGAAGCTGGCCACACCGAGGCGGTTGATGGCGGATTCCGCACCCCCCGCAACCATCACATCGGCATCACCGAGCATAATCATGCGGGCAGCATCTCCGATCGCATGTGTGCCGGTGGCGCAGGCGGTCACGACGGAATGGTTTGGACCCTTGAAGCCGTATTTGATGGAGACCCAGCCGGAGGCTAGGTTGATCAGCATGGCCGGAACAGTGAACGGCGAGAGGCGGCGCGGGCCTTTATCATGAAGGGTGACGGAGCTCTGATACAGGCTCTCAAGCCCGCCGATACCTGAGCCGATCAGGACGCCGGTGCGCCACTGGTCTTCATCTTCGGTTGGCATCCAGCCGGAATCTTTAATGGCTTCTTCAGCGGCGGCCATGGCGAAGCCGATGAAGATGTCCATCTTCTTCTGTTCTTTGTGGTCGACGAACAGATTGATGTTGAATTTTCCGTCAGTCGGGGCTTCATCTTCGGTAAAGGGAACTTCGCCGCCCACTTGCGAGGTGAAGTCGGAGACTTCGCAATGCGTAATGCGGTTGATGCCGCTTTCGCTGTTGGTAATGCGTTTCCAGTTATGATCAACACCGACGCCGAGGCCGGTGACCATACCCATACCCGTAACAACAACACGTTTCATGACGCAATCCTCTCGGAATTAAAAAGCAGTAAGAAAAGAAAAAACGCAGCCATGAGGTTATCAGGACTGCGTTTAATCACAAAATCATAGATGCCTATTCGGCAGCGTTTGCTTTGATAAAGTTGACAGCATCGCCAACGGTCTGAATTTTTTCAGCAGCGTCGTCAGGGATTTCAACATTGAATTCTTCTTCGAAAGCCATAACCAGCTCAACGGTGTCGAGTGAGTCAGCGCCCAGATCATCAATGAAGCTTGCTGCTTCAGTTACTTTGGCTGCGTCCACACCGAGGTGGTCTACAACGATTTTTTTCACACGTTCTGCAACGTCGCTCATTGGTCATTCCTATTCTTATTTGGTTAAGCAAACACAGGTATTGTCTCGAAGTCAGGACCATAATCAGGCCTTAATCTGAAATCAAGGAATTTTGTTCTACAATTACATAGTCACTTTATGGGGGATTGGCAGAGGGCGCAAAGCGGGTTTTTCCAGAAATGCAGGCCCTTTAAATTCCATAATATTTATGAAGATTATTCCTCCCAGATTTTTTCAATCCTTTGCGGGCAAATGGCGAGGCGTGCAAGGCAGTAGGTCTTTCTGCGACCGTTGAACTGAACGGCTTCGCGCATGCTGTGGCGGTCAGGGTTTATCAGGAGGGGTGAATCACCGCCTTCCATATCCAGAACGGAAGCCATGGCATAATAAGGAACGATATCCTCGATCGCTTTGGTAAATCCGCAATCCGATGCCGCCCGGCAGGGTGTGAAGCTGGACCGGACATCATGTTTTAAAAGATCCGCCGTGGAGGCGCGTTTTTGCGTCCCTTTAAAGACCCAGTAGACACCAAGGAAAGGATCCTGAATTTCCCAGTTGCCGGTCGCTGGATTCAAAACCTCGAGATAGGTGTGGCTGTTCAGCGTGGCGATTTCCGGGTAAACGATGATTATGCGGGACCGGATACCGGCCTCTTTCAAAAGGTAATAAAGACTGGCCGTCCGGGCCGAGCATTCCATGTGCGGTTTGCCCTTGGCCGGGCTTTCGGCATGTCTGACAAGCCTTGAGAGCATCTCCGGCACGTTGGTGGAATAACTATCGAATTCCTTATCGATAATATTCACGGAATTCTGGCTGACGAAGCTGCGCAGCCTGTCCGCCTTACCGTAAAAAGTCGTATCCGCAGGGTCCAGGACAGCGCGGTTGGTTTTCTTCGCGGCCTCGGTCCAGCTTTTAATCTGTTCCGGATTATCACGGGGAAAAATATGGGTCCACCAGGATGTTGCGTCCTGTGCAGCGGAGGTCGCGGCATGGGCATTAGACATTGTGAACGTCAATGTGACGGCCAGAATAGCGAAAAATGAGGCCAATATATTTCTGTATGGTCGCATTGCTGTTTCCTGGTGCCTAAGTGACTCTGCTTCCTCTTGCATAAGGGTATGGCACAAAGCAGATTTTTAATAGCGCCTTTCCCGAAATAGTTCTAAAAGAACGCATGCTTCTTGCTGTCGACGCCGGAAATACGAATATTGTTTTTGCCCTGTTCAATAAGGACAGCGCGGTTCCTGCGCATGTATGGCGAATCCAGACCAATGCCGGACGGACAGGCGATGAATATGCGGCGTGGCTTGCGCAGTCCTTTGCGCTGCGGGGCATGGACCGTCTCATCGTCACCGACATTATCATCAGTTCCGTCGTGCCCGATGCAAACTTCAACCTGCGGCGTTTCTGTCAGTCCATGTTTGACCTGACACCGCGCTTTGTCGGCAAGGATAAGCTTGACCATGGCGTCACCATCGATCTGCCGCGGCCCGAGGAACTGGGGGCGGACCGGATCGTCAATACGGTTGCGGTCCTGAAAGATTATAAAGGCCCGGCAATCGTCATCGATTGCGGTACGGCGACGACGTTTGATGTCATCGATGCCAGGGGACATTTTATCGGGGGGGTTATTGCGCCGGGCCCGAACCTTTCCATTACGGCGCTTCATCTGGCGGCGGCGCAATTGCCGAAAATCGCGATTGCCAAACCGCAATCAGCCATTGGCAATACCACGGTTACGGCGATGCAGTCCGGGGTTTACTGGGGCTATGTCGGGCTGATCGAGGGGCTGGTTTCGAAAATCAGCACAGAGCTGGCGGTTAGGCCCCTGGTGCTTGCGACCGGCGGCCTGGCGCCGCTGTTTGCGGAAGGGACGACTGTGATCAACAAGATCGATCCCGACCTGACGCTGCGCGGGATTTATTATCTGTATCTGCGAAATCTTTAATATTTTTCGTCATGCGCAGGGGTTGCTAAGCGGCTTCGGCGGCTTTCACCACATCGAGAATTCCCAGCAATGAATCACTGATGTGATGGACGCCTATCTCGCGCATTTTCTGTGCCTGCACGGCAGGGTCGTGGGCAAGTCCGGTGTAGCCGTAAACGATCATCCCGGCGGCGATCCCTGCGCTTGCGCCGACGATGCTGTCTTCGATAACCAGGGTGCGGGCAGGATCAGCATTGTTCTGTTTCGCGGCAAACAGGAATAAATCCGGCTTAGGCTTCGGGTTCTGCACCATGGCCGCCACATAAATTTGGTCAGGAAGAAAGAAGGGCGACAATCCCGCCCCCTCAATCGCGGTGCGGACATTTTCAGATTCGCCGTTGGAGGCAACGCAGATTTTATGGGTCTTGCCGATGTATTCTGCAACACGCAGAGCGTCAGGCGCGGGTTTCAGGTAAAGATCGCGGTTACGCGCAATGCGCTCGATATAACGCTGGTTGATGTCGGCGGGCAGGGGCTTACCGGTTTGTTCTTCGATGATCTTCCAAACCGCAGGCTGGGCCTTGCCGATGAAGGTCGCCATGCCGTAATCCGGCGTATATTGCTCAAGGCCGATTTCAGAGAGAATTTCGGAGGTTGCGACATTATTCAGCGTTTCGCTGTCCACCAGCGTGCCGTCGCAATCGAAGATAACAAGATCAAACTGACTCATATAAAAACTCCATCGCCTTTATATAGGGGGCGATGGAGTAAAAGCAAAATCACGCTTTGTTGCCGGGTGTTACGGCCCTAAATCATCGCCATACCGCCATTCACATGAATGGTCTGGCCGGTGACATAGGCGGATTCATCGCTGGCCAGGTAGACGCAGGCGGCGGCAATATCCTCCGGTGTGCCCATGCGGGCCATCGGGATTGAGCTGTTGATGCTGGCTTTCTGGTCGTCAGTCAGGACATCAGTCATCGGTGTGGCGATGAATCCGGGGGCGATACAGTTGATGGTGACGTTGCGGGAGGCAATCTCCATCGCCATCGCTTTGCTCCAGCCGACAAGCCCGGCCTTGCTCGCCACGTAGTTGCACTGGCCTGGATTGCCGGTTGTGCCCACGACTGAGGAAATATTAATGACGCGGCCCCAGCGGGCCTTCATCATACCGCGCTGGCAGGCCTGCGCGAGGAGGAAGGTTGCGGTCAGGTTGACGCGGATCACCTCGTCCCATTCTTCCGCCTTCATGCGCAGGGACAGGTTGTCTTTGGTCAGGCCCGCATTGTTGACGAGGATGTTGATTGACCCCATCGCTTCGGTGGCGGCTTTAACGAGTGTGTCGATCTGCGCAATATCGCCGAGATCGGCAGGCAGGACATGAACGCGTTCGCCAAGCTCGGCGGCAAGCTCTTTCAGTTTCGCCTCGTTACGGCCAGAGATGCCGACAGTTGCGCCTTGCGCATGAAGGGCTTTTGCAATCGCGCCGCCGATACCGCCTGTGGCGCCGGTGACGAGGGCGGTTTTTCCGGTCAGGTTGAACATGGTTTTAGTCCTTTCAGATGGCTTTGGAGAGGGATGGGTTTTGTATTTCGAAATTCATCAGGTCAATCTGTTCAACCGTGCCCTGCAAGGCGGTGTGGCCGAGAAAGCGCTCCACCATCGGGGCAAAACGGTCGACTGAATCGGTGGCGAAGAACAGGGGCGTTTTCGCCGAGGATTTATCCGTGCGGACCCGGAAGTTTTTCAGGATGTAACGCGCGGCGGCTTCGCCACTGTCGATCAATGTCACGCCGTCACCGGCAATCCGCGCAATGACCTCGCGCAGGAGAGGAAAGTGGGTGCAGCCCAGGATCACGGTATCGGGGCGCATCGTCGTGGTAAAATAAGACCGGATGTAGCGGCCAACCACGTTCTCCGCAACCTCGCCGTCGACCCAGCCCTCTTCCGCCAGGGCGACAAGGATTTGTGTTGGAATGCTGGATATTTCAAGCGCAGGGTTGATTGCATGCAGGGCGGCGGGATAGGCGGCGGAGCGCACGGTCGATTGCGTCGCCATCAGCAGGATGGAATTGTTTTTTGTGGCTGCCGCCGCTGCCGCTGCTGCCGGGGCGACCATTTCGATCACAGGGATTGGCGCAACAAATTCGGCAATCGCCTTCGCGCCGTGGACGGAGGCGGTGTTACAGGCGATGACGATCATCTTGACGTTTTTCGACAGCAGGATGCGCGCCAGATCCATCGAATAGCCGCGCACCGTGTCGGCGCTTTTGGTGCCGTAGGGAACGCGGGCGGTGTCGCCAAGGTAAACGAAGCTCTCCCCAGGCATCAGCGCCATCAGCGATTTCAGCACCGTCAGTCCGCCGACGCCGGAGTCGAATACTCCGATCGGGCGGGGGTCGAGGGCGAAGTCGGCAGGGTTCATTTCAATTTCTCAAGCAGCTCATCAATCTGCGCCGCTGTCCCGACGGAGGATGTGGCAACATCGGATTCGATGCGCTTGACCAGACCCGCGAGAACTTTACCCGCGCCGATCTCGATCATTTCGGTGACGCCCTGTTCCTTCATCCAGGTGACGGATTCGCGCCAGCGGACGACGCCGGTGACCTGTTTGACCAGAAGATCGCGAATCTGCGCCGGATCGGTCACGGCGGAGGCAGTAACGTTGGCGACAACCGGAATAACCGGGGCTTTGATGTCGATTGCAGCAAGGGCTTCAGCCATCACATCGGCGGCGGGCTGCATCAGGCTGCAATGGAAGGGTGCAGAGACGGGGAGAAGGAGGGCGCGTTTGGCGCCTTTTTCCGTAGCAAGCGCCATGGCGGCCTCGACAGCGGCCCTGTGGCCGGAGATGACGACCTGTCCGGGGGAATTGTCATTGGCGGCGGAGACGATTTCCGCAGCGGAGGCCGTAGCGGCAATGGCCTTCACATCTTCAAAATCGAGGCCGAGAATTGCGGCCATAGCCCCGATGCCAACAGGAACGGCCTTCTGCATTGACTGGCCGCGCAGTTTCAAAAGTTTTGCGGTGGTCGCAATGTCGAACGAACCGGCGGCGGTCAGGGCGGCGTATTCTCCGAGGGAATGACCGGCAACGAAGGCTGCACTTTTGCTCAGGTCAAGATTGCCCTGCTTCTCCAGGACGCGCATGACGGCCATTGATACTGCCATCAAAGCGGGCTGGGTGTTTTCGGTCAGGTTAAGGTCGCTGTCCGGCCCTTCGAACACAATCTTCGCGAGTTTCTGGTCCAGCGCGTCATCGACTTCCTCGAACACATGGCGGGCTTCCGGGAAAGCCTCGGCGAGGTCTTTGCCCATACCGGGTGTTTGTGATCCCTGTCCGGGAAATATAAAAGCGCGGGTCATGGTGAGTTCCTGTTTGAGTTGAAGCCGGGCCTTCCCTAATCGTTCGCCAGAACGGCAAAGGCCTTTATTTTGGAATCGGGCGTGCTGATGCCCGCTGCGGCCGCTTCCTTGGCCAGATCGACCGGCATGCGGTAGCTTTTGGGCTTCGGCGTTTCACCTGGCTTGCAGGGAGAGGCATGCAAAGTGAAGGTCATCACCAACGTATTGCCCTCGGCAGAGGGTTCGCTTGTCAGGACCAGATGTTTGCCGCAAATCCCTTTGGCCAGGATATTGACGGCAGGGGTTTTGGGGAGCCTGTAATTAATACTGGTAACTGCGATTTCCTGGGGCACGGGTTCTGTCCTTGGTTTGGAGCTGGCGGCGAGAGTGAAAGGCAAGGCGGCTAAAAGGGCCAGAGCTGGCTTAAATGTTTTCATGAAATGACCTGCTTTTAGAAGTGAAAGGGTTTTGTAACGGCGATAAGGGGTAAAATCAATCCTTCGGGACGGATTCAGCCGATTACCCGGTATGGGAAGGCAGGTAAAGCAGCGCGGCAAAATAAGCCGTATGCGGGAAGGGAATCATTTTGGGGATATCTTTGTTAGTTCTTGTGCGTATCGTTTCGGAACAATAATTTTGTTTATTATTTATCAATACTTTAGGGTGCATACTATATACTTATGAAAACTATGATCTGAAGTTTGAATTTTCGTAAGTTTTGTGGTATGGTGCTTGCACATACAAACAATGAAAATTCGGCCCCACCGCCCGGTTTCCGGGTTAAACGAGGGTCATAATGGCTTGAGCAAAGGAACGAACACTTATGAACTGCTTGATTGTTTCAGATCAAATTCGCGTACAGATGGATAATAGAGACATGGCCGTTTCGGCCGACGAAGTTACCGGGCGTGGTATGCCCACCCCGGGCGCCAGCGCGCTTCAAAGACCCGACATGAACCGCATGCGCCTTGCCGCCATGCTCCGCCGTTCCGGCACCCGCAGCAATATCGACGGTGCGCGCCTGACCTGGAATGTCATGCTCAACCGCTGTGTCGCCGAGTGTGCAAACAGCAACGGTTAAGATTTAAACGACCACCCGGGCAAATGATTTGAAAAGGGGCAGATTTCTGCCCCTTTTTGTTTATTTATGAATCTCTTTTTCCTTGCGTCCTGTGGAAAACCCGCTATATTCCGCCCGTTCCATAAAAAGAACCTCGCCGGCGGCATGGTGTCGTCGGCTTCGTGTCTGAGTTTCAGACACTTAACCATGAGGAGACTATCAATGCCTTACTACGAAACCGTGTTCATCGCACGGCAGGACCTGAGCCCTGCTCAGGTTGAGGACCTCACCAAGCTGTTCACAGGATTCATCACCGCCGGTGAAGGTAAAATCCTGAAGACCGAAAGCTGGGGCCTCCGCCAACTCGCTTACCGCATCAACAAAAACCGCAAAGGTCACTACGTCCTGATCGAATCCGAAACCGCACCCGCGGCTCTGATCGAAATGGAGCGTAACATCCGCCTGAACGAAGACGTTCTGCGCTACATGACCCTGCGTCTGGACGAACCAACCAAAGGCCCGTCGGCCATTCTTGGTGGCGACCGCTCCAATGACAACGATACCGCAACCACAGAGAAGGATGCAGCATAATGCCTATGGATAGAACAACAGTCCGCGCTCCGCGCGAAGACCGTGAAGGTGGAGCCCGCGAGGGTGGTGAAGGCCGTGAAGGCGGAGCAGCCGCAGGCGGCCGCCGTCCTTTCTTCCGTCGTCGTAAATCATGCCCGTTCAGCGGTCCGCATGCTCCGAAAATCGACTGGAAAGATACCCGACTCCTGGGTCGTTACATTTCCGAGCGCGGCAAGATCATGCCAAGCCGTATCACTGCTGTCTGCCAAAAGAAGCAGCGTGTACTTTCAACAGCTATTAAAAGAGCGCGTTACATGGCCGTCCTGCCTTACGTTCGTCAGGACACCGCCGATTTCCGCTCCTCAGACAGATAAGGAATAGAGAATCATGGCGAATATGGAAGTTATCCTTCTGGAGCGCGTTGAGAGCCTCGGTGCCATGGGCGAAACCGTCCGTGTAAAACCGGGTTATGCCCGCAACTATCTCCTGCCGCAGAAAAAAGCCCTGCGCGCAACCAACGAAAACAAAGCTTTCTACGAAGCACAACGTGCCGAACTGGAAAAGGCAAACGCCGCGAAACGTGGCGAGGCCGAGAAACTGGCTGCGAAATTGAAAGATTTCAAAGCTGTTGTCGTCCGTAACGCCGCCGAAGGTGGTCAACTGTACGGTTCTGTCACCACACGTGACATCGCCGAAGCCGTGACCGCACAAGCCAAGCTGGAAGTACACCGCACAATGGTGATGCTGAACGCGGGCCTGAAAACCATCGGCCTGTTCCCTGTGACTCTGATGCTGCACCCTGAAGTAAAGGTTGATGTGATCGTTAACATCGCCCGTACCGAAGAAGAAGCTAAGACCCAGGCGAAAACCGGTAAGGCATTGATCGCTGAAGACGACCGCGCCGTTGAAGCCCGTGAAAAGGCCGAAGCCGCAGCCGCAAAAGCGAAAGCCGCAATGATGGACGAAGAAGGCCAGGCCGTTGAAAAAGGCAAAGCCGACGACGCTGAAGCCGAAGCTGCTGACCTCGCCGCACGCGGTGAGAAATCAGAAGCGCGCAAAGCCAAGAAAGCGAAAAAAGCTCCAGCCGAAGGCGAAGCCGCCGAAGCTGAAGACGCCGAAGGCAACAGCGAAGAATAAGAATTTTTCTTTTCAGAAAAAGCCCCGCAGGATCGCGGGGCTTTTTTATTGCCCTTATTGTGGCGCGTAAGACTTTATTCCATCCCCGCTATTAACATAGGGGGTGCGGATGAAATATGGCGCGGGGTTTTGAACCTTGTTATGGTCCTGACATGACACAGACATCAGCACAAAAAACCGTTACCGGCGAATCCCCTCTTCAGGCGATGGAGCGCCCCTACCGCGTCCTGCCGCATAACCTTGAGGCGGAGCAGGGTCTGCTCGGTGCGTTGCTGGTCGATAACCGCGCGATGGAGAAGATCGATTTCCTGAAGCCGGTTCATTTCTTCATGCCGGCGCACCAGCGGATTTTTGAAGCGCTGCAAAAAATGATCGACCGGGGCCAGACGGCATCACCGGTGACCATGAAGGCTTACTTTGAAACGGACAGCGATCTTGCGGGTGTCGGCGGTTCGGCATACCTGGCCGATCTGGCATCAAGCGTGGTCAGCATCATCAACGCCGAAGATTACGCGCGCAGTCTTGCTGATCTTCACATGCGCCGCGAACTGATTGCTGTGGGTGAGGAAGTTGTAAACAGCGCCTTCGAACTCAACCTCGACAAAGATGCCGGTGCAACGCTTGAGCTGGCGGAGAACCGTCTCTTCGTTCTCGCGGAAAAGGGCGAGAATAAAAGCGGTTTCGTGACCTTGCGCCAGTCGGTCATGAAGGCGCTGGAGATTGCGGATAAGGCTTATAAAAGTGACGGGCATGTCACCGGCGTTACAACCGGCCTGCGCGACCTCGATGAAAAACTGGGCGGCCTTCATAAATCAGATCTTCTCATTCTTGCCGGGCGTCCATCGATGGGGAAGACGGCGCTGGCCACCAACATCGCGTATCAGGCGGCGGCGCGTTATGCCGAAACCGGGGGCAAGGAAGGCGGCATTGTCGGCTTCTTCTCTCTCGAGATGTCATCGGACCAGCTGGCGACCCGTATCCTTGCTGACCAGTCGAGCATTTCCGGCGATGCCATCCGTAAGGGTAATGTCACGGCGGAGGAATTTGGCCGCTTTGCCGCCGCGTCACAAAAACTCTCGCAGGTGCCGCTATATATCGACGATACACCGGCGCTCTCCATCGGCGCGGTGCGCAGCCGTGCGCGACGCCTTAAGCGCCAGCATGGTCTTGACCTGCTTATCATCGATTACCTCCAGCTTTTGCAGGGTTCAGGCTCGCGTCAGTCTGCTGAAAACCGCGTGCTTGAGGTATCCGAAATCACCCGGGGACTGAAAGCCATTGCCAAGGAGCTTGAAATTCCGGTCATGGCGCTGTCGCAGCTTTCGCGTCAGGTTGAAAACCGCGACGATAAACGTCCACAGCTTTCCGATCTTCGCGAATCCGGTTCGATCGAGCAGGATTCCGACGTCGTCATGTTCGTATACCGTGAAGAATATTACGAAGCGCGTAAGATCCCTAATATCGAAGACGCAACCAAATATGCCGAATGGCAGGACAAGATGAGCCGTATCGCCAATGTCGCCGAAGTCATCGTCGGCAAGCAGCGTCACGGTCCGATCGGTATCGTTCCGCTGTTCTTCGACGGTCAATATACGCGCTTCAAGGATCTGGACCGCGTCTATCAGACGTCGTTCTCCGAATAATGATTACGGCGGCTGCCCTCCTCGATATCAATCTCGATGCCGTCGCGGATAATATTCGCCTGCTGCAATCGCGCGCGCCGAAAGCCGCTATGGCGGGTGTCGTCAAGGCTAATGCCTATGGCACAGGCATGGAGCAGGTCGCCAAGGTTCACCGCAGTCTTGGAACAAACACATTCTTTGTTGCGACCCTCGATGAGGGGATTGCGCTTCGGAAAGTCCTGGGTGTGGGACCGGAGATCGGCATTCTTGGTGGCCTGTTCCATGGCGCGGAGGGCGAATATCCTGCCCACGATCTGATGCCGGTGCTCAATTGCCTTGGTGATGTTGAGCGCTGGACCGAGGGGCGTCCGGCCATTCTGCATATCGATACCGGGATGCGCCGCCTCGGTCTTGATACCAAAGAGACTGAGCGACTAAAAAAAGATCCTTCCCTTGTCGCCAATCTAAATACCGCGATTGTGATGAGTCACTTTGCCTGCGCCGACGAACCGGGCCATCCTCTGACGCCGGAACAATTTGCGAAGTTCAACGACATTCTGGCCTTGTTCCCAAAAGCACGAAAATCGCTCAGCAATTCGGCGGGAATTTTCGTTTCAGCGGATTATCATTTTGACCTGGTCCGCCCCGGCATGGCCGTTTACGGCCTGAACCCGACCTCCGGCGAGCCTAACCCGATGAAGCCGGTGGTGCAGATCAAGACCCGAATCCTGCAAATCCGTGACGCGCTGGACGGTGAAACCGTTGGCTATGCGGCCTCCCATACTGCCAAAGGGGTGCGGCGGATTGCTACCGTGGCTCTCGGTTATGCCGATGGTTTCCTACGAAGCTTGAGCAACCGGGGCAAAATGTTCTGGCGGGGTCAGGAAGTGCCTATTGTCGGACGGGTATCGATGGATCTTGTGACTTTGGATGTGACCGAGGTTCAGGGCCAGCCGGTTGCCGGGGACTGGGTCGAGGTTCTGGGTGCGGGGCAGGACGCCGATACGCTGGCCGCCGCCGCCGGGACCATCGGTTATGAAATCCTGACCGATCTGGGCAACCGTTACGCACGGAGCTATAGCGGAAAATCCCTTTGATCCCCGCCTGTTTCGCGGTAGATTTTCGGTCATGAGCATAAGCCGCCAGCAGATGATGTCGCAAAGTATTCCGTTCCTGAAATTCCTGACCGAAACATGTCAGGCGGTAGGCGCGACAATTCTCGCATTGTTCCAGTCCTGCGGACGCCTGGCGTTATTCCTGGTGCAGGCAGTGATTAACGTTTTCACGCCGCCCTATTTTCCGCGCCTGATCCAGCGGCAGTTTGTCGATATCGGTTATTATTCCCTTCCGGTTGTCGGCATGACGACGCTTTTTACCGGGATGGTGCTGGCGCTGCAAAGCTATACAGGCTTCTCTCGCTTCAATGCGGAATCCGCCGTGGCGGGTGTTGTGGTTCTGTCCATGACCCGTGAACTGGCCCCGGTGCTGGCGGGCTTAATGGTTGCGGGTCGGGTCGGCGCGGCGATTGCCGCCGAGATTGGCACGATGCGCGTGACCGAACAGATCGACGCGATGAGCACGCTGTCCGTGAACCCGTTCAAATACCTGATCGCGCCGCGCATTCTGGCCGGTACGGTGATGCTGCCTATCCTCGTTCTGATCGGTGATCTGATCGGCGTGTTCGGCGGTTATATGATCTCGATCTACAAACTGAATTTCAGTGCGGGGAATTACCTGCACCAGACCTGGGACGTTGTGCAATCGATTGATGTCACCTCAGGCCTCGTTAAGGCAGCGGTGTTTGGACTGATCGTTACGGCGATGGGTTGCTATCACGGCTTTAACTCTGGTCGTGGGGCGCAGGGTGTCGGCGCGGCGACGACCAACGCGGTTGTCTCGGCCTCGATCCTGATTTTGATTTTCAATTATATCCTGACACAGGTGTTTTTCTCATGAGCACCCCAGTGACCAAGTTGCAACTCTCCGGCGTCCATAAATCTTTCGGCGACAAACATGTGCTGAACGGCATCGACCTCATCATCCCGACGGGTAAATCCATGGTGGTGATTGGCGGTTCCGGCACGGGCAAATCCGTCATGCTGAAATGCGTCCTTAATCTGTTGCAGGCCGATTCCGGCTCCATCCTTGTCGACGGTCAGGAAACTGTCGGCATCGACGCCAAGGGTCGCAATGCCATGATGAAGAAATTCGGCATGCTGTTTCAGGGGGCTGCGTTATTCGACTCCCTGCGCGTGTGGGAAAACGTTGCGTTTGGCCTTGTGCACGGGCGCGGCATGCACCGGGATCAGGCTTATCCAATTGCGGTTGAGAAACTGCGTTCCGTTGGCCTTGATGAGCCGGTGGCCCAGCTTTATCCGTCCGAGCTGTCGGGGGGGATGCAGAAACGCGTCGGCCTTGCCCGCGCGATTGCCGCCAACCCGGAAATTATTTTCTTCGACGAACCGACCACGGGCCTCGACCCGATCATGGCGGATGTCATCAACGACCTGATTATCAAGAGCACCAAGGAACTTGGCGCCACGGCCCTGTCCATCACCCATGATATGGCCAGCGCGCGCAAGATCGCCGATTATGTTGCCATGATCTATCAGGGAAAAATTATCTGGTCCGGGCCTGTCGATGATCTCGATCACACCGGCAATGAATATGTCGACCAGTTCATCAATGGCCGCGCCGATGGGCCGATTACAACGATTGCCGCCTAAGGCAGTAAGGTCATGCGCATCGCGGGCGGCAAATCCCTGTCGGAAATCGGCGCATACAGTTCGGTGTAGCTCCCCGGAAAACGAAAATCCCACCATTCGGCAGGCAGAGGCAGTAACGGCCGGTTAAGGTCTTTTGCTGCCGCAACCATGAAATCTTCCAAAATCTGGCGATTGGCTTCCGCTTCGTCGGAAATGCCTGCAAAGTTTCGTGCCGCTGGGTTTACCGCGGGGTCGGGCGTCAGGTAATCGAACTGCGTCCCCATGTTGAGAAGTTGCCCGTCCCGGGTTTCAAGCACAATATCGATCGCCATGGCGCGGGGGTGGCCACCTTTGCCCGGAGGTGAGAAGAGGCGCGGTTCCTGCAGCCAGTGCGGATTGGCGCGGACGATGGGTGTCTGGACGATTTTCTCCTGTGCCTCCGTTGTGCGCAGGCCGTCTTTCAGAACAAAAACGAAGCCGCGTTGTTCAAAGCAGCGTTTTGCCGCAAGGGCGACGATTTCGGCAAAATCCTTATGCAGCCAGAGCCGCGCGCCCGGACGATAGATCGCTTCCCCGAACATGTTTTCAGGATGCGCGGCCTGGGCATAGACGATATCGATGCGCAACGGCGTGGTGGTTGCCAGTGTATCCATGGCAACAAGGTCGGAAGGGGGGATTGTTATCGGTGTCTGGCTCATCAAGCCTTTATCCTGCCTGATTCCTGTGGCATAAAAAAGACCTGATGCGGTGGTTGTATTTCACATTTCTGGCGCTTTTTTCGATGGGTATGCTGGCCCTTATGGGTGGCATGGCTCTGGCCATCTATTCGATCAATTATTTCGGCCAGGATCTGCCCGATTACGCGCAGCTGCGCAATTACGATCCGCCGGTGATTACCCGCATTTATGCCGGTGACGGAAGGCTGATGGAAGAATATGCACAGGAGAAACGCATCTTCGTGCCGATCGATTCCATCCCTGATCTTGTCAAGAACGCCTATATCTCCGCCGAAGACAAAAATTTCTTTACCCATACCGGTGTCGACTGGTTCGCCGTGGCCAATGCCGCCGTCCAGAATTTCATGCATCCGAACCGTGCGCCGAAGGGTGCATCGACGATCACCCAGCAGGTCGCGAAAAATTTCGTCATTGGCAACGAACGGTCTTTGCGCCGCAAAATCCGCGAGGCGATCATTGCCTATCGTATGGAACGCGCGATGGGCAAGGATAAGATCCTCGAAATTTACCTCAATGGAATATTCCTGGGCCAGCGTTCCTATGGTGTTGCGGCCGCGGCGCAGACCTATTTCAACAAATCTCTCGAAGACCTTTCCATCGAGGAAGCGGCTTACCTCGCCATCCTTCCCAAGGCGCCAAGCAATTATCACCCGGTGCGCGACCATGATGCGGCGCTTATCCGCCGCAACTGGGTGATCGGGGAAATGCTCGATAACAAATATATTTCCGAGGCGGAGGCCGAAATTGCCCGTGCCAAGCCGTTGCGGATGACGCGCCGTACTGATACGCAGGTTGTGGACGCTCCTTATTTCGCCGAGGAAGTGCGGAAGGAACTGGCCGGTCGCTGGGGTGAGGATGCACTTTATAAAGGCGGTCTCGCGGTGCGTACAAGTGCCGACCCGCAATTACAATATTATGCGCTGCGCGCCTTGCGTGACGGGCTGATGGCGTTTGATCGCCGCAAGGGTTGGCGCGGTGTGGTTACGCATATTGATGGCGGGGCTGGCTGGTCACAAAAACTGACGGACCAACCGCGCATCGGCGCAATGCCGGATGAGTGGGAATTCGCCATGGCGCTCGATTCCAAAAACCTCACCCTCCGCGACGGGAAAAAAATAAAGCTCGGTGATGATGATGTAAAATGGACTGCGTCCTCTCTCTTGAAAACGGGCGACATCGTGATGGTTGAGCTGAAGGACAAGGCGTATGTCCTTCACCAGATTCCGAAAGTGAACGGCGCGCTTGTGGCGATGGACCCGCATACGGGCCGCGTTCTCGCCATGCAGGGGGGTTGGAACTATCATGAAAGTTCCTTCAACCGCGCCACGCAGGCCAAGCGTCAGCCGGGTTCGGCATTCAAGCCGTTTATTTATCTCGATGCCTTGGATCACGGCTTCACCCCCGGTACACTCGTCACCGACCAACCTGTTGTGCTGGATCAAGGACCGGGCCTGCCGAAATGGCGTCCGACCAACTATCATAACGATTATCTCGGTCCCACGCCGATCCGGATCGGGGTGGAGAAATCACGCAACCTGATGACCGTGCGTCTGGCGGCGCATCTTGGCATGGATTCGGTGATCGAATATGCCCGGAAGTTCGGTATTGTCGATGACATGCCGCATTATCTGTCTGCGGCGCTCGGGTCCAGCGAAACGACGGTTCTGCGGATGACGACGGCTTATGCGCAACTGGTCAATGGCGGCAAAAAAATTACCCCGACCCTGATCGACCGGATTCAGGATCGCCGGGGTAAAACGATTTTCTCGCACGACACACGGATCTGTGCGACCTGCGGTCCTCTCCTGCAATGGGAGGCACAGGCCGTTCCGGATATTCCGGATAACCGTCCGCAGCTTGATGATCCACTCTCCGTTTACCAGATGGTTTCCATTCTGGAGGGGGTGGTACAGCGCGGGACTGCGGCGAAGCTCAAGGCTATGAACCGTCCGCTGGCCGGTAAGACGGGCACCACCAATGATTCACGCGATACGTGGTTCGTCGGCTTCTCTCCCGATCTTGTTGTCGGTGTCTATGTCGGCTATGACGACCCGAAACCGCTCGGCGCCAAGGAAACAGGTGCGTCGGTTGCCGTGCCCGTGTTTGAGGATTTCATGAAAGACGCCCTGAAAGATGCGCCGATCATTCCATTCCGTATTCCGCCCGGCATCCGCCAGGTGCAGATCAATGCCGAAACCGGGGCCCGCGCGCGGCCCGGCGACAAGCGCGTAATCTGGGAGGCGTATAAGCCGGGAACCGAACCAACGGATAAAAGCTTTATCCTCAGTGATGGCGGAATCGTTCCCGTTGGCGGTTTCCAACGCGCCACCGCCCTGCCGGAAGATGGCACGGATACCGAAGTTGAAAACAATGACAGCGTCGGCGCACCTTCCAATGCGGCCGAAACCACTATGCCCGACCCTTACTCCTACGGTCCCGCCATGCCACCGCCACCGCCTGCAGCCTCTGATATGACCGGCACGGGGGGGCTGTATTAATGGAATCCTTTGCGGGAAAGCTTCTTCTGGCCATGCCCAATATGGATGACCCGCGTTTTCACCGGGCGGTTATCCTGATTTGTGCGCATGATGAAAACGGGGCTATGGGACTTGTGATAAATCATGCGCTGCCGGGCCTCAGCTTCGCCAGCATGCTTGATCAGCTGAATATACCGCATGTCGAGGTCAAGCCGGAGGCGCTCTCCAATATTGCCGTTTATGGTGGGGGTCCTGTCGAAAACGCGCGCGGGTTTATTCTGCACAGCCGCGATTTTGGGTTATACGACACCATCAATATTACTGATGAAGTCGGCGTGACCGGAACGGTTGACGGGTTGCGCGCCGTTGCCGCAGGCGAAGGACCGAAGAAAATGATATTCGTCCTGGGTTATTCCGGCTGGACGGCGGGGCAGCTGGAGAAAGAAATTCAGGACAATGTATGGCTGGTGGCGGAGCTGGACCAGAACCTGCTGTTTTCCACGCCGGTGGAGGATAAATGGGCGTTTGGCATCAAAACGCTCGGCGTCGATCTGGCCATGCTGTCCGGCGACGCGGGACGGGCCTAGGCGCTGATATTCAGGGATTTCTGGAACTGGTCTTCGGTCAGGCCGAACAGGATGTGGTCCTGCCATTCGCCGTTAATTTGCAAATATGATTTGGCGTAGCCCTCTTCCTCGAACCCGAAGCGGCGCAGTAATTTAATGCTGCGGCCGTTATGCGGCAGGGTTCCCGCGTTGAAGCGGTGGAATTTCAAAGTATTGAAACCGTAAATCAGGGTCAGGCGCATGGCTTCACCCATGTAACCCTGCCCCTGATGCTCCTCGCCCAGCCAATAGCCAAGGGTGCAGAACTGTGCTGCGCCGCGAACGATATTATTGATGTTCATGCCACCAAGAACTGTCTGATCCTCGCTGCGGAAGATCAGGAAAGAACAGGACAGGCCGGCTTTCCAGTCGCGGGATTGCCGTTCAATGCGGCGAAGGAAAAGATCACGCGTCAGGCTGTCTTCATGCCATTCTGGTTCGAACGGGGTCAGATGCTGTTTGCTGCGTTCACGCAGGGCGGCCCAGGCGGGAAAATCGACGGGGTCCGGCGGACGCATCAGGATGCGCGGCCCGTTCAGCCGCACAGCCGGAAATTCAATGCGCTGCTTAAGAGGCCAGACGCTTGGCGATTTTATCATAAGAATCCAGTTGTTTTAGGGGGCCAAGCGCGGCAATGGTCGGGGCCGAGCTGAAAATATCGGCGGCCAGAGACTGGATTGAGGCGATATTCACGCCGTCGATTTCCTGGAGCAGTTTTTCAACATCCAGCGTTTCCTTGAAATTGATCAGGTGCTTGGCCTGTTGCCCCGCGCGGGTCATCATCGATTCCCTGGCCATCAGAAGGTTAGAGCGCATCTGGGTTTTGGCGCGGGCCAGTTCATTGTCCTTCACCGGGCTTTGCACGACTTTGTGAATTTCATCAACCAGAACCGGCATCAGTTCCTGCAGGCGGTCGGGGCCGGTTCCCGCATATAGCACAAACTGGCCGTCATCGGCATAGGATGAATGGAAACTGAAGACGGAATAAACCAGGCCGCGCTTTTCACGCACTTCCTGAAAGAGGCGCGAGGACATGCCGCCGCCAAGGATAGTGGACAGCGCAATCGCATCAAAATAACGCGGATCGTGACGGGAGATGGAACGGAAGCCGAGAACGACATGGGCCTGTTCCAGGTCTTTCTCAAGCCTGTGGTCGCCGCCAATATAACTTGCTGACGGCTGATGAATGTCCTGATTTTCCGGTAGGTTCTGGAACTGCGCCCTGGCCATTTTGACCAGATCGTCATGACGGATGTTCCCGGCTGCTGAAATCACCAGGCGCGAAGGGGTGTAGAACGTGCGGACATAGCTGGTCAGGGAATCGCGCGTCATGCCGGAGATGATGTCCGGCGTGCCGAGGATCGGTGCGCCGAGGGCCTGCTTCGGGTAGGCTGTTTCCTGATAATGGTCAAAGACGAGATCGTCCGGCGTATCGTTGCTCATGCCGATTTCCTGCAGGATAACCTTGCGTTCGCGTTCCACCTCGTCATCCGGCAGGGTCGAATTCTGGATCAGGTCTGCCAGGACCTCAAGCGCGAGGCCCGCATGTTCTTTTAAAACGTGAATGTGATAGGCGGTGATTTCGCGGCTGGTATAGGCATTGATCGATCCGCCCACATCCTCAATCTCTTCAGAAATGCGCCCGGCATCGCGGGTTTTTGTGCCCTTGAACATCATATGCTCGACCATGTGGGCGACGCCGTTGACCGCCATGTCCTCGTCCCGGGTGCCGACACCCGCCCAGATGCCGATGGCGACGGAATCCACTGTGTTGACAGTATCGGTGACGACGCGCAGGCCGTTTTCCAGGGTGGTCACTTGAATGGTCATTTGGGCAACTCGCTACGGATGAATGTCGTTACTTTATTTAGGTCGTTGGGCAGAACCGTGAAGTGTTCGGTTTTATCCATCAGGCCCGCCAGATGCAGCGGCAATTGCGGACGTATGCCGGTGGCCTGCTCCACCGCGTCCGGGAATTTGGCCGGGTGGGCGCAGGCAAGAACAACGCTCGGGATCGTCGGATCTTCCTGGGTCCTCATTGCGGCGTGAAGGCCGACGGCGGTGTGCGGATCTATCAGGATGCCAGTGGCCTCATAGCATTCGCGCATCATGGTGATTGTTTCCGGATCGCTGCAACGGTCGGCGGAAAATTCGCGGTTGGCTTCTTTCAGCTTTTCCTGGGAAATGCCGAATGCCTTGTGGGCGCGGAACTCGTTCATAAGGGTGTTGACCGAACCCTGCTCCCGGCGCAGCAGGTCGAAGAGGTAGCGTTCAAAATTGCTCGATACCTGAATGTCCATGCTGGGGGAGATTGAGGGCATAACCTTGTCGGGTTTCATTTCGCCGGTTTCGAAGAACCGGGTTAAAATGTCGTTACGGTTAGTGGCCAGAGTCAGTTTCTGGATCGGCAGGCCCATGCGGCGGGCGACAAAGGCGGAATAGACATTGCCGAAATTACCCGTCGGTACCGTGAAGTTAACCGGACGGTGCGGCGCACCAAGGGCGAGGGCGGCTGTGAAATAATAAACCGACTGCGCCATGATGCGCGCCCAGTTAATCGAATTGACGGCGGAGAGATGAAGATCCTGCGATAGTTTCTGGTCGAGCAGCATGGCCTTCACCAAAGCCTGGCAATCGTCAAAATTCCCCTCGATGGCTATGTTGTGAATATTCGGGGCATCCACCGTGGTCATCTGACGGCGCTGCACATCGGACGTTCTGTCTTTTGGATGGAGGATGAAGGTGTTGATATTTTTACAACCCTTGCAGGCCTCGATCGCGGCGGACCCTGTATCACCGGAGGTTGCGCCGACGATGGTCAGTTTTTGCTTCTTTTGTTCAAGGATATGATCGAACAGGCGGCCGATAAACTGCAGGGCGTAATCCTTGAATGACAATGTCGGACCGTGATACAGCTCCAGAATCCAGGCGCTCGGCCCGATCTGGGTGAGCGGGGCCACAGCGGTGTGGTTAAAGGAATCGCCGTCATAGGTGTCGACCAGTATCTGTTGCAGGGTCGAGGCACTGATCATCCCGCCAAGAAACGGGTTCATAATCGTTCCGGCGACGAGTGTATAGGGGGCACCGGCCAGATGTTCCTGCATCGCCCTGTCGATCTCGGGCCAGGTGTCGGGGACGTAAAGCCCCCCGTCGGGTGCAAGCCCCGCCAGCATGACGTCAAGAAAGGATTTAGGGTCGCCGGGACCGCGCGTGGAAACATAGCGAATCATGGATCTATTTCACCACAATCCGCACCCCCTTGTCATCTGTGGTTATTGGTGTCCAGACGGTCGAAAATCATGTCCATGCAGCGCTGGTCGAAAATTTCGTCCTGCCATGCGTTCTGTTCCAGCGCATTGGCTTTCAGGTGCAGGCGCCCCCGGTCGGAAACCACTTCCCAGCAGGGCGTGTTCTGCAGGATCATGTTATCGAGGGCATGTTTGATGTTGAAAATCGCCGGTTGCTGCGGCCCGCCCATGTCGATGCGCGCACCAAGGACGCGATAGGACAGGCCGATGCGTTGCAATGCATATAATTGCTCGGTATCCAGGATGCAGACACAATCGGTCAGACCCCTGTCCAGCGCGCCTTCGAAGGCGCCGCTGAGCAGGCCCAGCGGCGCAAACGGAATGACGCGGCGATATTGGATGGCGGTTTTCTGATCGATCCTGACGTCATGGTCCTGGTCGAAATAGGCGGGCAGGATGCGGCCGTCGCCGGGGCGTTTCCTGAAATCCCGTGCCATGCACAGCCGGGAGAGTTCACAGAATTTTACTACTTTTTCCTCCATATGAAGGAGGGGATGGTCGCAGATAAACTGGATTGGAAAGCTATGCAGCGGTTTGTCATCCCGCGGCATTACGACACGGATTGTACCTGCCACGGCGTCCGTTCCCTTGTGATAAAGCAGATAATGCTGCGACCGCTCATCATAAGAATCCTGCTCCATGGTTTCGGCATCGCTGGATGCGGCGTTGATATCCATGCCGTTTTCGCTGCAATACACTTCATAACGAATGCGGTAGACGATTTCGCGCAGAGCATTGGAATCCGCACGGATCGTGCGGAATGATTTGTGATAGTCGTTATAAAATGATTTCGACTGCATGCTTTCAAGACATGCGTTTAAAAAATCCTGTGTCGACATGCGGCACACCTCTGTTCGCCGGATAGGTCCGGCAATTCATATGGGGCTTAATATTTCTTAATCAATTATATGTTTTTCAGTTTGATTATTAATTAATTATGCCAGTGAGTTGTATCGAATCTCATTCAAATTGTTTATAACAAGCGGGCAGGAGAGTTGCGTTGAATCATTACAATGTCATGATCGTCGGTGCCGGTGCGGCCGGATTAATGTGTGCGGCACAGGCGCTTAAGCGTGGCCGTACGGTTCTGGTGGCGGATCATGCCAAAAAGATCGGCGAGAAAATTCGCATTTCGGGCGGCGGGAGGTGCAATTTTACTAACCTTAATAGCAGCCCGCTTCAGTTCCTTTCCCAAAACGAACATTTCTGCAAATCAGCGTTAAAGCAGTACACCCAGTATGATTTTATCGCTCTCGTCGACCGTCACGGGATCAAATGGCATGAAAAGACGCTGGGACAATTATTCTGCGACGATTCTGCGCAACAGATCATTACCATGCTGCGCCATGAATGCGACGGAGCAAAAATCCAGACCGAAACAGAAATCCTCGGCATCGAAAAGACCGAAACCGGATTTCATGTCCGGACAACCCGCGGCGATGCCGATTGCGATTCTCTTGTGATCGCAACCGGCGGTCCGTCAATTCCAAAAATCGGGGCGAGCGGTTTCGGCTATAAAGTGGCCGCGCAATTTGGTTTGAGCGTGATTGAGCCGCGCGCAGGCCTGGTGCCGCTGACCTTCGGTGCCGATCTGCTGGAAATGACGAAAAACCTGTCGGGTGTTGCCGTCGATCCTGCCGTGGTGCAGGCGAACGGCGCATCGTTCCGGGAGGCATTGCTGTTCACGCACCGGGGCCTCAGCGGTCCGGCGATTCTTCAGATCTCCTCTTATGTTCTGCCGGGTCAGAATATTACCGTGAATCTTGCGCCCGATGTTGATGCGCTTTCCTTCCTGAAGGACGCCCGTATCAGCGCGCCCAGGAAAATCCTGCATAACATCCTTTCTGACATTCTCCCCGCGCGGCTTGCGGAAATGATTGCGACTTATTCCGGCTTCGATATCGTGATGGCCGATCTGTCCGACAAAAAACTCCAGATTGTCGCCGCAATGATCAATGCCTGGACCATCCGGCCCCAGGGTAATGAGGGTTATCGCACGGCGGAGGTAGCACTCGGCGGCGTCGACACCAACGAACTTTCCTCAAAAACCTTCGAAGCGCGCAAAATGCCGGGGCTTTATTTCATCGGTGAGGTTGTGGATGTGACGGGCTGGCTTGGGGGCTATAATTTTCAGTGGGCCTGGTCTTCGGGCTGGTGCTGCGGTCAGGCATGCTAGGGGCCAGGTTTCAGGTTCAGGCAAAGGCGGCTTTTCGACTGGTCTAGGATTGAGGGATCGCAGGCTTTTGCTTTTATCAAAATTTGCAAAGTCTGGCTGAAATCCTCCTGTATATTCAGACTTAAGCTTTCAAAAGAATCAGGAAAGTAGCGGCCAGAGGAAGCTTCAAATCCAGTTTGCCCCAACAGATTGAAATCACGCGGGCTATTGCGGCGAATTTTTTGCGCCATGAATAAAATTTTTGCGGCAGCCTCAAAACCACGAAAGGCTTTGTTGAATGGTCCTATGTACAGGTCCGGATCTTCCGCGATCAGATCTGCATAGACAATAAACATCGTATACCGCAACGAGCGGATTTCATCCTGATCGATGTCGCGCCTTTTCCTTTGTTCCATATAGGCAATATTGTAGGAATGAGCGTCGCTTTCAGCTAATAATTTTTCTGCCATCAGCCAATCCAAGACGGGATGATTTTTTAATCAGGCCGTTTTTATCCTGCCAGGCGTGGCGTATTTCATGCACCAGCACTGATGAAAACTCCACCAAATCGGCGCTACCAGGGATGTCCTGTGCATTAACATAAAGTGATATGCTTTTATTAAAAGCGTTATAGGCCGCAAACCTTTTTTGCGCGACCGAGGTGTTATAGGTGATGAACTTGATTTTTGAATGCTGATTCTCCAGAAAATCGACTGCCTCGCGACCCAGCGGGACCGCGCTGGCGGTATCAAACAACCGTTTCAGGGTTGCCTGCTCATGCTCTTTTCTAAAACGCCAGGACTGAAACATTCTTTATTCTTAAGAGTGCCTGATTAAAACGTCAATAAAACCGGTGTTAAGCGGCCTCTATTGTATTTTCATATTGCATATTTCTGTAAATAATGACATAACGATCATATTCATGCCCTATTTTCGGAACGATTCGACCACATATTCCGTTTATAAATGAAGGCATACCCATTCACAGGAAGAGTTTTGATGATCCCGATTATCAAACCAGTCGCCAAGGATAGTTTCCCGTTCCGCCGCATGTTGCGCAGCGAACGCCCGGCGTCGACCCTGTTCACCACCATCGCGGGCCATACCAACGAAAACGACCTGCTGGCGCTTCAGTACAGTAATATGCTGCTGAGCGTGGAAGACATCAATGTTCTGACCCAGGCGCAGGAAGAAACACAACAACTGGCCCAGGCGGCCTATGCCGCTCTTCCCCCGGCGGATGAAGACCAGATCAGTTTCTACTTCATTGAAAAGAAACAGGCTGGCCCGGAAACGCCGGTACAGCCTGTTGGATCGCTTCTGAACGAAGAACTTTAATCAGTGATTGCAGTCGGGGCCGTGAACATGGGCTTCCGCTTCTTCATCTTCATCATGTCCATGATTGCATCCCGGCCCGTGAACATGGCTATGAGAATGCCCGTGGTCGTGTGAATGGTCGTGGCCGTGATTGCAGTTCGGGCCGTGAACATGGCCTTCGCCGCCATGGTTGTTGAACAGGCCGTAATTCTGCCCGGCTGTCCCCATCATACCATTTTGGGGCATCGTGCTCGATCCCATCAGCCCGCGTTTAATCCAGTCGAATTTCTTGGTCATGTCTGATCCTTATACCTGCCGGGGTTCGTTGATCCGGGTTTTATAGCCTAAAAACCTTTAATTGTGGAGGTTTTTCTCAATCCGCCGGTCGGGGACCAGCCACAGGGCCGCCACACAGAAATAGGCCGCAAACCCCAGCCAGGGGTGAACGAAGGCGAGCCCCATCCCCAGCGCATACAGCATCACCGAAATCCTGCCCTTGAAATCCGGGCCGATCGCGTGGAGAAGCTCCGGGTTCTGCTGCGGGCAGCGTATCAGGGCATGCACCAGAATGTAATACGCCACCGCCGCCATCAGCAGGATAAAGCCATACAGGATGACCGGGTACAGGGCAAAATGGTTTTCCGCCATCCATCCCGTCGCAAAGGGCAACAGGGAGAGCCAGAACAGCAGATGCAGGTTGGCCCAGAGCGCAGGCCCGTCAACCCGGTGTACCGCATGAAACATGTGATGGTGATTGTTCCAGTAAATGCCGGTGTAGAGAAAGCTCAGCACGTAGGAGATAAAAACAGGGATCAGCTCCCGCAGGTCGCTGAAGGCGATGCCGTGCGGCACCTTCAGTTCCAGAACCATAATCGTGATAATCACGGCGATAACGCCGTCGCTGAAGGCCTCTAGACGGTTCTTTTCCATGCTTACTCCCTGTTTCCTGGGGAGATTATCGCATTATCAAAATAAAAGGGAACAGATAACCGCGCTCAACCGTTCGTTGGCTGACAGAAACGTTCAACTGGATGTTTCGCCACGACATTGCATGTAAAGGAGCAAACATCATGCGTAACAACGTAATCCTGGCCATTATGGCCGTGACCGCCATCGGTCTTTCCGCCTGTAAGGAAAAATCGACCACCACCGCAACCGATGCAAACGGCACGACGACACAATCGACGGTCAGCAGAGATCTGGATCAACACGGCGATGGCCGCGTGACCGGCACAGTCGAAACCCAAACCACTGTTGATCCGCCAGGCATGATGAACAAGACAACAACCGAAGAAACCAAAACTGAAGTAAAGTAAGGGATCGGTTGCCACCGGCGACGAACAGAAAGGGCCTGTCTGCGGATGGGCCCTTTTCTTATCGAGTTTGCTTTTACTTCATTCCTCTCTACTTCAGTAACCGGTTCAATTTATGATTAAGGATTATTTGTCATGCGCCTTCCCTTGCTCTCCCCCAAAGGCCTCTCTGACGACCAGAAGCCGCTTTATAATGATATGAAGGCCGGGATTGAGGGTCATTTTAAGGGCTTTCGCACCATTGACGAGAGTGGTGAGCTGATGGGGCCATGGAACCCGATGCTGCATTATCCGCAATTTGGCGGACCGGTATGGGATCTGATCAAGGCGATTTCCTTCAGTCCGACGCTGCCCAAACCTGTGCGCGAAATCGCCATTCTGGTGACTGGTGCGCGGTATCACGCTGCGTATGAACTTTATGCGCATGTCCGGGTCGCCGATCTCGTCGGCCTCAGTGATGAGAAAATTGCCACGATTTCCGCCGGGCAAAGGCCACAGGACTTAAGTGAAGATGAAAGCGTCGCCTATGACGTCGCTGCCGCTTTGAACAGCGGCGGAACACTCCCAGAACCGACCTATAAAGCTGCGATTGACGCCTTCGGTGAAGACGGGGCGGCGGAACTGGTTTATCTGGTGGGTGTCTATGCGGCTGTCTCGGTTATCCTCAACGGGTTTGATGTGCCGGTGCCGGAACCGGCGGGCTAAGACGGGCCTTTTTTATTAAGCGGCGTGGGCGTAGAATACAAAAATGACACGCTCTCTTCTCGCCGACTATACCGAAGCCTTTGAAACCCTGGCCCGTGCCGGGGCCGCTGCCTACCGTACGCAATACGGGGTTCTGCCCGATCTCTCGCATGTTGCGTTCAAGTTCAGCAGCCCGACGCTCTACGACGAATATGCATCACAGGCCGTCCCTCTCGGAAAAGTGATCCGGAAGCAATTTAATGGACGTGAGATTACGTGGTGTCAGTTGAACACGCCAATGCAGGCGGGGAAATTGAAACTCGAATGGCTGGAAATTATTCACCCGGGGAAAGACCCGCATCACCTGAGTGGTGTGGCGTCACTCGGTTATCATGTGCCGGGGCTGGCGGATGTGGTGAAGATTGAGTCCTCAAACCCGGAGATTATTTTCCGGTATCAGGGGAAGAGTGCTGCTGAACTGGTTATCTAATTCGATCTGAGTTGTTAAAGGGGATTAATAATTGCAGTGATTATTTTTATCCGTTATAGGCGTAAATGATTTTTCTTGAGGCCGGAATAATGATGATAATGCCTATGCGGCCATAGGCGTAGTAATTTTTAGGATGAACAATTGCGCTATTAGCTATTTTTAGAAACTGTGAATCTATGCTGATACCGAATCCATAAGCATTCAAGTAGTTTTCTATTGATGGCGTCTTTTTTGAATAATTTTCCTCCCCGTCTTTCATTGACATGTAATCAACCCAATTTCTTGTTACATCTATAGGGGTTTCATGCCACGTTTCGTAATGACCCCTCCATTCATGTCCATCACGAGCATTTGAATATAGGTTCTGTAAGTAAGAAATTCCTTCTGTTTCAATTTTTTTTGCAATTTTTTCGGGTAATTCATAAACAATAAAGCCAGTTTCATTGCCGCCCGGACCAAAGCCCCAAGAATCTTCATTTCTGTATATAATTTTATAGACGCCAAACTCATTCGGAATAAAAGATAGACGGAATTTATATTCCCAGAGTTTAAATCCTCCAATAATAGTGACGATAATAATTATCAGTGGAGTAAGCATAAGAAGTGTTTTTTTTCTGACCTCCTTCTCATAGGTTACATCTTTCGCGTGCCACACTTTATTACGACATAATAAATACATTAAAACCCCCGTAATCGACCCGGCAATTGCGCCTAGTGGAATACAGTTTTGAAGATTGATCATATGGGCTAACGCCCAGCCATAACAAGCGGAGCAAATAGCCCCACAGATAATCCAAATGGCAGGATTTTTTTTATAACGGTCAAAGATGTAAAAACTAGAAGGGCAACCAAATAGTAATATACCCGGCAAAAATAGAAGGTATCCAGCTGTTAAGACCATAAACAGAATGAGCAGGTCATTTTGATGGCCAATCATTCGATAATGATCGCGAATATACAATCCTGCTATCAGCAATAAGCATGACAAATAAGATGATAAAATCAGTCTTAAAGTCAGGCCAATTTTACCAATCGTTTTTGGATTTGATACTGGTATTTGTTCTATTCCCACTCAATCGTCCCGGGCGGTTTCGAGGTGATGTCGTAGACCACGCGACCAATACCGCGCACTTCGTTGATAATCCGCGTTGCAACACGTCCCAGAAATTCATGGCTGAATGGATAAGTATCGGCGGTCATGCCATCGGTTGAGGTGACGGCGCGGAGGGCACAGACGCTGTCGTAGCTTCTGGCATCACCCATGACGCCGACGCTCTGGACGGGGAGGAGGACGGCGAAGGCTTGCCAGATGGCGTCATAGAGGCCGGCGTTGCGAATTTCCTCGAGGTAGATTTGGTCGGCGTGGCGGAGGATTTTGAGTTTGTCTGCCGTGATTGCACCCGGAATGCGGATGGCGAGGCCGGGGCCGGGGAAGGGGTGGCGTTTGACGAAGTCGGGGTGCAGGCCAAGCTCGATGCCGAGGGCGCGGACTTCGTCTTTGAACAGTTCGCGTAAAGGTTCGATCAGTTTTAAATTCATGCGGTCGGGCAGGCCGCCGACATTGTGGTGGGATTTGATGGTGACGCTGGGGCCGCCAGTGAAGGAGACGGATTCGATGACGTCGGGGTAGAGGGTGCCTTGCGCCAGGAACTCGACGCTCTTGCTGTCGCCGCTGACACGGCCCGCGACTTCTTCGAACACTTCGATGAATAATGCGCCGATGGCTTTGCGTTTTATTTCGGGGTCGGTGACGCCTGTCAGGGCGCCGAGGAAGAGTTCGCTCGCGTCTTCGTGGATCAGGGGAATGTTGTAATGTTCGCGGAAAAGCTCGACGACCTGGTCGCTTTCGCCGGTGCGCATCAGGCCGGTATCGACATAGATGCAGGTGAGCTGGTCGCCGATGGCTTCGTGCAGCAGAACGGCGGTGACGGAGGAGTCGACGCCGCCGGAGAGGCCGCAGATGACCTTGGCGCTGCCGACCTGTTTGCGGATTTTGGCGATGGCTTCGTCCTTGAACGCGGCCATGGTCCAGTCGCCGTGGCAGCCGCAGATGTCGCGCGTGAAGTTTTTGAGGAGGGCAGCACCGTGCGGGGTGTGCACGACTTCCGGGTGGAACTGCACGCCGAAGAATTTGCGTTCGTCATTGGCGATGAAAGCGAAGGGTGCGCCTTCCGACGTGCCGACGACGCGGAAGCCTTCGGGCAGTTGCGTGACGCGGTCGCCGTGGCTCATCCACACTTGCTCATGTGCGCCGGTGTTCCACAGGCCTTCGGTGATCGGGCTTTTTTCCTGAATGTCGACATAGGCTCGGCCGAATTCGCGGGAGTGGCCGGATTCAACCTTGCCGCCGAGTTGCTCCACCATGGTCTGCTGGCCGTAGCAGATGCCGAAGACCGGGACATTCATTTCGAAAACGGATTGCGGGGCGCGGGGGGATTCAAATTCGGTAACGCTGGCCGGGCCGCCGGAAAGAATGATGCCTTTCGGGTTATAGGCCTTGATGCGTTCGTCGCTGGCGGCGTTGAAGGGCCAGATTTCGCAGTAGGTGCCGCTTTCACGGACGCGGCGGGCGATCAGCTGCGTGACCTGCGAGCCGAAATCGAGGATCAGGATGCGGTCATGCCGGGCCAGTGTGGAAATAGCTTGAGAGCCGGGGGAAGATGCCTGCATAAATGACCTGCTTTCAGAAAATTTATAATCGGCAATTTATAGCATTGTTTGCGGGCTTTGACAGCCGAGAAAGACCTTCCCGCAGGTTGAAAAATATTATAAAGCTGGAAGGGAAAGGGCGGCCGGCATGAGCGATTATAAAAACGAGAAATATGTCACCTGGGACGATATTCAGGGCCAGTGCCGCGATCTCGCCCGCCGTCTTCTGGAGATGAACTGCCCGCACCTTAAAATTCTTGCTATTACACGTGGCGGTTTGTTCCCGGCCGGTATTTTGGCGCGCGAGCTGGATATCCGTGAGGTCGAGAGCGTCTGCATCGATACCTATCAGATGCAGGAGCGTGGCGAGCCGGTGATGCTGAAGCCTCCAGCCCCGGAATTTTGTGACGGTGTGATTGTTGTTGATGATCTAGCCGATACCGGTGCGACGCTGCAGATGCTGCGCCGTCATTTGAAGAATGCGCTGATCGTTACCGTTTATACCAAGCCGCAGGGCGAAGACCTCGTCGATCTTTATCATGAGAAGGTGGCGCAGGATACGTGGGTCCGGTTCCCGTGGGATACGGATCACGGACGCGCCTATGTGAAACCGCTGGCGCTTGAAGAAGATTTGAAATGACCGTACTCGATCTTGCAATCCTGCCTAAACTGCTTGATGCCTGCGATGCGAAGGCGGTCGAGAATGTGCGTGCCGATCGTGGCGGGCCGTTTGCGGCGTCGATCCATGTTCATAACATGCTGACCGGCGATCTGCAGACGATTGTGGAGCCTGTCGGGAACGCCGTGATCGAAACGGGGCTTGCCAGTGCACACGCGGAAGACCGCGCGGTGCAGCCGGAGAATACGGCGAAGCTGCGCGCGGCGGTGGCGGCGATTGGGTTAGAGAATGCGCATATCTATGTGATTTCAAGCGCGGAGAGTTGCCCGGCTTGTCATGCCAAGCTGGAAATTCTGGCGCGGCAGCTGGTGCATGAGAAATTGATCCTGCCGCAGCATTTTACGGTCGTGTTCGGTGCCAGCTATGAAGACAGCAAGGCCGTGGCCGGGTTTGACGATGATAAATACCATCATGATTTCCAGGTCAAGCCCGGGACAGGCCTGATCAGGCAGAGCTTTGCGAAGTTCCTTGACCTGCCGGAAACGCTACGCACCCGTATCAACGATGCAACAGGCCCTGCGGCGTGGATCATGACCAAGGACCGCGTTCTGGTCGGGGTTGGCGATGCGCCGGAGGTGAATGTCATTCATGTGGCATCAAGGGTCCAGCAGCGCGTACGGATTGAAAGCCCGTGGAATTTGCGCCGGGCGACGCTTTATACGTTTACGCACGAGATCGGGCCGATGGCTTATGCGGAATGCCAGTGGGCGAATATTTCGGAGTGGGTCAGTGTCGAACATGAATCGGCACAGATTTTTGCAACACGTGAGGCCCCGGATATCGGCAATAGCACGTTGTTCAAAATTATCGGCACACGTCCCTATACCAATCCGGACAGTGCCATGATCATCCATCACCTGATCCCGTTTGCAAATCTGGGGCAGCATGAATGGGCCGCGAAAGCGGATAAAAAGCAATATAACGGGGCTTAGGTCCTAGTCTTCCTGATCGGCGAAGGGATTGATTTCGCCTTCAACTGTTGGGTCGGCAGCACGTTGCAGGACCGCAGCAAAGAAACCATCCGTATTGTTCCGCAGCGGCGAGAGGCGCATATAAGGCGCACCAAGGTCCGCACCGGGAAGGATCTCACTGACTGGCACAACCGAATAGTTCGGATGGTTCTTCAGGAATTTTTCGACCTGTTCCTCATTCTCACGCGGGAGAAGGGAGCATGTGGCATAGACCAGACGTCCGCCCGGTTTCACGACGTTGGCGACGCGGTCGATGATATCGGCCTGGGTTTCGATCAGTTTTTCCAGGCTTGGGCCGAACTGGCGCCAGCGTGTGTCGGGGTTGCGGCGCCAGGTTCCGGTACCGGAGCATGGAACGTCCAGCAGAACAACATCAAACGTGCCCTTCTGGCGTTTCAGCCATTTGCGGGATTTTTCATCTTCCAGCGGGCGGACTTCGATAATGTCGTGGGCGTGGGCGCGGCGGAAGCGTGGACGGGCTTTTTCGAGGCGCGAGGCTTCGATGTCCATCGCGACGATGCGGCCTTTTGGTTTTTTGTCGAGCGCCATGGCGTTGACGATGGCGAGGGTTTTGCCACCGGCCCCGGCGCAGTAATCGAGAACCTGAGCGCCCGGTTTGGCGCCGCACATATAAGCGATCAACTGGGATCCTTCATCCTGAATCTCGATATGGCCTTTGGTAAAGGCCTTGGTGTCGGAGAGATAGGCGCGGGTGCGGGAACGCAGGCCCCAGGGTGAATAGGGTGTCGGGTCTGTCTCGACATTGTCTTTGGCGAGGGAGGCCATGGCTTCCTCTCGTGTCAGAGCCAGGAAGTTGACGCGCAGATCCAGCGGTGCCGGGTCAAGCATCGCGGCCATTTCCGCGACGAATTTATCCTTATAGAGGGCGCGGAGTTCGGTTTCAAATTCCGGCGGGCATTCGACCTTGACCGCATCCGGCATCGCGTTGGTGTCGAGAGTTTTGCCCTCCAGCGATTTCGCCAGTTCTGTTTCGGCTTCGCTCAACGGTTCCGGGTTGAATTTCTCGCCGTCGAAATGTTCACGCAGTTTATCGAGAGTGAAATTTTCGACCAGCATCAGATGAGCGATCAGGCGCATGCGCGGGGTATCTGCCGCTTCCAGTTTCTCCAGCCACCACCCCAGACGCGCCTTTGTGCGCACCATGGCATAGACCCGCTCCGCGATATCGGCGCGGTCTTTCGACCCGATATAACGGCGGTAACGCATGTAATCGCCAACCGTCCCATCCATCGGGATGCGGCTTTCGGCGGTTTTTGTCTGGATTTCAAGGACGGCGTTTAATCGGGCTGCTTGTCTCATGGCGCTTCTTGTAAACGAATGGCTGCAATATCGCAACAAAAACCCCCACCTGGCATTGCCGGGCGGGGGTTTTACGGGACTGATTAAGACTTATTCTTCAGGGGCATGGCCGGTAGCAGGGATTGCTGCGGCTGGCGCGCTCGTCGGCACGGCAACAACCGGTGAGGCTGTGGTGGTCACGGTTGTCGATGTCGTGGTTGCCGGGGTGCCGGTGACGTTGGTGTCACGGATCAGGACGCCGCCGCGCACTTTCAGGACTTTACCGTCCGGCGTGGCAATTTCACCGTCTGGGGCCGGGGCGGTGGTGCCGTCGGCATTCACGACCAGAGCCTGAATACCACGGACCTGAATGGCGGTGCCGCTTTTCATTGTGTAGCTCTCGACTGTGGCTTCCGGTTCCGGTGTTGCGTCTTCTTCACCGGTATTGGTGACGGTGCCGACAGGGGAAATTGTTGTCTCGGACGATTTTGTGGTGGTCACGGTGCCGCCCGGCGGAACGACGACGGCGCCGGTCGGGGTTGCAACAACGGCAGCGGTCGGGGTGCTGACGGTTGTTGTGGTTGTGCCGGTGACCGGGTTGATGACGCTGGTGGCGGTGGCCACAGGCGGAACGGCGGAGGGTGTCACAACGGTTTCGGTAGATTTCGTCGTGGTGGCTGTCGGGGTCGACACCGTGGTGCTGGTTTTGGAATGTAGCACGGTTTCACCGGCCAGGGCGGCTGTGGAAACGGCCAGGATGGCGCTTACGGCCAAAGTCGCAGGGATCAGTTTGTTCATTATCTTGCTCCGGGTTTGTTATTCAGGTTTTTTAAATTGCGGTGAACAGGGTGACAGTATTGCGGCAATCTTAAAAGCCCCTGATGGCAAAATCATGTCAGGAGCAGTTTCGACGTATCGCGCCAGCCATAGCAGACATCGGTCAAAGTACGGCTGCCGATCTCGACCTGTTTCTTGCCGCAACGGTCGCCGCCTAAAGCTTTGTAAAATGCATTTCCGCGCGTATTCTTTTCCAGAATCCAAAGGCACAGGGATCTGTGCTTCTTTTCCTTCAACCGGGCCGCCGCAAGCGAGAGCAATTGCCGCCCCAGACCCTGCCGCCAGTAAGCGGGCAGAATGTAAATAGCGAGGATTTCCGCAGTATAGAGCGGACGCACCGGGGACATGCCGGGCGGTGCCGTCATTAATTTATTGAAGGCAACAAAGCCTGCGGGTTTGCCGTCCGTGTCTCGGGCGATGTAGGCCTCGGTTCCGGCGGCCAGCCATTCGCGCCATTGCTGCGCCCGTTTGGCTGGGTCGAGGTCATCAAGAAAGGATTGTTCGACCAGCCCGCCATAACTCGCGCGCCAGCCTTCGACATGGATGTGGCCGAGATCGTTTGCATCATCAGGTGTGGCGAGATCGGTTTTCATGCTGCAAGGCTACTTGAGTTTGCCGCGCGCGGCAATTACCCTCAAACCTTCAACTTATGGCGAAGGATTTAATGATGAAAGATAATAAAACCCTGCTTCTGGTGATTGCCCTGTTGCTGGCCGGAATTTTCGGGGTGATGGTTTACCGGGAAACGCACAAGACCCCAGCTGAAAAAATTCAGGAAGGTTTAAGCGATGCCGCCAGCGGTGTCGGCGATGCGGTCCAGAAAATGGGCGCGGACATCAAAAGAAACTCCCACTGAATTCTGTTGTGATAAAAGAAAAGCCCGGAGGCGATCCGGGCTTTTTTCTGTTTCCGTCCCTGTCTTAATCCTGTGCGTGATAATTCGGCGCTTCCTGGGTGATGGTGACATCGTGAACGTGGCTTTCGCGGAAGCCTGCGCCAGTCATGCGGACGAATTCGGCTTTGGTCTTCAGGTCTTCGATGGTGTGGCTGCCCGTATAGCCCATTGATGCGCGGAGGCCGCCGGTCAGCTGATGCAGGACGTTGCCGACAGGTCCTTTATACGGGACGCGGCCTTCGATGCCTTCGGGGACCAGTTTCTGGGTCTGGGTGACGCCGCCCTGGAAATAACGGTCAGCGGACCCGCGTACCATGGCACCGACGGAACCCATGCCGCGATAAGATTTATAGGACCGTCCCTGATAAAGGATGACATCACCTGGTGCTTCGTCGGTTCCGGCCAGCAATCCGCCGATCATGGCGCAGTCTGCGCCCGCAGCAATCGCCTTGGCGAGATCGCCGGAATATTTGATACCGCCATCGGCAATAACGGGGGTTCCTGATTTTGCACAGGCTTCGGCCACCATCATAATCGCGGTTAGTTGCGGAACGCCGACACCGGCGACGACGCGCGTGGTGCAGATGGAGCCCGGACCGATGCCGACCTTTACGGCATCAACGCCAGCGTCAATCAACGCCAGGGCTGCTGCGCCGGTTGCAATATTTCCGGCAATGATCTGCAGGCCTTTCAGATTCATGGCGCGAACATCGCGGACCGTCTGAATAACATTTGATGAATGGCCATGTGCCGTATCGATAATCAGGACATCAAGACCAGCGTCAGCCATGATCGCGGCGCGTTCCATTCCTGTGCGGCCTGTGCCGATTGCCGCACCAACCAGTAGGCGGCCTTGCGCATCCTTGCTGGCATGCGGATTCAGTTGGGATTTTTCGATATCCTTGACTGTAATCAGGCCGATGCAGCGGCGGGCCTCATCAATCACCAGAAGTTTTTCAATGCGGTGTTTGTGCAGCAATTTACGCGCTTCGTCCTTGCTGACATCGGCGCGGACGGTGATCAGGTTTTCCGCCGTCATCAACAGGCGCACAGGTTCCGATTTGTCTTCGGCAAAACGCACATCGCGGTTGGTCAGGATGCCGACCAGAACGCCGTTTTCCTCCGTCACCGGAATGCCGGAGATGCGGTATTGCGCCATCAGTTCCAGCGCATCGGCCAGCGGCGCATCAGGGCGGATGGTGATCGGGTTGACGACCATGCCGGATTCAAACCGCTTGACCTGGCGCACCATGTCGGCTTGCGCCTCCGGGTCCATGTTGCGGTGAAGGACGCCCATACCGCCCGCCTGCGCCATCGCAATCGCCATACGGGATTCGCTGACCGTATCCATCGCGGCGGAGAGCAGGGGGGTTTTGAGGGAAATTGTTTTGGTCAGGCGCGTCGTCGTGTCGGCATCGGCGGGATGAATATCCGACGCGCCGGGCAGAAGGAGCACATCATCAAAGGTCAGGGCTTCGGGGATAGCGGCGGCAGAGCGCGGGGCTTTTGTGGCGAACATGGGACTTATCTCCTTTGTTCATACGCACTATACGCGCCGCAGCAATGATGGCAAGAGGGCTTGGGAAATAAAGGTTATTCCGTCGGTTCGCGGCGGAATCCTTTGGCCACCACGTATTGTTCCGCGGAACCCTGACGGCTGGCGGGCGGTTTGATGTGCTTGACGGTTTTGAAATCTTTTTTCATCTGGGCCAGCAATGTGCCCTGCGTTCCGCCCTGGAATACTTTGGCGACGAAGGTGCCGTCCTGTTTCAGAACCTGAATGGCGAATTCATAGGCGGCCTCAACCAGATTCATAATGCGGATGTGGTCGGTTTTCTGGTGACCCATCGTGTTCGGGGCCATATCGGTCAGGACAATATCGACAGGTCCGTCCAGGGCGTTGATCAGGACCTCCGGTGCATCCTCGTCCATGAAATCCATCTGCAGCAAAGTCACGCCGGCAATCGGTTCCATGGGCAGGATATCAAGGCCGACAACACGCGCCTTGCGCTCCAGCGCCACCTGGCACCAGCCACCAGGTGCAGCGCCGAGATCGAGGACCAGCATGCCCGGTTTGATCAGATTGAGCTGGTCGTCTATTTCAAGAAGTTTAAATGCTGCGCGAGAGCGATAGCCAAGACGTCCGGCTTCTGCAACATAAGGGTCGTTCAGTTGCCGTTGAAGCCACGCGCGCGAGGATGGCTTCATTTCCTTGTCCTTGACGTGCACCATGCGCTGATTACCGCGCGGTGACTTGCGTCCGGAGGATTTTGGCGGATCGGTCGGTTTTTTCGGCGGCATCGTCGTTGGTCCTTACACCAGCATCAGCAGCATCGAGCCGCAGAACGCGAAGAGATAAATGGTAATAATCACGGCCAGAAACACCATGGCGGAGGTTTTAGGCGAAAGCTTCGCCAAAATCAGGAACAGGCCGGCCAGCACTCCATACACGATCAAGCCGCGTTCATAAAGCCCAAGCCCTGGCATCAGGCCCATAATTCCGTTCGGATGGCCGATTCCTTCCATCAATTCGATCTGGGTGCGCAAAGTGAGGATACAGGCGATAATGAAGGCCAGCGTCATCAGGCGCCGTCCGCGCTGGACCATAAACAGGCTGATCGGCAGCCACAGGCAATCAATCCATTGATAGTAAAGGTCGGGGTCGGGCATAATACGCTTCTTCGGTCCGGTACTTTCTGAGCCATTATTCAACCATACTTTTACGGCAATATACTATGATTATGATGAAAAGCCGGGTTTTTTCACTTTTGACCGTGCTTGTCGCCGGGGCTGCGATTCTGGCCGTGCCGCTTGACGCCTTTGCGCAACGCGATCCCAGCCCGAACATTATCCGGGATACAGAGATTGAAGAATCCATGAAGGAATGGACCAGGCCGCTGATTATCGCGGCGGGGCTTGAGCCTTCGGCTGTCAGGTTCATCCTTGTCCAGGATGACGATATCAACGCCTTTGTCGCGGGCGGGCAGAATGTCTTTATTTATTCAGGGCTGATCGAGAAAACAAAAAATCCCGGTGAGCTGATCGGCGTCATCGCACACGAACTGGGCCATATCCGAGGCGGTCACCTCGTACGTCTGCGTGAGGAAATGGAGAATGCGTCGTATGAGGCCATTCTCGGCATGGTTCTGGGCATTGGCGCTGCCGTGGTTACGGGTGATGGCGGCGCGGCGGCGGCGGGATCCATGGCGGGGCAGACATCAGCGATGAGCGGTTTTCTGGCCTTCAGCCGCGTCCAGGAATCGAGCGCCGACCAGTCCGCGCTTTATGAATTCGACCACGCGCGGATGAATCCGACCGGATTCCAGAGCTTTATGGAGCAGCTGAAAAGTCAGGAGCTTCTCCCCTCCAGCGAACAATCGAAATATGTCCGCACCCACCCGCTGACCCGCGACCGGATCGAGGCGATTGAAGGCGGCGTAGCAAAATCACCGTATAAGGATGTGGCGTGGCCCGCCGTCTGGACCGAGGAACATGCGCGCATCGTCGCCAAACTGACCGGGTTTATAACGCCGGGAAAGGTGGCGTTTCAGTATGACGACCGCGACCGCAGCGTTGCCGCCAATTATGCCCGCACCATTGCCGCCTACCGCCAGAGCCGGGTCGAAGAATCCCTTGGCATGATCGAGGATTTGCTGAAGGCTGAACCGCAAAATCCTTATTTTCATGAATTAAAAGGCCAGATGCTGCTGGATTATGGCAGGGTTCCGCAATCCATCGCCTCGCTGCGCAAGGCAGTCAGCCTGAAAGGCGATGCGCCGCTGATCCGCGTTCTTTATGCGCAGGCCCTTATTGCAGATTCCCGGAATGGCCAGGACCGGGCCGAATTGAAAGAGGCCATCAGCCAGCTGGACCATATCCAGAGCGACGAAGGCCGGACTCCAAAGGTGCAGCATCTGCTGGCCATGGCTTATGGATATCAGGGCCTGGAGGCCGAAGCGCAGCTTCACCTCGCGGATGAAGCCGCCCTGACCGGAAATTATAAGGACGCGCGGCGCCTGGCCGAATCCGCCGCCGGACAACTGAAAAAAGGCAGCCGTTCATGGCTTCGCGCGCAGGATATTTTGTCCTATATTAATGTCGCTGATAAAAATAAATATAAAGACCAAGATTCCCGCCACCGTCGTACCCAATGAAAGTGAGTTTCCCGTGAACCGTAAAATCCTCAGTGTCGCAATCGCCGCCCTTCTGGTTTCCGTTGCCCCTGTTTCCGCGCATGCCGCCGATGCGCCGGTCTTTACCGAAGCGCAAAAGAAACAGCTCGATACGATGTTTCATGACTACATCATGAACAATCCGAAAACCATTATGGACTCGGTCGAAAAATTCCGCACCGAACAACAGGCGAGCGAGGAAAAGAACTTCGATGTCAAAGTGAAGGAAAAAAGCGACGAACTTTATAAAAAAGCTGCCGATCCTGTCGCTGGTGATAAGACGGGCGATGTCACATTGGTCGAATTCTTCGATTACAATTGCGGCTATTGCAAACATGCCTTCAAGGATCTGAAGACATTGATGGAAACCGATAAAAAATTGAGAGTGGTGTTCAAGGATATCCCGATCCTCAGCGAAACCTCCTTCACCGCCGCACAATATGCACTGGCCGCGAACAAGCAGGGCAAATACTGGGAATTCCACACGGCGATGATGGAGCATAACGGGCCGATCAGCGAAGAAAGCCTCCAGGCTGTCGGCAAGAGCGTCGGCCTTGATGTTGAAAAACTGAAGAAGGATTCCAAAGATCCGGAGATTCGTGCGCAGATCGAATCGAACCTCGCTCTATCCCGCGATATCGGAGTCAACGGCACACCGGCCTTCGTCATCAATGACACGGTATTGCGCGGGGCTTACGGTCTGGAAGCCATGCAAAAGGCCGTTGCTGATTCCCGCAAGAAATAGGGCGCCCTCATCCGATGAGACGTATTCTATACGGTATCGCGGCAATCATGGTTCTGGTGGCAGGCTGGCAAATCCGGTCCCTCCAGGAAACCTGGAATTATCTCGAGGATGAATCCGTGGCGCAGTCTTACGGTGCCGCCCCCGATAAAGCCAGGGTCACGATCGTCGCTTTTG
>JAQGJB010000116.1 GCA_028290825.1 Micavibrio sp.
GGGCCGTATAGCAACATGCTGAACTCGCCATTTCCGGATGATTTAATGTGTCCGCCAAGTTCCTCAAGGTTGAGATCGCTGTCCTCCAGCTTCGCCACCAGCAGACGCGGATCATAATTCGACGGAACAGTATCGCGAACAATGATGGAATCCTGATTGCCAAACAGCAGCGTTGCAGATGCGGCAAGGCTGATCGGAATAGAAGTCACACCACCCGCAAGAACGGCATTGCGGACCGCCGTGTCAATCATGCCCGGCGGCGCGATATAGTTCTGCCCAAACTTACGGCAATCTTCCGCAGAGATATTAAAGTTATGACGCGCCGAAATCGACCCCCACATACGCTCCCGCACGCTGACTGGCGGAATATCGAATTCCATTGAATACCGCATACGGCGGAGAACTGCCGGGTGAAACTTTTCCGGGTCGTTGGCAGTCCAGAACGTGATCGTCTTGTTTCTTTCAAGCAGGCGGTTAAGGAACACTTTGCTGTTTCCTGTCGGCTTTTCCTGGTCGCGGGAACGCGCACTGGCCCCCGGCAGGAGATCATCCATTTCATCAAACAAAACCGCCGCATTCTTTTTATCAGCAAGCAATGCCTGCGCCAGAAGCGCCGACTGCATACGGTCTTCACGGTCCGGCTCGCCTATTCCGTCACCGGCCTTTTCACCGACCATATAAAGATCGAGACCGACTTTTTTGGCCGCCGCCTTTACGGCTTCGGTCTTACCGGTATCCGGCAGACCGTAAAGAAGCATGTTAATGCCTTTAACTTTTGCTGTCTTTGCGGATTCGAGCATGGCAATCATCTGCTGGCCACGTTCGCCGAGATGGGAAAAATCACGGTCCCAGTCAAGCTCGGTCGTAACAGGTTCACCCACCAGACGGCGTGAAATAACATCGATGGTCAGGTCTGGCTCACGCAGCACACGCTGGATATAATCAGGCAGAAACGGCATCGCGCTGTCATCTGCATCATAACTATAATCATCGTCATGCTGGAGCAGCATCCCTTTTTCCGAAAGTTGCGCATCCGGCAAAATCATCGCCGAAAGCTGCGGTCGGCTGATGCCAAGCATTCTGGCCATGACCTCAAGGGTATTTTTTTGCTTTTTGTTGCCAAGAGTATCGATAAACCCGCCCAGTTCAGAGCTTTCGCTGACGCTGACAAGCAAACGCAGGAAATCCTTCTCAGTCTGGCCAAACCCCAGATGATCGCAAAGCAGTTTTAAATTACCATACAGGCCGTCAGCATCACTGGCTTTCGACTTTTTCACTTCTTTAGCCAGCCATTTTTTCAGGATGGACCAGTCTTTGTCACTGACGACGCCCTCACCGTTTTTTTCTCTCTCAACGGTATAAAACGGCTTGTAGGCATCCGGACCTTTCAGATCTTCCAGGCTGGCGCGGCAGGCTTCCAGATCCTCTTCAAAGCTCTCGATTTCCTCGGCGACAATGGCGATTTCTTTTTTAGAGGCTTTGCTTTTGCCGAGTTCTTTCTTATCGCGTTTCATCCCGGCAATTTCGCTTTCCAGTTCAGCGATCTGGTCTTTCAGACCCTCCTCGCGTTCACTAGCCTTCTTTTTTACCTGCCTGTGCTTTGTTTTCGCCTCCGGAAAAACCTGATTGAGTTCGGGAAGCTCCAGCATTCCTTTCTCCAGGGCGTTGCAGATCAGATAGGCGAGTTTCGAATTCTGGGGTGTCGCATCGACCAGGTTTGACAGGAACATAACCGTGTTCGCTCTCACATCTTTTTCATCATGATCATCGCTGACAGGAACGGGCGTGCTCATTTTTTTCTGAAGTTTTTTCAGGCTGGTAATAGAAGGTGTACTCATAAGATTGCCCCTGTCATTGCGGTTTATTCGTTATGGGAAAAATTAGCCATATCTACTAAGGAAAGCAAGAAAGTATTTTACCTAAAAATTTACGCAAAAAATACCAATGAGATCAATCGGTTAGAGCAGCCAGCTCTCTCATGAGATCCTGCACACCCTTGACCCTGTGTCCGACCCCGTCCCACGCACGAACAGCCACAAGCTTCTGGTCAGGGCGCAGCTTGATCAAGCCGCCGCCGCGATTTTGAATCCAGCTGAGCAAGCGCGGCACGTTCGGCGGGATATTTTTGTGGAAGCTGATCACCGCCCCTTTCGGTCCGGCCTCAACCTTGTCGATCCCGGCCCTACGGCACATCTGCTTAATCGCCATGATATCCATCAGGTTTTCAAGCTCCTGCGGGATCGGGCCGAAACGGTCGATCATCTCCGCCGCAAAACCTTCAATCTCCTGGCGGTCTTCCAGTTCGGAGAGACGTCGGTAAAGACTCATCCGCACATTCAGATCTTCAACATAGACCTCGGGAATAAGAACCGATGTCCCGATATTGATCTGCGGCGACCATTTGTCTTCCGCGACTGCAGCATGACCGGAACCGCTACGCGCCTCGGCCACCGCTTCCTCCAGCATCTGCTGGTAAAGCTCAACGCCAACCTCACGAATATGTCCCGACTGTTCTTCACCAAGCAAGTTCCCGGCCCCGCGAATATCCATGTCATGGCTGGCCAGCTGGAACCCGCTGCCCAGCGTATCGAGTGTTTCGATCACCTCAAGCCGCTTCTGCGCCTGCGGCGTCAGCTTCATATTCGGAGCATAAGTAAGATACGCATAAGCCCGCACCTTCGACCGTCCGATCCGCCCCCGGATCTGGTAAAGCTGCGACAGGCCGAACATATCCGAACGGTGTACGATCATCGTATTAGCGGTCGGGATATCAAGCCCGCTCTCGATAATCTGAGTCGCCAGCAAAACATTATACTGCCCGTCATAGAATGCCGTCATGCGGTCTTCCAGTTCGGTGGTCGTCATCTGGCCATGCGCCGAAATAACCTTCACCTCCGGCACAAGCTCTTTCAGCATCGCCTCAAGCTCCGCCATATCGCTGATCCGCGGGCAGACATAGAAGGTTTGCCCGCCGCGGTAATGCTCCCGCAAAATCGCCTCGCGGATCACCACCGGATCAACCGGCATCACAAACGTCCGGATCGCCAGGCGGTCAACCGGCGGCGTCGTAATCAGCGACAGGTCGCGCACGCCGGTCAGGGATAACTGTAACGTCCTTGGGATCGGCGTCGCCGACAGTGTCAGCACATGCACATTGTTTTTTAGTTCTTTAAGGGATTCCTTCTGCTTCACCCCGAAGCGCTGCTCCTCATCCACGATCATCAAACCGAGATGCTTGAACTTTACATTCTTGGAAAACAGCGCATGCGTGCCAATCACGATATTGACCGTCCCGTCGGCCAGCCCCTCCCGTACCCGGTCGGCATCTTTCGCCGAAACGAACCGCGACAATTGCTCAACTCGCAGCCCCAGCCCGGAAAACCGCGCCACAAAATTATTATAATGCTGCCGCGCCAGCAGCGTCGTTGGCACCACCAATGCCACCTGCACCCCGTTCAGCGCCGCCACGAACGCCGCGCGAAGCGCGACTTCCGTTTTACCAAACCCGACATCGCCGCAGATCAGTCGGTCCATCGGATGGTCCTGGTTCAAATCATGCGTGACATCGTCAATCGCCCGCAACTGGTCGTCCGTTTCCTGATACGGGAACCGCGCAATGAATTCATTGAACACCTCCGCATCGACATGCAACTGGTCCGCCCGCTGCATCATCCGCGCCGCCGCCAGTTTCAGAAGTCCCTCCGCTATGCGCATCAGGTCTTTTTTGACCTTAGCCTTCCGCGCCTGCCAACCGGCCCCGCCCAATTTATCGAGCGTATTCACGCCCTCATCCGACCCGAAGCGCGACAGGATCTCGATATTCTCAACCGGCACGAACAATCGGTCGCCGCCTTCATAAACAATCTTCAGGCAGTCATGCGCCGTCCCCGCAGCCTTGATCGTCTCCAACCCCTCAAAACGCCCGATCCCGTGATCCATGTGGACGACCAGATCGCCCGGCGACAGCGAAGAAACTTCCTTCAGGAAATTATCAGCCTTCTTCCGCCGCTTGTTCTGGCGCGTCAAGCGATCGCCGAGAATATCCTGCTCGGTAATAATCGCCAGATCCGGCGCAACAAATCCGTGCTCGAGGGGTAGCAGGATCATCCCCACATCCCCCAGCCCAAGCTTTTTAACATCGTCCCACGACGCACAGTTTTTCAGCGTCATGTCGCGCATCAGCCCCGACAGCCTTTCGCGCGAACCCTCGCTATAGGAAGCCACCAGAACCTTGCGGCCCGACATCAGGCCCAGCACATGACGGCGCAATTCCCCAAACACATCGCCGTCCGGCAAGGCGCGGATGTCAGCAAAATCGCGTCCCTTGCGCGCCGTAGTCGCCTCCTCCCCCGTCCCGCTGAAAGGCGAAAGAGTTTCCGCACCGGGCGCAAGCGTATCCAGCTCGCCTGCACTTAAATACAGCTTCGCTGGCGGCAACGGATGATAGATTGTGCCTGACAGCGACACATCACCGCCATCCTTCTTGCTTCTTCGCGACTTCGCGGAATCCTCAAGTGTTCTCCTGGCCCGATAGAAATCCTCAATCTGCTCCAGCCGCTCGGCCCGCGCCTGCGGGGCCTGCGCATCCATAGTCATCGACCATTTCGGCACATAATCGAAAATCGTATCCATTTTATCGAAGAATAACGGCAGCCAGTGATCCATGCCGTTATAACGCCGCCCGGCGGAGACAGCCTCATAAAGCGGATCGTCGTTCCGCGCCACGCCGAACAGCTCGCGGTAAGCCGCCCGGAACTTGCCCACGGATTCCTCATCCATCATGAACTCGGTCACCGGGCATAATTCGAAATGCTCGATCTTAGCCCCGGAACGCTGGCTCACCGGATCGAAACTCTTCATCCCTTCCAGCGTATCGCCGAACAGGTCGAGCCGTAACGGCTCCTCATACCCCGACGGGAACATATCGATAATACCACCGCGCTGCGCGAACTCGCCATGCTCGCGCACTGTCTCGGTGCGGGTATAGCCATTACTGCTCAGGAACCCGAGCAGCGCCGTCACATCGACACGCTCGCCCACCTTGGCAATAAACGACGCCCCGGCGAAAGTGGAACGCGGCGTAACACGCTGGATAATCGCATTGACGCTGGTCAGCAGTACGCGTGGATACCGCGTCTTTTCCTGGCTCCAGCCGATCAGCGCCGATAACGCCGCCGCCCTCTGCGCCACGATGCCTGTATTGGGTGAAACCCGGTCATAGGGAAGACAATCCCACGCCGGGAACTGTATGATCCCCACATCCGGCGCAAAGAACGCCAGCAGATCGGCAATCTCCGCCATCCGCCCCTCATCCATCGCCACATGAACAAGAACGCCGTTCTCCGCCATCAGGCCGCGTGCGCGCTCCGCCAGAATGCGGGCATCCTGCCCCTCCGGCGCGCCGAAGATGGTTCTGGTCGTTATGGAGGATTGTGGTTTCGGTTGCGCGTCCATGCCAGAATTATGTAGCGGCAGGCGGGCGATGTTTCCAGTCTTTTATGGCAGAAACGGTGTCCAACCGGACACAGCCTGGCCATAAAGCGGGGATTCAGCCGGGTTATACGCTTCCGGCCTGCGATTCAGTATCCTGCAGGCCCGGTTGACCTGCATCATAATATGATCGACGGTCGGCATGACCTCTGCGGCGGTCACGGATAGAAGGTCACGCATCGCGTCCTCGTCCATCACATATCGGAAGCCGGAAGCACGCATGCCTTCGCGGCTGACGATCGCCGCACTCTCTGCAATATTGATGAAACCGGAAACTTCGCGCGGCGTTACCGGCGCATCCACGGCAAACAGCGCCAGCATATTCTGATAAGAGGTCTGAAGATGGCTCAGCACCTCACCGCTTTCCCGCGCCCGTTCAAAACACTGAACAGGGTCGGCATTCAGTTTGAACTGTTTCACCGCTTGAGGCATATTCTGAAAATACACGAAAACGCCTGACATCAGATATGCAAATTATGCAACCCTGTGCCGCACCAGGATTTCCATGACAGAATTCATATAAATCGCGGGCACCGGCTCCAGCCCCGTGACCCAGTTGTAAAGATCCGGGTCCGGCAGGGTCAGGATCTGATCGTAGAGATCAAGCTCAGCGTCCGAGAGGTTTGCAATATGGCGGTTGGCAAACGTCCCCATAATCAGGTCCAGTTCTTTCGTGCCGCGATGCCACGACCGGAACTGCAGCCGTTTACGCTTATTCTCGGCTGTTTCGGTCATTCCTAATTTTTATCCGGCGCTTCACGGCGAAGAACGCCGCAGGCTACATGGATGCCGGAGCTTCCCGATGGTTGATTGATATGATCATCCGCAGAGGCATCGATCAGGATCGATCGGCCTTTGTCCTTAACCACATCTTCGAAATCAATCAGGTTGGAATAGAATTCCGCGCGCCCTGTCCCGTTGCTGGCGATCCAGACATTGGGAAGATCGCCGTTCTGCGGCCCGCCGCCTGTCATAAACCCGTGCGACAATCCCTCGGCGCCAAAATGATCACCCGATGCGGCGAACGGTGATATCTGGGTAAAGGTGCAGTCGGGATTTGTATGAACATGAACGCCATGCCAGCCGGAGGCCAGCTTGCTGAGGCTGAGTGTCACCATGACTCCGCGCGGAGCCTTGCGCATAACCACAAAGCC
>JAQGJB010000011.1 GCA_028290825.1 Micavibrio sp.
ATGCCATCCGACCGCGCCTATCGTCCGGGCGATATCATCACATCACTGTCGGGGAAAACCATCGAGGTCCTGAACACCGATGCCGAAGGCCGCCTGGTGCTGTGCGACTCCCTCACCTATGTCCAGAAAACCTACAAGCCGAAATTCATCATCGATCTCGCCACACTGACCGGTGCGATCGTGGTGGCCCTCGGCTCCGAATATTGCGGCAGCTTCGTCAACGATGACAATCTTTGGTCGGAGATCGAGAAATCGGGCAAGGAGACCGGCGAAAAATTCTGGCGCATGCCGCTTGATGAGACCTACCGCAAGGATGTGGAGAGCAAGGTTGCGGATCTGCGCAATATCGGCTCGCCGGGCAAGGCAGGCTCCTGCACCGCAGCAGGGTTCCTGGAGTCCTTTATCGAGGGCAAAACCCCGTGGGCGCATCTTGATATTGCAGGCACAGGCATGTCGTCGAAGGGCGGCACGGGTTTCGGCGTGCGTACGCTTGACCGGCTTGTGGCCGATTTCTACGAATAAATATTTATGCTCAAACGCGATGCCCGCAGATGGTCAAATCTGCGGGCATAATGCTACCCAATTCCTTGCCATCTAAAAAATTTAAAAGCGCGGCAGTCCTGAGAATACTTTCGCGCAGCTGAGCGCCGCGCCGAAGATCAAAGGCCCGGACAAAGGCTGATAATCGACATTGAAAACGAAAGCCCTCTCGGTCATGATGCACCCATCATGACCGAGATCCGTTTCTACCACCTGACCACGCGCAGTATCGACAGCGCCCTGCCGGAGATTTGCGCCCGCGCATTATCCGCAGGGCACAGGGTTCTGGTGTGCGCCGGTGACGAGGCCGAGGTCGAACGGCTTACGAATATTTTGTGGACGTCATCGCCGTTGTCCTTCCTGCCCCATGGCAGCAAGAAGGACGGACGGCCAGAACAGCAACCGATCTGGATGACCGCAGGCAACGACAACCCGAATGCGGCGAATGTGATGATCGTCACTTCGGGCGCTACGCCCGATTCCTTTGACGGGTTTACGCTTTTTTGCGACCTGTTCGATGGTCGCGACGAAACCATGCTGGCCTCCGCGCGGCAGCGATGGAAAGCCTATAAAGACGGCGCACACAGCCTGACCTACTGGCAACAGACGGAAAAAGGCTGGGAGCAGAAAGCTTAAGCCCTGCTCAACGTCATAAATTATTGACATAATCTTAATCCCTTTGCTAATCTCCCTGCATGGCTTTTAAGTCCCTGTTTTGTAAGATTGCTTCGGGCGGTTTTGCCGCCGTTACCGCGAGCGCAGCTTTCGCGGCCCTGCCCGCTTTGCCTCTAGCCGAAGATGTGCTTGCGGCCGAGGGGTTATCAAAACCCGCAGCCCGTGCCATGGTTGAACGTCTGGCGGGTACAAATTCCGTCCGGGTTCTTGATGTCCGCAATCTCTTTAAACTTCGTCACGATCTTTTTAAGCGCGGGATGGAAGCAAGCGGGAACAATAACAAGGCGCTGGCTAAAACCTATCAGGGCATGGCTTTGGAACTGAGCAAAGGCAATAATCCCGATAATGGCGAATTCATCTTCGACAGAAATGCCCGGGCTTATCATAGCGGCACCCTGTCCTTCCCTTCCGTCTTGACAGAGGATGAATACCAGACGACCGGGGCCAGTTGCTATGTCAAGATTCAGGAAGATGGCGATATCCGAAATCTGCTAAAGCGTACGGCAGGTATTCCGGAAGGGTCCGTTGAAAAACTTCTGATCACCCCGCGCGAAATTTCCCTGATTGCCCTTCTGCATGAGCTGCGTCATTGCAGCCCTGACAATGTTTTTCCAAACAAGGAAATTGACGCGGATCTGCATGCCCTGCAGGAAGCCGGTCTGTTCAGGGCGGATTATCCCTTCCTGGCCGAGCGCTGGGCTTATTTCCGCGTTCTTAATCCTGAATTCGGCGTACATCTGACAGCCCTTTCCATTGATGCGAACAATCGCAACGAGAGGGAACTGACCTTCAATGAACTTATTGTCGCTTTGGGCAAAACGCTCAGCCTCAGGGCCGCTAAAATCGACAGCCTCGATCTGCACCAAATTTCCAGGAAGCCCGGGTTCCTGATTGATGCCGTGATCTACCGGGCAATCCTTGATGATCAAAAGCTGGATATACATCCGCTGGCCGCCCGCCTGATGCAGCTTCATCTGCACGCGGCGGAGACGATTGCACCGAAACAATTCGCGGCAACTTTTGCGCTGGTCAAAGAAAAACCCGCCAAAGCGGCGGGCCCTCTTCCTCGCTAGAGTAACGAGATTATTTCTTGGCTGGCTCCGCCGCTTTCGCATCGGCTGGCTTTTCGCCTTCTTTGCCTGCTGCGGCTTTGTCATCCGCCTTTGCCGGTTCCGCCGGTTTCAGTTCGGCTTCTTCCTTGGCAATGTCGCTGGCGCCCGGCATTGCGGCGGGCGAGTCGGAAAGCGTGCGCAGGTAAGCAATCACCGCCGCACGGTCTTCCGGTTTCTTCAGGCCGATAAAGGACATCTTGGTGCCTTCAACAAACCATTTCGGTTTCCACAGGAAATGGTTGAGGTCGGACATGGTCCAGTTACCGCCCTTTTTCTTCATGCCGTCGGAATAGGCGAAACCCTCATGTGCGCCTTTCGGGCGGTTGACCACGCCGTAGAGATCGGGGCCGATCATGTTCGGGCCGCCTTTGGTAAAGTTATGGCAGGTGGCGCAGACTTTTGCGACCTGTTCACCCTTGGCGACATCGGCACCGGCCAGCATCGCAAGGACAGGTTCCGGTTTCGCCTCGACCGCAGGGCCGCCACCTGCTTCGGCCACGCCTTCGATCTTGTAGGCGTTTTCTTTGAGTTCGTGTTCGTGGACCAGCTGGGTCGCCAGAAAGCCGGAGAAGCTGGCGGTGATCCCGGCGACCAGGATAGCGGCAAAAATTTTGTTTGTTTCGAGGCTCATGGTGGTGACGGTCCAAAAAAGATTGTGTTACACGCTCATAGGCTATACAGATAAAATTGATAAAAGCCAAGAGGTTAACCCATGTCCCCCGCCAAAATTCCCGATGCTTTCTTCAAGAAAATGAAGACCATTTCCTATCAGGGCGAGCCGGGAGCCTGGTCGGATATTGCCTGCCGGGCGATGTTCCCGGCCCTGAAACCTGTGCCCTGCCGCGGATTTGAGGATGCGTTCCGGGCGGTCAAGGACGGGCGCGCCGACCTGGCCATGATCCCGGTCGATAATACCCTGGCGGGCCGGGTGGCCGACGTTCACCACCTGATCCCCAAGGGCGACCTTTATATTGTGGGCGAGCATTTCCAGCCGATCCAGATGGCCCTGCTGGGGGTCAAAGGCGCGAAGATCAGCGACCTGAAGGACGTCTATAGCCATATTCACGCCTTGCCCCAGTGCCGCAAAATCATTAAGAAACTGGGGCTGGAAACTCATGTTGCCGCCGATACCGCCCGGGCCGCCGCCGATGTGGCGGAATGGGGAGATAAAACCAAGGCCGCCATCGCCTCCCCGCTGAACGCGAAAATTTACGGCCTGCAGGTTTTGCAGGAGGGGATTCAGGACACAGAAAACAACGTCACCCGTT
>JAQGJB010000028.1 GCA_028290825.1 Micavibrio sp.
TCTGGCGCAAGGCCAACCCGATGCCTAATTTCCGTGGCCGCCGTTTTACAAACGCGCATGAAACGATGATCTGGGCATCGAAATCAAAGGATTCTAAATACCGGTTCAACTACGAATCGATGAAGGCCCTGAACGAGGACCTGCAGATGCGCAGCGACTGGTATCTGCCATTATGTACAGGCGGCGAGCGCCTGAAAAACGACAAAGGCCAGAAAGCCCATCCGACCCAAAAGCCAGAATCCCTTTTATATCGGGTACTTATGGCCTCGTCTGTTCCTGGCGACGTCGTCCTGGACCCGTTCTTTGGAACCGGTACAACGGGGGCTGTAGCCAAGAAGCTTGACCGGCGGTACATTGGTATCGAGCGCGAAAGCGATTACATTCGAGTAGCGGAAGACCGTCTTCGTAAAATAACAAGGCTTGGCGACGGCGATATTCTGCACACGCCAGCCAAACGGGAGGAACCCAGAATCCCGTTTGGCTGGCTCATCGAACGAGGCTTGCTCAAGCCCGGAGCGGTGCTCACAGATTCCAAGAACAAATATGAAGCGAAAGTCAGTGCCGATGGCAACGTGATTGCCAAGGGACTGTCCGGCCAGCATCGCGGGTCTATCCACCGCGTCGGCGCCGCGCTTCAGGGTGCGCCGTCCTGCAACGGATGGACGTACTGGCATGTTAAAAAAGGATCGACGATGGTCCCGATTGACACCCTGCGTCAGCAATTGCGTGACGAGGGAGTCGGGTCAGGCAAGGAAGTTCTGCAGTAGGTTTATTTAGCCGCCGGAGCTTGCGATGAGGGCATATCAAACCGCATTGTTTCTTCGGCACCAGTTTCTGGAGAGGCCTTGTTTATGGTGTTCTTTGCGGAGGACATCAGAATAACATTCCCACCCGCGTCAACATCTTTCGATTCAATAAGCTGCCCCTGTGGGACGGAAACAGACCGGGATTTTGCCCTTTTGGCAACGCGTTCTTCTTCCATCTTCTGGTTATACATCAGCAGGGTTTTGTCACGGTCACCATACATCTCGAAACCATCGATTGTGGCGAATACTTCCGCCAGGGGCGAACTGTTAGCATCCGGTTTAGTGTAACCTTTAAACTGGTTCATCGATACCGTAAGGCGGAGATAAGCAACGCGATTATATTTCGACAACATGCCTCTATAACCATGGGTGGGAGCTTCCTTCTCCTGTTGCTCGATATGGAACTGGGCAACTTCGGGGTCCACCGGCACATCAGTAACGGTCAGAGGGCGGCTGAGAGAAAGGATGAAGTTACGGGGATATTTGTTGACATTAAGGATGCTATTACAGACCGCCCCAAAATCGCTATTCACCGCAACCTCCAAACGACGCGAACCTAAAAACTGGGATCTAGGATCAATAGCAAATTTTTCGGTCCCGATATTATACCTGTCCAGGCCTACAGGAATCATAATTTCAAATTTCATAGGAAAATGAATCATATTTTTCTGAATTGACTGGCGTGTTGCCTCTCTCAGACTTTCAAGTTCGAAATCACTGTTAAAAAATTTTGCAAACATATCGCACTGATTGATAATAAGAAAACCGTCAATCGCATCATTATCAGCCAGATCAAACATGGCCAGTGCCCAATAAAGCTTGGAGAGGTTTTTATAGGTCGGTACAGCATAACCATCGTCGATCACAGTTTCATCATCAGTAGCATAATGGGTAATTTTATTATCTTTATCGACCGGAGGAATGTATGTGTCGCCAGCCGAGGCAGGTTTTACGGGTGGAGTACCCTGCGCTTTGACTGAACCGGAATAAAGGCTCAGTGCGCAAAATAAAATTACCGCCAGTTTTAAAAATTTTTTCATTGCCGTTTCCCTCACTTATTTTTTTGCTTAATGATCTTGTGCAAGCGTAACTGTTAAATGGCTTCAATCAAGCACTAACCTGACAAATTTTCTGAACACTGTTGGAAAGCCAAGTGCGGGAATATCGGCGGGTGCGACCCAGAACTGGTTGGGCGAAAGACGAAAGCCGCGCGGTGCAGGAAGCTTCACGCCGGTGAGTTCGAGGTCGAAATGAGTGAAGGTATGCCTGATTTTCAGGTTTTTGTTCATAACGGCAGTATCCTCTATTTTCATGGCTGAAATATGGTTAATTGCGCCGGGGGCAACCCAGTCGGAGGTTGGCAGGCCCGTCATTCCGCCCAGAAGCCCGGTAGGTGGACGGGTTTCGAAGAGGACTTCGCCCTTGGAATTGGTTACCCAATATACGTAGCCGACACGTTTGGGCTGGACGGCTTTTTCCCTGCGGTGCGGCAGTTCGGTGGCAATACCCCGAAGACGGGCCTGGCAATGTTCGGCGATGGGGCAAACACCGCATTTTGGACTTTTGGGTGTGCAGATGGTTGCACCGAGGTCCATCATAGCCTGGGCAAAGTCGCCAGGGCGCTTTACTGTACCTTCGAAAAGACGTTTCGCCTGTTCTCGGATTTCGGGTTTGCTGTCGGGTAACGGGTCTTGAATGGCGAAGTAACGGGAAACGACGCGGTCAACGTTGCCATCGATAACGGTTGCAGGAATATCGAAAGCAATTGATGCGATGGCGGCGGCCGTATAATCGCCGATACCAGGCAAAGTTTTTAAACTATCAATTGATTCTGGAAATATACCAAGATGTTCCGTTGAAACGGCACGGGCGCATTTCAGGAGATTGCGCGCACGCGCATAATAGCCAAGGCCCGCCCAGGCGTGCATGACGTCTTCGTCCTTCGCAGCGGCCAGTTTCTGGACTGTCGACCACTTATCCACAAATTTTCCGAAATATGGGATAACTGCCTGAACCGTGGTCTGCTGCAGCATAACCTCGGAGAGCCAGACATGGTAAGGATTTGCTTTGTTTCCAGGGGTATAGCGCCACGGCAAGACCCGCGCATGACGGTCATACCATTTCAGAAGTGCGCCCCGAAAAGCCTTCTGGTCGAAGTTATCGTTCTTGCAGGGGCGTAACGGGGCGGGCATAGTTTTCGGCATGAGTCTCCGCCTTCTTTCAGACGCCGTTCCACGAGTTACCGGCAAGGTTTTCAGCAGGAAATATATCATGCTGGGCCGGCTTGTCACGCATTGGCCGGATATTGTCGGCAAGGATCTTGCGGATAAGGCCCAGCCGGTCAAAATTCGTTACCGTAAGGTGCCGGGGCAGAAAAATGCCGAAGCCGCGCTGGATATCGCCGCAAGCACAGCCGATGCCACCCTGCTCCATTACCGGGTCGGACTAATCCTTGAACGCATCAACCAGATTTTTGGCGAGCAGATCGTGACCACGATCCGCTTCGTCCCGATGGCCGCCAACGAGGTGCCGCCGAAACGCCGCAGTTTCTTCAAAAAGCCGATTTCACCGAAAGATAAGGCGGAACTGGCTAATATCCTTGAAAATATCGACGATGATGAGTTAAAACAGCGCCTTGAAGTCCTCGGGACTTCCATCTTACAGGATTCTTGAACATGGCTCTGTCCGCAAATATGAATGTAATGCTCCGCGCCGCCGAGAAGGCATCCAGGTCGCTGGTCCGCGATTTCGGGGAGGTGGAGCAACTCCAGGTCTCGATGAAGGGTCCGGGCGACTTCGTATCCGCCGCCGACATGCGCGCCGAGAAAATCATTTTTGAAGAACTACAAAAAGCCCGCCCGGATTTCGGCTTCCTGATGGAAGAGAGCGGCGTAGTCAAAGGCAAGGATACCGAGAACCGCTGGATCATTGATCCGCTGGATGGCACGACCAACTTCCTGCACGGCATTCCTTACTGGGCCATTTCGATCGCTCTCGAACATAAGGGCGAAATCGTTGCGGGCCTCATTTACGATCCGATCACCGATGAAATGTTCCGCGCCGAAAAAGGCGACGGTGCGTTCATGCGCAATAAACGCCTGCGTGTTTCCGGTCGGCGCGACCTTCCCCTCTCGGTAATCGTTGGCGGATCGGCCGGGAAACGTCCGGAGCGGAGCAATCTTTCCGCTTACCTCAAACAGGTTGAGAACATCAGTAATTCCGGGGCAGGATACCGCAAAAATGCCAGCGCCAGCCTGGACCTAGCTTATGTGGCTGCCGGGCGCTATGACGCTTATTGGGAATCAAGTCTGAAGCCCTGGGATGTTGCGGCAGGTTTCCTGATCGTCAAGGAAGCCGGCGGATATGTGGGAACCCTGGATGGCAAAGGTGACCCTGTTTTTGGTGGTGATATTTTCGCCACGAATGGAAATTTAACTGACCCTGTACGCAAACTTCTGACATCATCGGAAGCTGCCGCAGCTTAATCAAGATAACAAGAGCATTAAAATAGTGTCTGGGATCTATCGTTTTAAGAAGGCCGGGTTTGTATTGCTCGCATCATTGATGATGTCGACGTCTATCCCCGCATTCGCCCAGCAGGAAATCGGCAATGCGCCTTTGCCGGAAGTTGAAGTTGACGGGTCGGTCCTGCAACAGCTCGACCCTTCCGCCGGAACCACGCCGTCACTGAATCCCATTATGCTGACACCGTCCGCATCCCTCAACCGTCAGGCTACTACATATAATGGTCCTACTCTTACAGATACGCTTGAGATGGACCCTTCAGGCGCAAAAGATATCGCTATAGAAGATGCTTTGGCAGGCCCCGCTCCCTCTGCCCCGGTTGTTGCCAGGGTTATCGTTCCTGCAAATGCGCCGCCAACATTTTTAATTGAGACGCGCACAGTTGCAGCCCAGAATATTCAGGATCCGGTACAACAGATCGAAAACAATACTGAAGACGAGCCGGAAACATTCCTGCAGCATTTTATCAAGGCACCGGTTTCGTCTATATTCGGATCGTCGCGGAAAAACGAGACAAAAGCCAACCCCGATCAGGTGGCAATTGCTTCTGCACCGGAAGTTTCCGCAGCTCCATCTGTTCCTGCCACGGGCCCTAAAATTATGCAGGCCGGCACAGTCAGCGCGAGACCCTCTGATCTTGCCAACGAAGACCGTCCAGCTTCAATTCCCCGCAAGAAAATGACCCCGCCAGCCGAGGGGCTTGCCGCCAAGCCCGCGCCGCGCGTGGATATGTCACCCGTCACAAGTATTGCCTCCGCCCCCCCTGCCCGGCCAGCAGCCGCACCCAACGTGCCGGACAGCAAAATCGTGACAGAGGTCGTTATGGATGTGCCCGGTGTTGCGATGCCAAAGGCGCCGCTGCAACCTGTGCCTAAGAAAATTGCCGCTGCGGCGAAAACGATTATTCCTAAAATTGAAGAAAGCGTCGATCTGACTGCGCCGCCCAAGGTGATGGAGGAAACCGCCGGACTTAAGGCCGCCGTTACGAAACCCGTCATGTTCCCGATCAGTTCGAAATCAAAAACCCGGGGCGATATCAACCCTGAAATTACCAAGACATCGGAAGCCAAAACACCGATTGCGCCTGTCATCCCGCACCCGGACACAAAGAACGCCCTTAATAACGCGATGTCGGACCCAGGTGTAAACAAGCCGGAGCAGGTTTCCGTGGCGGTTGTCGCGCCCAAACAAGCCGCACCCGAAGTCCTTTACCAAAAAGTGCCGGTTCCAAAAGCGCGTCCGAACGTAATCGTCGCCTCCAAGGACTTTGTTGAGCAAGCCCGCCGCACTTATGAAGACACCTATAAGGTTGTGAAACGCGACGGTGACCGGATGCCAGCGATCAGCGCACAACAGGTCGCAAAGGAATCCCTGCCGCCTGCCCGTTCCGGTTCAGGGCCTGTGCATATAAGTGTTGCCGATATCGCATCCGACCCGTTGGCCAGCAAGCTGGTGGCGATGACGCCGGACGATATTGCATCGACCCTGAACAGTATGGCTCCCGCCGCAGGAAACAATGCGAAACTATCCCGCGCAGCAGAAGAAAATATTGTTTCACCCAACCGCGTTCGTATCGTGCGGGAAAACGGCAACTGGCTGTCCCGTAAACCTCAGGAGTCCGCACAAACCGCGAGCGCAGGAGCGACAGGCTTACCCGCACCTTCCTCAGACGGACGCTACAACATTGCTTTCCAGTCGGGTGCGACCGACCTGCCCGCGACATCCTATGGCGATGTCGATAGCGGCATCGTCATTGCCCTGCGTTCCGACAGCAATGCCCGTGTCCAGATCATTGCCTATGCCAGCGCATCGGACGGAAAAGACACAACGGCGAAACGCACATCACTGGCCCGTGCACTGTCTTTACGGTCATACATGATTTCCAAGGGCATCGACGCCACCCGTATGGATGTTCGCGCCATGGGCGTCCAGCAGGATGCGAAAGCCGCACAGGATCAGGTTCAGATGATTATTGTTCCGGCAGACCCTAAAAAATCCTAATCTCACTTCCCCTGAGCTCGATGGTCCTGGCAGAAGATTCTGCACCTAACGTCAGCACAGCTACAAAGGCTGCAAACCTGAAGCAATTTTTTTATGCTGATGGCAAACCGGTGTTCGCCGACAAAGCCCTTTTCCAAAAAGCCATCGGCATGACCTATCCCAATGTCAGGGATGAAATCCTGCAGAAAAAATTAATCATCATTACCGATGACAACATGGCGACCGAGTTCAAAAAATCCGGTCACCATCCCTGATCAGGGAGCCGGAGCGGGCTGGGGATTCCCAGGCAGATTAAAAAACGAGCGGGTGATGCTGAGACACGGACCAGCCAGATTATAATAAGTTGCATATATTGGCGCTTCGTCCTGCTCGGCCACATTCCGGCGCCCGGCATGGAGGTTGTATACGGGTGAACTCTCAACAAAAATTTCGTCAAGCTGCAGCTTCAGAGAGTCCAGATAACGATCCGTGATAAGCATGTTCGACAGTGAGGATATTTTCTGAGCTGTAAGAGTGCTGTAGCCGTTCTCGGCAGCCAGAACTTTCATTGCAGCCAATGCCTGGCTATCTTCTTTCAGGAACTGGATAAAGACGGCCTTTTCCAGTTCCATCATATTGTTACGATCCAGATCACGCTGGTCTTTTTCGTCCTCATAGGCGTCGTCGAAAGCGGTTTTCAGGCTGTGCAGCAGAACACCGGCAACCCCGGCAATTCTTTTGTCGAGATTTTCCTTTAAATGCGGGCCGAAGCGGCTTCCCACTGCAAGCTGGGTTGAATTCAGTAGCACACCCAGTTCGTCATAGTCGTATTCCTTACGGATCATGGATGTGGTGATTTTGCGGGACAGGTCGATCACTTCGCGCTGAACCCTGTCGAGCGCGAGCTTTGTCTGCTTTCTGATCGGGGGGATGATGTATGAGGCGCTCTTGTCGTTAAAGAGATCGTAGAGGCACGTTCCAACTGTATTAATTTTTTCAAGCTTCTGGCTGTAGGTCTCATCCCTGGCGAGGCGGCTTTTCCGCAGGTCGTCGAACATTTCTTCAAAACGGCTCATTTTTTGGGCTTTCAAATTTATCTAATATATTATGTACAATTAAAGGCACGCTGCCAGTTCGTCAATCCCCTTTCAAGGGGCAGAAACCGGTCTTAAATCCATAAAAACCCAGCGTTTCCGTGTGGATAAGGGGAGTATTTAACCCGCCGAATGATTGACAATTTTCCGATAAAGCTTGATTTTCGAGACATCCAAAGCTACTGATGGTCCACACTTGAATTATGGGAAGGTTCGCCCTGAGGGCGATACGTGTATTTGTCATGAAAAAACTCAGTTCAAAAGGTATTCTTGTTGCTGCCCTCGCCGTTATCCTTCTGGCGGGTGCCGGCGTTTACGCCATGAACGGTAAAAAGGATGCCGCCGCCATTCCGGCCGCGTCAGCTGAGCCGGCAGCCGGTGCGGAAAAAACCGCAGATATGAATTTCGACAGCGCCAGCCTTCCGAAAGACCCGATGGGCGCACGTACCCTTGGTGATCCGAAAGCCCCGGTTAAGGTTGAAGAATTTGCGTCCTTAACCTGCGGCCATTGTGCCCATTTTGAGAGCGCAATTTTTCCGGAATTTAAAAAGAAATACATCGATACCGGCAAAGTATTTTTTACTTTCACGGATTTTCCGCTGAACGCGCCCGCCCTTGATGCATCAATGGTTGCGCGCTGTCTGCCGCCCGAGCGTTATTTCCCGTTCCTGGTTCTGCTGTTCGGATCGCAGGAGCAATGGGCGTTCAGCCCGAATTATAAAGACGCCCTGCGCCAGAACGCGAAACTTGCGGGCCTGAGCGATGAAAAATTCACTGCCTGCCTTGCCAACAAAAAACTGAAAGAGTCGATTGTTCAGCAGATGCAGGAACGCGGGCAGGCCCATAATGTCAATTCAACGCCAAGTTTCCTGGTCGACGGGAAACTCCTGACCGGCGCTTTGCCGATCGAGCAGTTTGATGAGGCCATCGAAGAGGCAATGAAAAACAAGACCACAGGGAAAAAGGCAGAGTAACTTATGGTTCAGTTTACAAAACTACGCCTGACCGGGTTTAAATCCTTCGTTGACCGCACCGAGATGGAAATCTCTCCCGGGCTGACCGGCGTTGTCGGCCCGAACGGCTGCGGCAAATCCAACCTTGTCGAGGCGCTGAAATGGTCGATGGGTGAAACCTCGGCCAAGCGTATGCGCGGCGGTACTGGTTCGATGGAAGATGTGATCTTTAACGGTACGTCCTCTCGCCCGCCACGCTCTTTCGCTGAAGTCACGATTGTTCTCGATAACGCCAAGGGTGACGCGCCTTCTGCTTATCCGGATTCAGAAATCGAAGTCACACGTCGTATTGATCGTGATAAAGGCTCCTCTTATAAAATCTCGGGCAAGCCTCTGCGTGCCCGAGATACACAATTATTCTATGCGGATATCCAATGCGGCGCCGGTTCGCCGTTCCTGATTTCCCAGGGCAAGGTTACAACCCTGATTACCTCCAAGCCGTCCGATCGCCGGATGCTTCTGGAAGAGGCTGCCGGGATTACCGGTCTGTATGCCCGCCGTCATGAGGCGGAACTACGTTTGCGCGCGACGGAGAATAACCTGTCCCGGCTGGAAGATTCCATCGGCGGCATGGATTCCCGTTTGCAGGCATTGAAGAAGCAATCGCGTCAGGCAGCGAAATACCGCACATTATCGACATCTATTCGGTCGCTGGAAGTGATGATTTCTGCACTGGATTATCGTTCGGCTGCGGCGCAGCTGATCGAGATCGAGCGCTCGTTCGGAACAACGGACAGCGAAGTTGCGGACCGGATGCTGACCGTCAGCAACCTGACCAAAACCCATCAGACCCAGTCGGAAGGCATTCCGGAACTGCGTCAGGAAGATGCCGAAATCGGTGCCCGCCTGCAGACGCAACAGATTGCCCTGCAACGTCTGGAAGACGAGGAACTGCGCATCTCGAACGAGATCGCGGACACCAGGGCCCAACTGGAGCGGACAAAGAACGACCGTGTGCATGAATCCCAGACACTGAGCGAAAACACCGCCGTCGTTGAAAAACTGGAAGCGGAAGACGCGACCCTGAAAGCCGAACAGGAACAAAACGGTGCCGTTCTTGTCGAAAAAGAAGACCAGCAGAACGAACGTCAGAAAGCGGTTGCCAGCCTTGAAGCTGAACTTTCCGACCTGACCCATCAGTTCGCCGACACCCGTGCCCGCAAGCAATCGCTGGAACAACAGATCGAAGCCGACCGCAACCGTCTGAACAGCGTTCGCGACCGCCTGTCCCGCGTTGAGCAGGCTCTGGCTGAGAAGCAGGCGGCACACCGCGCCGATGATAAAGTCACTCCGCTGCGTGAAACCGTTGCGACGCTTGAACAGCAAGCCGAAGCGATGCGCGGGCAGCAACAGACTGTCGAAACTGACCTCGCCGCCGCGCGTGGCGAGCAGGACGCGGCCCGTGAAGCCATGCAGATGGCCCAGCGTGAGCGCAGCCGGATGCAGGCCGAGCTTGATACCCTGACCAGCATTGTTGAAGCCTATGCGCAGGGCAGCTTCCGTCCGGTTCTGGATGACATTCATGCGGATGAAGGTTTTGAGACTGCACTTTCGAAAGCTCTCGGCGATACGCTGATGGCTTCGCTGGAAGACGATGCGCCGGTGACATGGAAGCAACGCAATATTGCGGACCTCCCTTCTCTGCCTTCCGGCGTGCTGGCGATGGAAACCCATGTTAAGGCTCCGGCTGAACTGAAACTGGCATTGTCCCAGATCGGTGTGGTTGATGGCGACGAACAAGGTCATGCGGCTGCGAACGCCCTGAAACCGGGTCAGGCGCTTGTGTCCAAGGACGGCGCTTACTGGCGCTGGGATGGACTTTATATGAAGGCCACGGCTGCCGACCGTCATGCGGTTCAGCTGAAGCAGAAAAACAAACTGGCGGATCTGTCGAAAGAACTTCCCGGCGTGATCGAGAAGTCGGAACAGGCTGACGCCGTTGTGACGGTGCTGAACGCCAAGGTCGATGCCCTGCAATCCAGCCGCCGCGATGGCCAGAACACGCTGCAGACAACGGACAATGAAATCCGTGTGAAGCGGAATGAACTGAACCGCGCGATCGAGCAACAGGCCGATCTTCAGGCGGAAATCGCTAAACTCGAGGAAGCCCTGTCCCTCGCCCGTACCGATGTCGAGGCGCTTGATGAGCGTATTGTCGCCGGTGGTCGCGAACTGGGTGGCTTTGATGAAGCTGCAATTGCCCAGCAACAGGCCGATATCGAAACCATGCGCGGGACACTGACCACCGCGCGGGAATCCCTGCACGACGCCATCCGCGAACTGGAACAGGCCCGTCAGGAAGAATCACGCCGTGCGTCCCGCATGCAGTCGATTGCGATTGAACGTGCGACCCTGCTGAACCGCAACGTTCGGGCGCGTGAGCGCCTGACAGAGCTGGAACAACGCGAAGGCGCTCTGGTTGAAAAACTGGAAGGGCTTAAGAAGCGTCCGGCAGAGATTGTTGAGGCGAAAGAAGAACTGCTCAGCAAAATCAGTCAGATCCAGGCGGACAAAGCGATTGCCAATGACAAGCTGACATTGGCAGAAAACGAACTGAACGATTCAACCAAGGCGCTCAAGATTGCCGAGAGCGAACTGGCTGACTCCCGTGAACGCCGCGCCGGTATTCAGGCGACGGTTGCCGCGAAGTTCCAGTATATGGAAGTCCTGAAGCAGCAGATTCGTGACCAGTTTGATATGGCTCCCGAGGAACTACTTAGTGCCGCCGCGAACGACCTTGAAACAGCGGCTCCTCTCGAGGAACTGCGCGCCAGCCGTGAAAAGGCTGTCCGTGACCGCGACATGATCGGCCCGGTGAACCTGCAGGCCGATATCGAAGCCGAGGAACTTGAAAAAGAACTGGCAACCATTCTGGCCGAACGTAATGATCTGTCTCAGGCGATTGACGAACTGCGTTCCGGTATCCAAAAACTGAACCGTGAAGCGCGCGAGCGTCTGAACACGGCGTTCAATCTGGTCAACGCGCACTTCCAGGATATGTTCAAGCGCCTGTTCAATGGCGGTTCAGCCCACCTGAAGCTGATCGATTCCGATGATCCGCTGGAAGCCGGTCTGGAGATTTTCGCACAGCCTCCTGGCAAAGCCCTGCAATCCCTGTCCCTGCTTTCGGGTGGTGAACAGACGATGACGGCATTGGCCCTGATCTTCGCGATGTTCCTTACCAATCCTGCGCCGATCTGTGTGATGGACGAAGTTGATGCGCCTCTCGATGACGCCAACGTTGACCGCGTCTGCGACCTGCTGCGTGAATTCGCGGACAAGGGCGAGACACGCTTCATTATCATCACACACCACCGCCTGACGATGGCCCGCATGGACCGTCTGTACGGCGTGACGATGGGCGAGCGCGGCGTGTCGCAGCTTGTGTCGGTCGATATGAACCAGCAGATGGATTTCCTCGACGAGATCGCGGCCTAGGGCGGTTACAAAAAAAGGCGTCTGACTCTTATGGCCAGGCGCCCCCAAAAAAATAATACAGAAGCAGGACGTTTATGACAGAGACAGTCACGATAGACATTCCGCTCAGGACTCATTCCGCCAAGTCCATTGAAGAACTGCGCGCAAAGGCACGTGCGAAATCCCTGCCTAATGATGGTCAGATTATTGGATGGTATGTCGATCTGGTAAAAAAATTTAATGCGGGCTGCGATATCTTTGAGATTAACAGAACAGAAACCGAGCATAACCTCATCGACCTTTTCGATGAGGCCGCAAAGGCCAGAACGGTTGACAGGATCAGCATCGATCTTGATCCTGCTACGGTCCAGTTTCTGAAGGCAGAACTTCAGACCAACGACCTTGCCATTAACCTGATGAATGCCTTTTATGCTTTCGACCGTGCCGTTGACACGGAAGCCCGCGACTTTTTCCTCGCCGGTGTCACAGAGGACGGCCATTCCCGCCAGTGCAGTATTTACAGCTTTAAAATTTGAAGGTTGGGTGACAAGGGTAACACCGCGCTTGCCAGCGAACCTGGATCAAGGCAGGATCGCAGCATGAGCGATTATAACAATGACCATGACCGTCTGAACAAACTTTCCAGTCAGATCGGGGAAATCCGGGCAAAGGAGGCTGTTCAGTCCGCCAAGGACGCCGCCACGGAGCGGGACGCCACCAATATGAACGCCGGCGTACGCGCAGGAGCCGAGTTGGTGACGTGCCTGGTAGCAGGAGCGGCTATTGGGTATGGAATTGATTACTTTTTTGCAACCAGACCGTTTGGCCTGATTATTTTCCTTCTGGCAGGTATTGGCCTCGGGTTTTACGAGGTTTACAGGATTACCAAATAATCTTATGAAAAATTATTGACAATTAATTATTGGTTATGCAATGTGTGCGTTATAGTTATTACGGCAACCAATGAGGAGGCACAAAATGTTTAATTTAGTAATTTCAGGTGCACCAAGAGATTGTTTTAAATTTTTAAAGGCCGCAGCACTCAGTGAGGAGAGAACGGACAAGTTTAATCTTCAGTTTGCAAGTGAAGTCCTTCATGCCGGGAACAAAGTGGGTGTTAACGAAGTCGATACAAAGAGCATTGAGGCTGAGGTGGCCCGTAAAAATAGGAGACAGGCGAATGCCGGATCCTGCGGAATATAATGTGTCCGTGAGTTTTTTGAAGTCTAGTCCGGCCCGTTCACATATGTCCAGCCTCTTTGACATGAAAAATATCTACATGGCATTTAGCGAAAGTGGCTTTGAAAGTCACGGTGGAATGACGTATATGCGGGCTCTAGCTTTTGTCACAAAAGCTTATGATTTCGCATCCGCAAACAATCCCAGCGAGAATAAACAGCCACTCTTTGGTGAGAATTTAGTATCAGTAAATGCTCGAAATGAAGGCCATGAGTACAACTACCGTTTAGAGCGGCATGCACAGCATGTGAAAGAGATCACCAAACCTTATGAAAAATTGGAACTTAATCCTCGTTTTACAAAGGAGCGCCAACCTACTTAAGTAATCGCGCCCAACTTGTTGTCATATTAAGCATCAATCAAATAATCACATTGATTAATGCTTATTTGATAGGACGCCCGTATAAATAGAAATTCGAGTTGCAAACAACCCAAAAACCCGCTACAAAGCGCGCGAAGTTTCACAGGGAGTTTTTGGGATTTGGACGAGCATTCGCCCCTACATCAATTTGTCGTAACGCCAATCGTGCCGCTGCATATCGGCGGTGTCGACGTTTCCTTTACAAACTCCTCACTCTGGATGGTGATTGGCGCAGTCTGTTCGATCCTTCTGCTGACCCTGTCCATGCGCAAACCGCAACTGGTTCCGACCCGTTCGCAGGTCCTTGTTGAATCGATGTATTCGTTCATCGCCAACATGATCAAGGAAAACACCGGCACCGCCGGCATGCAATATTTCCCGCTGATTTTCACCGTCTTCATGATGGTGCTGATGGGCAATCTACTCGGCCTCGTGCCCTACTCCTTTACTTATACAAGCCAGCTGATCGTTACTGTCGGCCTCGCGCTCGGGATATTCTCGCTGGTGATCGTGCTTGGTATTGTTCGTCACGGAACACATTTCTTCTCGCTGTTCCTGCCGCCTGGTGTTCCGATGTGGCTGTGGCCGCTGGTTATTCCGCTGGAAATCGTTTCATTCCTGATCCGCCCGATTACCCTCTCCGTCCGTCTTTTCGCCAATATGATGGCGGGACACCTGATGCTGAAAGTATTTGCGGGTTTCAGCGTCGCAATGATTTCAATGGGTGCGCTTGGTTGGCTCGGGGCGATGTTCCCGATGCTGTTCAACACCGTCCTTACCGGGTTCGAGCTGATGATTGCTCTGATCCACGCCTATGTGTTCTCGGTCCTGTGCTGCCTGTATCTTAAGGATACGGTTGAACTGGCCCACTAAGTTTAACGTTAACCACTACTCTAAAAAGAAGGAAAATTACTATGGATCTCGCAGCCGCAAAACTCATCGCCGCCGCTCTCGCACTGCTCCCATTGCTGGGCGTGGGTATCGGCCTCGGTCTGATCTTCTCCTCCTACAACGAAGCTGTGGGCCGTAACCCAGGCGCGATGGAACTGCTGGACAAGAAATTCTTCCTGACCTTCGCTCTGACCGAAGCTCTGGCGATTTTCGCACTGCTGATCTCCCTCGTCATCCTGTTCGGTTAATCAATCATGGCTGAAGTCGTCGCTCTCGCAACACCGGAAGAACTCAGCTCTGGCACCGCTCATACCGAGCATGCCAAGAGTGGTGGCCTGCCGCAGTTCGACCCGACGTCTTTTTCCAGCCAGCTGGTCTGGCTGGCGCTGGTTTTCGCGTTCCTTTATTTTGTATTCTCTCGTTTCAGCCTGCCTAAGATCGGGCGCGTTGTTGAAACACGGAATGACAAAATCAATCTGGACCGGGATACCGCCGAACGCCTGACTGCTGAAGCGCAGACAACAATGGAAGCGTATGAAAAGTCACTGGCCCAGGCCAGGAACGAATCTGCGCGCTTCCACGCCGAAAGCGCCGACACGATCAAAAAACAAACCGAAGACGCAATGAAAGTCTTCGCGGAAAAAAGTGAAAAGCAACTCAAGGCGACCGAAAAGCGCCTTGAGGACGGTAAAGCCCAGGTGATGGATGAAATGCATACCATTGCTGCGGAAATTGCCTCTGCAGCGGCCGAGAAAATCGTTGGAATTTCCACCGACCTCAGTGCTGCGAAAACCGTGGTTCAATCTGTGAACAGCAAACTGTCGAAGGCCGCGTAATGGAATTCTTCTCCGATGCACATAGCTGGGTTCTTATTTCCTTCCTGATCTTCGCAATTCTGGGCCTGAAGCTTGGCCTGGGGAAATTTTTTGCGATGCTGGATGGCAAGATTGCTGCGATCCGGAATGACATCGAAACTGCCCGTAAACTTCGTGCAGAAGCTGAAGAATTGCTGTCCAAGTATCAGCAGAAACAGGCCGATGCAACACGCGAAGCCCAACAGATTGTGTCCACCGCCCGTGCCTCCGCCGACATGATCCGCCGTGATGCCGAAAAAGACCTGACCGATATGGTTGCCCGCAAGGAAGTTCAGCTGGCCGAGCGCATCAAGCGCATGGAAGAAACAGCCAAGTCAGAGATCCAGGCTTATGCCGCCGAACTGGCCGTGAAGGCAACGACTGAAATCATCACCTCGAAACTAGACCAGGCTGCGAATGACCGCCTGATTGATGCTTCGATCAAGGCTGTTTCGGGTCAGTTGAAGTAAAATTA
>JAQGJB010000092.1 GCA_028290825.1 Micavibrio sp.
ATAGTGCTTCAAATGCAACGATCATGGCTGCTGATCAGTTCCGTCGCTATGGACTGCCCGCCAATATGAATGCGCGCAAAGAATATCCGGGAATGGAAGTGAAATGAGTCACAACCCGAAAAGCAGACCAAAGCCTGACATTGATCCTGATAACGATTTCGTCATAACGGATTTTGACCCTGCGGAAAACCTTGCCAAGGCCCTGGCTGGCCGCCCTCTGACTGAGGGTGTTACGATTGATTCCCGCCGGGCGCAAATCATTGATGACGGGTTCTGGCGGCACCGGAACCGCGCCGAAGGCGGCTGGAGCATACAGACGAGCATTGCAGATGTTCCGGCCATTATGCCGGATGACAGCGCTCTGGCACAGCATGTGACCGCAAAATTCCAGGATGAGAGCTTGGTCCTGCTACAGAAAAAAAAGGGCGAAACGCAGATCAGAAATTTTCCTTTCGCATTGCTCAATGATCATATCAGCCTGCACCAGGGTGCGGTGAGGCCGGTTTTAAGCTTCGACGTGGAGCTAGGTCATGATTTCCGGCTTACAAGTTATACTATTGCGCGCAAGGCGTTCCGCAACCTGCATAAATGTGATCACGACGACCTCGCCACCCAGTACAAGCCGATCAGGGACCAAGTCAAAAGCTGGTATAAAATGTCGAACACAATGGCGGAAAATCGTGTGTTCGATGTGGCTTCGGCCTGCGACAGCGCTCTGGGGTACGCTGACAGTGATTGTTCCCTCCCTCGGCTGAGGCTGGCCTTTAACCATGCAAACCAGAGCGAGTGCCTGGTGCAGGAAATGATGCGCCTGACCAATGCTGTGGCGGGCGATTTCGTCGCGGCGCATAACCTGACCGTTCCGGTTATGCCGCAAAACAGAAAAATTATCATTGAATATGTCAGTCCCAATCCCGCCTTTGATGCGGAATGTGATGTCCTGGCCGAAGCTGTGATCGCGCGCTATTCTAATTCCTGCCAGCCGAAAATCCGCGTGACATCTCCTATGCGCCTGTATTCGGATTATGTGACGATGAAGATTATGGCGCGCGAGCTTGACGGGCTTGCCGAGTCTGCAGGACTGAGGGACGAAGCGCTGCGCCTCTCTGCAATCTTTCAGAAGGCTGCGGCAGAAAAGCCGTTTTCGCCAAAACATATGGCGGATTTGTGCATACGGAAGCGCGCGCAGCAGGGCGGGGAGCATCCTTTCAGTTTCCTGACCCGGCATGACGGTGATGCGGCCTCGCTGCGGCTTGACAGTATCAAGCGGCCCAATGTGGCTGTGCGCACCCTGCATGTGCCGGGCGGGGAAGTTTTTCTTGTTGGCCTGTTGTTTCCGCAGGATGGAAAGAAATCCTGGGCAATTGCCCATAATTATGAAACGGCGCGGGAGCAGGCGGCCACGCGCATGCTGCGCCTGATGAGCCAGATTCCCCAGTCTTTATGCCACAGGTAAAGTTCTAGGCAGCCTTTTTCAGGCGCGCCTTTACCTTATCCGGCCCGATCAGGGGCAGAAGGACGGCGAGTTCCGGACCGTGATCCATCCCTGTAATCGCGCGGCGCAACGGCATGAACAGTTCCTTGCCCTTGCGTCCCGTCGCGGTTTTTACGGCGTCGGTCCATTCTTTCCAGGTGTTTTCATTCCACGGCGAAGGCGGCAAAACGGATTCTGCCTGGCCGATAAAGCCGGCATCGTCAATTGCCGGTTCAACCGGGCCATGCGCCACATGCCACCATTCTTTCACATCCGACACGCGGGTGAGGTTGGGGCGGACGGCATTCCAGAAATTTTCATCCAGATCGGACAAACCCATATCATCGAGGCGTGATTTCACCGCTGCGTAATCCGTGTGGTGAATGACCTTGGCGTTCAGCTTGATCAGCTCCTCGACATCGAATTTAGGAGCGCCTTTTGAGAATTTCGAAATATCGAATTTTTCCAGCAGGTCTGGGATCGCGGTAAACGGTTCGATGGATTCGGAACTGCCGAGCAAGGCGAGGAAGTCGATGATTGCCATCGGTTCAAGCCCTTCGGTTTCGCGCAGATCCTTGACGCTCAAACTGCCGAGGCGTTTGGAAAGCTTGCCGCCCTCCGAATCCATGATCATCGGCATATGCGCGAATTGCGGCGGTTCGGAGCCGATCGCCTGGAACATCTGGATATGCATGGCGGTGTTGGACACATGGTCCTCGCCGCGGATAATATGCGTGATCTTGTAATCGATATCGTCGATCACAGAGCACAGGTGATAGAGCGGGGAGCCATCCTCACGTATCAGCACCGGATCGGACATATCCTTGCTTTCGAACTTTACCGGTCCCCGGATCATATCGTTCCATTCGATTGAGCCGTCGAGAAGCTTGAAACGCCAGTGCGGCTTGCGGCCTTCGGCCTCGTACTTCGCGCGTTGTTCAGGGGTGAGGCGCAGGGCGCTGCGGTCATAGCTCGGCGGCTTGCCCTGCGACAATTGTGTCTTGCGCTTCAGTGCCAGTTCTTCCTGCGTCTCATAGGCGGGGTAGAGGCGGCCATCGGCTTTCAGTTTTTCAATGACTTCGTCATAACGGCCGAAGCGGTCACGCTGGCGTGCTTTCTCGTCCCAGGTCAGGCCCAGCCATTTCATTCCGGCTTCGATATCGGCCTCATATTCCGGCTTGCTACGCTCCTGATCGGTATCGTCGATCCGCAGCAGGAAATGACCTGCATTCTTTTTTGCGAACAGCCATGTCACCACGGCGGCGCGGACATTCCCGGCATGGATATAACCGGTTGGGGATGGGGCAAAACGAACGCGTACGGACAAGGGGAAATTCCTTCTAAAACATTGAAATACCGTTATATACGGCAAATTAAAGCGCCGCAAGAAAACGGATTTTTAAAAATTTGCAATAAAGCGTAATGTTATGGTAAAAAGCATTATGACTGATCAAAACTTGAATGAAGATTTAAAGTTTTATTTCTCCAGTTTTCAGCACATGAAAACGATGCTGCATGACCATCTGGGTGGTTTAAATCTTGAACAGAAAGGGCAGCAGCATATTGCCGAACTGCCCTATGCCTATCAGATCATCGCAGCAGAAAACAAATTTAACGAGCCAAAAACCTATGGCTATTTTCGCGGCAGAGTTATTCCCGTGCGCTTCACCGCCGAAGGCGGGAACGAGTTCGAGAGTCTCTCCGCCCTGGCTGCGGCTGTGATGTCGGAATTCGTGACGGGCAGCGGCATGATCGCCCTGCATCAGCCCAAACAGGGGCAGGGACTTCTTGAGCATAAACCTTATTGCGACATCGGGCAGCTTGATCCGGCTCATAATGAAGACGACCCAAACCTGATCAGCCTAAAAACCGTCTGGTATGATCGCAGCATGGGAACGATCAAGCAGCTATCCTCTGCCTGTCATGACAGCCATCTTCTGGATCCTGTTTTTATTCCTTAAACTATCCTTTATATCCGTTAGTGATCGGATACCGCCGTTCACGACCAAAAGCGCGCGGGGTAATCTTCACACCCGGCGCGGACTGGCGGCGTTTATATTCGGCCCGGTCCACCATGCCCTGAACGCGCTTTGCTGTTTCAATGTTAAAGCCAAGCGCGTCTAAACCCGCCGGATCAAGGTCTTTTTCAATCAGGCCGGAAAGTACGGCGTCCAGTTCGTCATAAGGCGGAAGGCTGTCTTGGTCCTTCTGGCCGGGCTTCAGTTCTGCGGTCGGGGCTTTGGTCATGATGCGTTCCGGTATTACCGGCCCGGCCGGACCGAAACTGCCCTCCGGCCTATGGGCGTTGCGCCAGGCGGCCATTTTATAGACATCGGTCTTGTAAATATCCTTCAGTACATTGAACCCGCCGCACATGTCGCCGTAGAGCGTGGCATAGCCTGTTGCCATTTCGGATTTGTTGCCTGTCGACAAAACCATGCGGCCTGAGGAATTGGACAGCGCCATGAGGATCACGCCGCGCGCGCGTGATTGGATATTCTGGTGCGTAATGTCGGGGGTGACAGGTGTGAAGTGGTGCGAGAGTTCCATTTCAAAGGAGGTGACAATATCAGTTATGGAGACAGAGTCATGAGAGACGCCGAGCGCGGCAGAGCATTCAGCAGCGTCATCAAGGCTGTCCTGTGATGTGTATTTCGATGGCATCATGACGCAATGAACGGCATCAGGACCAAGAGCGTCAGTCGCAATCGCGGCAGAGATTGCAGAATCGATCCCGCCCGACATGCCAAGGACAATACCGGGGAAGCCGTTTTTGGTAACGTAATCGCGCAGGCCGAGCATAACGGCCTGATAAATCAGGGCCGGTCCTTCACGGTGCAGTTTTATCTCACCGGTCCCGCAGAGCCAGCCGCCGGTCGGCGTTTTTTCCCATACGGTGTGGACAAGATCGGGCTCGAATTCCCCCACGCGGAGGATGGAGTCGCCATTTTGATTAAGGATGAAGGATGCGCCATCGAACACAATCTCATCCTGCCCGCCGACCGCATTGACGTAGATCAGGGGCAGTCCGGTTTCCCGGATTCGTGCCTTTGCGACCTCAAGGCGCCTTTCAAGCTTGCCTGTTTCAAAAGGGCTGGCGTTGACGACGATGAGGCAATCGGCCCCGCCGTTCTTCAGGGCCAGCGCAACATCCGGGAACCAGCAATCTTCACAGATCATGACCCCGAGTGTATTGCCGCGGAATGGAATGGGCGCAGGCAGGGGGCCGGATTCAAAAATACGCTGTTCATCAAAAACACCGTAATTGGGCAGGTTATATTTAAACCGGGTGGCCTGAATCTTCCCGTCACCGATCAGGTGAACCGCGTTGTATGTTTTCCCGTTATGCCGCCAGGGGCAGGGGAGAAGAACGTGCATTGCTCCGGATTGCAGGGCAAAGCCGTGAACGGCATCTTCAACCGCCTGCATAAAGGACGGTTTCAGAACAAGGTCCTCCGGCGGGTAGCCTGTGACGAACAGCTCTGGGAAAACCACGAGTTCCGTATTCGAGGGCACCTTGGCGAGAGCATTTTTAGCCATCACGATATTCCCCGCAATATCGCCGACAATCGGGTTAAGCTGGGCCAGGGAAATGTGCAATTTATTAGTCATGGTGTCCTCAAAGTAAACGAATTCTCCAGTTATTTAAGCCGCTTAGCACATTCCTTTAGTTCGTTCGTAAAAAACCGCACATCTTTTTTCGATCATCTTATTGAAAATAGCGAAACATGGCTCTACAATAGGATATTATTCCTCTAATGTAAATATTGGCTTCGGCTTTTTAAAAGAAAGTTGATCGGTCTCTCCGGCTGGACCATCATGGTAACCAATCAGGAGTTACGATTTATGCAGATCTTCATTGCGACCCTAATGGCAGCTTTTTTGTGCCTGTCCCCGTTTACGGCGGATGCAGCAGACCAGAATGCCCGGACAGCCAAAATGGCGGCCTTGCAGACGGAAACCGATGCAGCCATCGTCAGGGTGGTCGAGATCGTCAATCAGCCCATTTCCGTTTTTACCCGCCTGCGAGATTCAGAAGTCGGTTATTTCGCGAAAGGCTGGTTTCATGAAGGGGCGATCGAGCCTGAATTCGAAACGGTCGATATACGCAAATACCAGACCTTTCCCTATAATAATCATCCCTACGTTTCGTCCAGCCTGAACCCAACCGAGATGTTCAGGAGCAGCGAACTGGAATTCAACGCCATGACAAAATATTTCTATATGGACCGCACAAGGCCGAAGAAGAAATTAAACAAGGCGGAAATGGACGAGATCAATCTTCTCTACCGCACCATCGGCAAGAACCGGCGCCTGCTGGCTGATCTGAAAAAAGGCCGTTAATCATGACAATCCTGCCCGATCCTCTCGCCCGCCATTCCGCGTTGTGGGGCGATCAATATGCGCTGACCATGGCGCAGGCGTTTTTTACGCATGGGCGACATAATATCAATACCACCTTCCACGCGTTTATCCGCACCAATCCGTTCAAAGGCGGGTATCTGGTCACGGCGGGGCAGAATATTATTTATGAATGGCTGGCCCGTCACTGGCGTTTTGACACCGATGATATTGCTCTTTTGAAACGGAAGACGGTTCAGGACCCGGTCAGCGGCGAGATGAAGCCACTGTTCACGCCGGAATTCATCGACATGGTGGCGGCGGCGAAAATGGAACTGACCATCCACGCCATGCCGGAAGGGGAACTGGCCTTCCCGGACCAACCGATCATGCGCGTACATGGGCCGTTATGGCAGTGCCTGATGGTGGAGGGCGCTGTCCTCAATACAATCAATTCTCAATCATTGTTTGCGACGCTCGCCTCTCGCCTTGTTGAAGTAGCGGAAGGGAAACCGGTGCTGGAATTCGGCCTTCGCCGGGCGCAGGCCATTGGCGGGTTGGAGCCGACACGCGGGGCATGGGTGGGCGGCGTCCACGGCACATCGAACATGCTGGCGGAAAAATATTACGGCATCCCTTCGACCGGAACTTTCGCCCATGCTTTTGTTATGGTGTATGAGGATGAACTGGAGGCTTTCAGGGCTTATGCAGAAGCAATGCCGTATAACGGAATTTTCCTGGTGGACACATATGATTCACTGGAAGGTGTTCGCCGTGCGGTGACGGCCTGCCGCGGTGCTGGTATAAAAATGAAGGGCATTCGCCTGGATTCCGGGGACCTTACCTACCTGTCGCGGCAGGCACGGGTCATTCTTGATGAGGCCGGTTTCGGCGATACGCAGATTGTCGCCTCGAACGACCTGGATGAGGAAACCATGGCCGCGATCCGCATGGAAGGCGGGGCGATGGATATCTGGGCGGTGGGCACAAACCTTGTCACCGCCAAATCGCAACCGGCTCTGGGCGGGGTTTACAAATTGGGGGCGGTTTACGGCGACGGTCTGACCCAGAACGAAATCGACGCCACGCGGCAGGCCGTTGCGGCGGGAAAACAGCCGCATCTCGACAAAAATTTCATGCGCGATGTCATAAAGATATCGGAACAGACAGCCAAAGTGACCATTCCCGGTGAACTGGATGTGCTGCGCTTCCTGCATCAGAACCATGTGGAACGTTATGACGGCGACGTGATTATATCGACTTATCTTGCCGACCCTGTGAAAGACGGGGTCCTGGTGCAGGATGTCAGGTCCCTCCGCAAAGACGACGATACGCAGAAGAAAACTTTTTCGAGGGGCACAAAAGTTTACAGGCCGCTGCAAAAAATATTTGATGCGGGGCGTATGATTGCCGCAATGGAAAATGTAGATCAGGCACGTCAAAGGGCGGCACAATCTCTGGCCATGCTCGATCCCACGCACAGACGCCTGAAAAACCCGCATTGGTACGGCGTAGGACTTGAGGAAAGCCTCTATCAGACCCGAAAAGACATGATAGAGTCGTTACGGCGGAAACGTTAACAAATTAACGGAACTAAAAGCGCGCTCGACACGTTGGTCACCTGAATACGGATAAACAAAATTCAGGAGATTAAAATGCTGCAATGGGCTGTTACATTTCTGGTGCTGGCGTTAATCGCCGGCCTTCTCGGTTTCGGCGGCGTTGCCGCTATTTCGATTGAATTTGCAAAGATCCTGTTCGTGATCTTTCTGGTTCTTTTCCTTGTCGCTGCCATTGGTCATGCAATGCGCGGTAAAACCCCGCCAGCAATTTAGGTGAAGAAAATGTACGTTAATAACAAAGCAATCGGTGCGGTCCTTCTCGTTGTTGTCCTTCTGGTGATGACGGCGGGGGCAAGTGCGCTCATTACCCGTAACAACATGGAAGATAAAAGTGTGACCGTTACGGAAGAAACTGTAACCAAGCCTAAGGTCGTGCATCATACAGCGTCGAATAACATTCGCTGGAACGACAACAAGCGGGTTCAGCAGAAACCGGCGCAACCGGTAAAAACATGTTCCGACGGTAACGTTGTCGGCGCAGTTCTCGGCGCAGTCGGCGGCGGTCTGGTGGGTAACCAGATTGGCGGTGGTAAGGGTAAAGACGTCGCGACCATCGGCGGAGCAGCCGTTGGCGGTCTTGCGGGTCAGCAATACATTCCGACGAAGAACGTACTGTGCTCTAACTAAGCCGCCCGCGATAAAGATTTATTCAGCCGCGACACTCGAAAGATTGTCGCGGTTGTTCTTTCTGGCGATCTTCATTTCATCGGACAGAAGGAACGCCATCTCCAGCGCCTGCGTCGCATTCAGGCGTGGATCGCAATGGGTGTGGTAACGGTCAGACAGGTTTTCATCTGTAATCGCCATCGTGCCGCCCGTGCATTCGGTGACATCCTGCCCGGTGAGTTCCAGATGGATACCGCCCGCATGTGTGCCCTCGGCATGATGAACGTTGAAGAAGCCGCGCACTTCGCCCAAAACATGGTCGAATTTCCGGGTCTTGTAACCGTTTGACGATTTGATCGTGTTCCCGTGCATCGGGTCGCAGGACCAGACGACATTACGCCCTTCCCGCTGCACCGCGCGGACAAGGGGCGGCAGTTTGCTTTCAACCTGGTCATGGCCCATGCGGGCGATCAGGGTGAGACGGCCCGGAATATTGTCCGGGTTCATCGTATCGATCAGGCGGATCAGTGTGTCAGAGTCAAGGTTTGGCGGGCATTTGAGGCCCAGTGGGTTTTTAACACCGCGCACATATTCAAGCTGCGCCCCGTCGAGCTGGTTTGTCCGTGCACCGATCCACAGCATATGGGCGGAGCAGGCATAGGGGTCGCCGGTTGTGGAATCGGTACGGGTCAGGGCTTCTTCATACGGAAGAAGAAGGGCCTCGTGCGAGGTATAGAAATCGGTTTCACGAATACTCTGAATTTTATCGCCGGTCAGGCCGCAGGCCGCCATGAAATTCAGCGCCTCTTCGATACGTGTGGCGACCTCTTCATAACGGGCGCCAAGGGCGCTGTCTTTCACGAAGTCGAGGCCGAGTTTATGCACGCGGTGCAAATCGGCATAGCCGCCATGCGCAAAGGCGCGGAGGAGGTTGAGCGTAGCCGCAGACTGGTTATAAGCCTGAACCATGCGTTGCGGATCTGGAATGCGGGCTTCGGGTGTGAATTCAAAGCCGTTGATTATATCGCCGCGATAGCTGGGCAGAGTCGTGCCGCCGATTGTTTCGTTATCGTCGCTGCGCGGTTTGGCGAATTGCCCCGCCATACGGCCGATCTTCACCACGGGCTGAGCACCGGAGAAGGTCATCACGATGGCCATCTGGATGATGACGCGGAAAGAATCACGGATCTTGGTCGAGCCGAATTCGGCAAAACTTTCGGCACAATCGCCGCCCTGCAACAGAAAGGCATTTCCGGCGGCGACATCGGCTAATTGGGACTGCAGGCGGCGGGCTTCGCCGGCAAACACCAGCGGAGGCATGGCGGCAAGGATCTTTTCGGCACGCTTCAGGGCGTCCGCATCGGGATAATTTGGCAATTGCTTGGCCGGCTTGTCGCGCCAGCTGGACGGGGACCAGGTCATATCTTCACCTCTAAAACTTGTGCATCACAATATGGCCGGGAATAGCGGTTATCGCAAGTCCTGACTTTATCTTTGCCCCGCGTCTGGGTAATATTACCTATGCGCTTCGACCTTGCATCCAAAACTGTAAAAGACCGCTGGGCTCTGGATATTCTGGAAGGCCTGCGCGATGTCCTTGCTCCGCACGAGGATGTGCTGGAACAGGCCATTGCCCGTTTTTCTGCAGACTATGCGCGGGTTATCGCGCTTGATGATTTACTGACCGGTGTGGACACGGTCCGGTACGGCGGGGAAACGGCACGACTGTTCACGGAATGGGACGAAACCGATGGCGGTCCCGGCCTGGCCGCCCTCCAGGCTTTTGCCTTTGAGCATTTCAACCTGCCGCGCGATGGTGCTCCGGCGCGTGCGGCGATGGCGGCGGCGGTCTTGGCGGAGGTGCCGAATGATCTGCTGTATCATGGCAATGCGCACTACCGTAAAGTTATGTTTCACACCATCCGTCTGATGGCGACGCAAATCTGCGGCAATTTTCCTTACCAGCCTTTACTGTATAGCGACGATCTGATCAAGCTGCTGATCTCCACCGCTATTCATGACCTCGGGCATGAAGGCGGCGACAATCAGCGTAACGGAATTTATACACCCGGTTATATGGAGCAGAAAGCCTTCGACCATGCCCGCGATTATTTCGACAACCTTGATCTGGACCACGATTTTGCGCGTGATATCGAGGCGATGGTTTTCTGCACAGACATCACCTTTATCGCGGGGGATAACAGCCCCTGCGTACGCATGAAAAAAATTTACCGGCATTTCTTCCTCGGCGGCATGCCGGAGGGGGAAGACATTGAGAATATGCTGATCGGCAAGCTGCGCCGGTTTGAGGACAATCCGCGCCTTTCCATCATGGCGATGTTGCTGCATGAGGCCGATATCGCCACCTCCGCCGGGCTGACCTATGCGGTCAGCAAAATGGAAACGCGGAAAATAATGCAGGAATACGAACTGGATATTGCCGGCCCAAAAGTGTTTTTGAAGTTCATGAGCGAACAGCTGGGCGGATCAATGGTGACGCCGGCGGCACAGCAGGTTTTCGGCGCGCAGATGGAAGATATTATGCGGCAGGCTTTTGCGGATCAGGCCGCCGGGGTGGAGAAGTTTTAGGTGCAGGTTTCTTTGCACCCTGACCGGCCATTTTTGCCGCTGCCTTTTTTCCCGGATTTTTAACGTCGATCCAGCGGCGATGCAGCCATAGCCATTGCTCCGGACGCTCCCTGATCCATCCCTCCAGCAGCGCATGGGCTTCGGTGATAAGGACATCGGCGGGCCGCGCCACACCCTGTTCGTCAAACAGGGCCAAAGGTTCAAAGAAGTTGAGGCGGAAATTAGCGCCGTCAACACGTTCGACACGGAAGGGGATTACCGGACAGTCAAATTTTTGGCCCAGCTGCACAAAAGCGGGGCTGGTCATCGCCGGATGGCCAAAGAACGGCGCGGCGATGCCTTCGTTGTATTTCTGGTCGATCAGTATACCGATGGATTTATTGTCGCGCATGCGCTCGACGAGGAGGCGCGTCCCCGCCTTTGATTTTGGAATGGTGACCAGCTTGCCGTTCATGCTGCGGAAATAATCAAGGACCTTGTCGGCCCACGGGTTGTTCGGCGCACGGTAAACGAGATCGAGCTCAATGCCGTATTCAAGCAAAGCCGGGGCCATGACTTCCCAGTTGCCGATATGGCCGGAGAATAATATCACCTGTCCGTAATCGTCGAATGCGCCTTTCAGGTGTTCGATGCCTACCATCTCAACACGCGGCCCGTAATAATTGAGGCTTGGGTATTCCGCGAAGATGCGGGCGAGGTTATCCCACATGCCGGCGACGATGGCTTTATACTCGTCATCCGTCTTACCGGGCAGGGCCATTTTCAGATGCGCGATGGCTTTGCGGCTCTTGCCAAATTTCGGGCCATAATTACGGCCAAGGCTTCCGGCAATGCGGGAGGCAAACACAGGCGGCAGCAGGGCAAAGAATCCGATCATCAGCCCCAGAGGAATAAACTCCAGCGCATAAAGAACCTTTTTCAGTATATTGATCTTCGGTTCGCTATTTTTCATGACTGATCATTTTGCCCAAAATATCCGCAGAGTCCGACGACAGATCCAGCGTTATCTCAAGCGTATCAAATGTATCGGGGCTGACAAGGGAATCGCGCAGGCGGGCGGAATCCTTGGTTGTTGTGATCAGCCGGGCACCCAGTTCCGCGGCCTGGCGCTGCAATTCCGCGATATCCGCCGGAGTGTAAACGTGGTGGTCCGGGAAGGAAGACAGCCCGGCAATCTTGATTCCGGCCTTTTCCAGCGTGTCCCAGAATTTCTCCGGGTGGGCGATGCCGCAAAAGGCAAAATAGAGGGGTGCCGCGACGGCGCTGAGGGGGGGGAGGGCGGAAATAGTCCCGCGCAGGACAGGTTTCCCATCGGGCACTTTGGAAAGCGCGCCGGTTGCATCGTCACCGATCAGCAAAACCGCATCCGCCCCGGCAAAACCGGTATGCAGCGGCGTACGAAGCGGCCCGGCGGGCAGAAGCAAGCCGTTCCCGAACCCGGTCGCACCATCGATGACAATGATGGCAATGTCTTTTTTCAGGGCGGGGTTTTGCAGGCCGTCATCCATAACGACCAGGTCATATCCTTGCGCCTTGGCAAACTTCGCCCCGGCAAGGCGGGAGGCTGAAATAATCGTCGGCGCAGCATCGGCAAGGAGGCAAGGTTCATCACCTACCATCGACGCATCGTGAATCTTGGGATCGACCAGCAAAGGACCGGAAAGCGAACCGCCATAGCCGCGCGACAGGAAGCATGGCTTAGCTGCAAGCTTCCGTTCCCGAACCAACTCCATCACCGCCAGAGCTGCGGGCGTTTTTCCGCTGCCCCCGGCGACAAGGTTGCCGATGCAGATCACCTTGACCCCGGCAGACCGGGGCTTTTTAGAATGCTGGTGCACGATGTGACCAATGGCATAAAGCGCGGAAAAAGACGACAGCGCCATCGCCCTGGCCCGCGCGGCCGGAGTTTTCGTATCGAACCAGAAAGACGGGGTATGCAGACGCATTAGCGTTTTTCCTCCGCGATCCCGGCATCGACCAGATAGGGTTGAATATCGTTGAGAATCTGCGGCAGGCTTTCGGCTTTGGTTCTGGCGAAGGCCATACCCTTTGCGCGTCTTTCCTCCAGCGCGTGAGGATTTGTAAACAGCGTCTGGAGGGCGTGGCTGAATTCATCGGGCGTGGCAACGCAAAGGGCGGCCCCGGCATCATCCATCTCGGCAAAAATCTGCGCCAGGTTCTGGACGTTCGGGCCGTGCAGAACGGCGGAACCGAGCTGCGCCGGTTCAATCGGATTATGCCCGCCACCGCCGTCCAGGCTGAAACTGCGACCGATGCAGGTTATTGGGGAGAGGCGGTAAAACAGGCCCAGCTCACCCAGCGTGTCGGCAATATAGATGTCATCGGTTGCCTGCGGCATCACCATGTCGCCTCCGCGCAGGCGGGACGTCAGTGAGGCCCCGTTACAGGCTTTGACAACCTCCCCGCGACGGTCCGGGTGCCGCGGCACAATGATGGTAAGCAGACCGGGAACAAGGCTGCGAAGTTGTGCGTGAATGTCACAGGCCAGGTTTTCCTCACCCGCATGGGTGCTGGCGTAAACCCAGAGCGGGCGGCCCTGTGTCGCTTCCTTCAGCCGCGCCAGCTGCATTTCATCGCAGGGCAGGGGATCGGCGGCGTATTTCAGATTGTCACGCACCTTCACATTAACGGCGTTGAGTTTCAGGAACGATTCTGCATCCTCCTTTGTCTGGGCGAGGCAGAGATCGAAGGCGGAAAGCAGGCCGGAGGCCGTTTCACGGATATGTTTCCAGCGACGGTACGACCGGCGCGACATGCGGGCGTTGATAAGGATGCAGAGAATGTTACGGATGCGGATTTCACGCAGCATGTTCGGCCACAGTTCCGATTCCATCCAGAAGATCATGTCCGGATTCCAGTGGTCCATAAACGCCCGGACCCAGTCCGGGTGGTCAAGCGGGTAATATTGATGGATGGCGCGCTGGGGCAGGCGCTTGTGCATCAGCGTCGCCGAAGTCACCGTTCCGGTGGTCACCAGGATATGGAGGTCCGGATGGCGTGCCAGCAGCGCATTGATGAGAATCAGGGTAGACTGGGCTTCGCCCACGCTGGCGGCATGGAACCAGGCAAGCTTGCCCTTGGGACGCAGTTTCGACGACTGACCCATCCGCTCCGGCAGGCGCGCCAAATCTTCCTTGCCGCGGCGCGCACGGTTATCCAAGACTCGTTTTAGAGCCGGGGCGCTATATTTAGTTAATGAGTGGTAAAGATTAAGCACTGACGTCGATAACCTTGTATTAGCCAATTCCGCGTAAAGTAAAGGTATAAGGGCCAGTACAGGCCTTGCCAAGCGATCTTGTATGAATTTCAGAGACATGGAGCCTGTTCTTGCGACGTATCTACATCCCCGGAAAAGAACAGAGACCGGCCGTGCGCGATGCGCTAAAGCAACTGCGCGAGACCCAGGCTGCGCTTGGGCCTGAATTAATCACCAGAATCAAGATGTTAATCAAGGATGTTGACCCGGAATCTGTGGTGCGGGCCTGGGCCCCCGAGGCCATGACGGAAACACAGGCCAATGACGATCACAAGGAAGCTGTCGACAAGAAGAAAAATCTGCTGATTATTATGAAATTTCTGCAAATGAAACCTGATGATAAAAACGTCCAGAGTCAGGTCCGGACAATGCTGTCGGAAACTACGACGCTTCAGTAAATTTTTTGCTTTTTAAAGAAAACGCCATCCCGGCGAGAGCGGGGATGGCGTTTGAATTAAAGCAGTGAAATTAAATCAGCCTATTCGCAGGCAGTTCCCTGGGCATTCGATGCGCAACCCGGTGCGACGCAGATGATTTCCGGGTAATCGGACATATTGCCACCGCCGCCAGTACGGCGTTTAACCTGAACACCGGTTGGAATGGTGGCGGGCAATGCTGTGCCTGCCGCGCCGCCGGTACAGGAGGTTGGCTTAAAGAAATTGAGATAGGGATCGTATTTTTCTTTCGGATAGTGATCATCCGTATTCATAGCGGTCGCGTAGGTCGCGGCCCATCCCTGTGCGGCAGTACAGACGGCGCTGGCCGGGTATTGACGGTATTCCGTGCCGTTATAGGTCGAGAGATAAAAGAAATCGGTATTGGTGGAGGTGTTCGCCTTGTTATTGGCGGTGGAGGCGTTGGCGATATCCTGACACTTCGCCGCGACCCAGACTTTGGCCATTTCGCTGCAATTGTAATTGCCGCCGCCCGTTGCAGCATATTTCTGTGATGAGAAATCACCGAGATAGTTATCTTTGAAATTGTTGGCCAGATACGTCTGCAGGCTTGTTCCGACCAGGTTTTGCAGCGCCTGGGTCATGTTGGGACCGTTAATGGCGCCCCATCTTGTGGTCTGGCTGAACATATTTGCGGCCTGGGCGCCAAGGACGCCGACGAACTGGTCGAAGCAGGTATATTGCAGAACAGAGTCGGCCTTATAAATATAGTTCTGGTTCTGCTCGATCTCACGCTCTGCTTCAGTCCAGGCTTTCGCCTTCAGGGAATCCCAGTATTTCGGATCGCAGGTAGCGGGCTGAGCCTGGGCAGCGGACATCGCGCCGAGCAGAGCCGTTGCAGTTACCGCGAAGGTCAGGATGGCCGGTTTGATCCGGCGGGCGAAACGCTGACTGAGTTTTAAAACTTGCCCCGCATTGGCAGTCATATGCATCCCCCTCAAAAAGAACGTATTCAGTAGTCTATATCAGTTTTTGCTGCCTGTCATGAAAGACCGGCATTTTTTATGGCTTATACTATTGTAATCGAAAGAGGGGGTTTTTTGCAAATGGCCTGTCCCGCCCGTTAAGGCGGCGTGCCGGGGAGCTTTTAGAGTACCGGAACAGGCCGGGGTCATGGTATAATTACCTTGGAAAGCCACAAAATTGGCCATAATGATTTCCCATTGAGGAGAGTGAAAAGTGCATTTTAAAAACCTGGCGATTGCGGCAGTTTTAGCAAATCTTTGTGTTCTGGCACCGGCCCTTTCTCAGGCCGAGGCGGCTTCGCTTTATAACAGCACGCCGTCCACCTCTGCCGGCGGCACCGGCGGGGCAGGCACCCCGGTCTTTATCCCGAAGCCTCAGGCTGCAACACCGCCGGTCAGCAATAACCTTTATACAAATTCCGGCAAGACGAACCAGGCCCAGACAAAACCAAAAACGACGCCCATGAGCGATTCGGAATACGCCCAGATGGCCGCCGCCGTTGAACGCCAGAACGCCGCCGTCGGCGCGCAGCGCAGCGCCGCGGTTAATGCAAACTTTGCCGAAGTGGCTCAGCAGAACGCACAGGCCGCAGCATCGCGCGATGCCGCAGCAAAAGCAGCAGCCGGCGGTACAGCCGCAGCGGGCAGTGTGCAGGTACAACCCGCCGATCCTTATGCGGGACATCCGGTCGTGTTCACAGGCGCAAAAAAGACGGATGAGAAACCCACCCGTCTTTTCAATGTTCAATAAAATTATAAAACTGTCTTAGGTTTAAGCTGCCTTCTCGCCGTCGAGGTCAATGTCGAGGATCGACATATTGAGAGTGAACGATGTCTCACCCTCATCTTCGTCCTTGTAGATCACGGCGAGGTATTCGCCGTTGATCAGCATCTCGACGGAGTCTGAAACTTGCGCGCCGCGGCTGCGCACGGTGATGCCCTTGTTGCCGAATTTTTCCTGCAGGAAAGCTTGGATCTTGGCGGATTCTTCTGGTGAAATGCTCATCTTATATGTCCTTTTTCGCGGTTCTACGGGAACATGATTATCAGGCGGCAAGCCCGCCTGCAAGTTTTTGCTGACCCAGGCCGCTTTGCACGATACGCCAGCAATCATCCGCCAGGGTCTTGCGGTCTTCATACGCCGCCGGGTCGATGGGCGCATGGAAGACCAGGCGGATGACCGCGCCCTTGCTGGCGGTGAAGCCGTTTAAATGCGGCGGCATGGTCATATCGCCGTACCAGGCATAAAGATCGCGCACCGATTGATCCTCGGCGGAACGGCCATCGACAGATTCGACCACCAGCGTCACCGGCTGGATCAGCATGCCTTTGCGGTTGCCATCCAGCGTCATGCTGAACAAAGACGATTTGAACGGCACGACATCGCGCCCATCGGTCGAGGTTCCTTCCGGAAACAGGATGACACTTTTGCCTGAGTCGAGCATCGTGGTGAGGGCGTTCTTTTCCTTTTGCGCATCATTGCGCGACCGGCTGATGAACGCGGTCTGCTGCAGGCGGGCGAGGGTGCCGAAAACGGGCCATCCCGCCACTTCCTTTTTGGCGACGAACGATGCCCGGAGGACGCTGGCCATCACCGGGATGTCGAGATAGGAAACATGGTTGCAGACGAACAGAGTCTGGCGGTCATGCATCGGCGTGCCCTCGACAATCGCTTTCAGTCCGAAGATGCGGCAGATACGGTTATGCCAGAAATAGGGCAGGGTGTAGGCACCTTTTCCGCCAGTGAATTGCAATGTCATCCATTGCAGAGGCACGATCAGAATGCACCACAGCGTAAAGAGAGCGGCCTTGTAAAAGATCCGCAGTTTTTTCATGGGAATTAAGCCGTGGTTTTCTGCTTCAGATCCACAACGTTATCGTCGCTGGAGAATGTGGTAGACGGCGTGAAGGATTTGTTACCCTTGCGCTCATAGTGTTTTTTGTAATGATCCGCCACGATGTTGGTGTGCAGGATGATGCAGACATCGGTGGTGTTGAATTGTTCGTCGATCACGGCGCCGTCCCCGATCAATGAACCTATGCGCAGGTAACCCTTGATCAGCGGTGGAAGTTCGCTGAGGATCTCGCGCGGGTTCAGGTCTTCCTTCGGAAGCATGTTCATCGACACGAAACGCTCGGGCAGGGCCTTCGGGCACAGTTCCGGCGGTGCAAGGTGATAATGATAAAGATAGGATAATTGACGCGCCAGAATATTCGGGTTCGTCCCCGGGAAGCTGGCGCAGCCGAACAGCATTTCAACTTCATGCTGTAACACATAATCGGCAATACCCTGCCACAGCATCTGCAGCACAGGGCGTGTACGGTATTGCGGCAGGACGCAGGAGCGCCCGAGTTCAAGAACGCGTGCGCCACTGTTCAGGATGGAGTCGATATTGTATTCGCCTGATGTGTAGAAGCGGCCATATTTTTCAGCAACGGCACGATTGAGAAGGCGATAGGTGCCGACGATCTGCTCTTTTCCTGCGCGCTTGTCGATCACGATCAAATGATCGGCATGCGGATCGAAGCCGTCGAAGTCACGTTTGCGTACGGCCATTTCTGCCGAAGGCTTCGCGGCCTGTTCTTCATAAAAAACTTTGTAACGCAGTTCCTGTGCGGCATCGATTTCCGCGCTGGACTGAGCCAGGCGAACGCTTATGGAATGGTCATCGAGTGGTAAATCGGCCATGTTTCAAAGGAACTCTAAAAGTTATCACCCACGGTTTTAAGGATTTACGGTCCGAGGTCAAGGATTTCCGCCCTTTTATTCGTAAAAAGAATGAGGAATTTTACAGATATGGAAAACTAATGAAATAAGCCAATTAAATCAGAAGAAGAAATCCACCAGAAGTTTGATGTTCAAACCGATAATAACAACCGCCACCACACAGGCGAGGCCCACAAGCCATACCGGAATGTGGTGTCCGTTCATCATTTTGCGGCTGCTGGTGAACTGGACCAGTGGAACGACCGCGAAAGGGAGTTGCAGGCTGAGTATCACCTGCGACAGGACAAGTAATTTCGCCGTGCCACTTTCGCCGTAGAACCAGCAGACAACCATCGCCGGGACCAGCGCGATGAGGCGCGTCATCAGACGGCGAAGCCATGGAGCGAGGCGGATACTGATAAAGCCCTCCATGACAATCTGCCCGGCGAGCGTCGCGGTGACGGTAGAGTTCTGGCCAGAGGCGAGAAGCGCAACGGCAAATAATGTGCTGGCGATGCTGGTGCCGAGAAGCGGGGCAAATAGTTTGTGGGCTTCCTGAATTTCGGCGACCTCATTCATTCCCCGTGTATGAAACACCGCCGCGCCCATAATGAGGATGGCGGAGTTGATGAATAGCGCGAGCGACAGTGCAACTGTTGAATCGAGCGTAGCGAATTTGATCGCTTCACGTTTGGAGTTGCTGTCCGGCCCGAAATCGCGCGTCTGAACGATGGATGAATGAAGATAAAGGTTATGCGGCATCACCGTCGCCCCCAGAATGCCGATGGCGATATACAGCATGGCAGGATTTTTTACGATGTCCGTGGTCGGGATATACCCCTGTAAAACCGCTGCGAAATCAGGCTGCGCGAAGGCAATCTGCACGATGAAACATCCGGCGATGATCGCCATCAGGGCAATGATAAAGGCTTCCAGATACCTGAACCCCTTCGATTGCAGGAACAGGATCAGGAACGTGTCGAGCACGGTCAGTGAAATCCCCACCATCAACGGCATGCCGAAGAGAAGGTTGAGCGCAATCGCCGTGCCGATGATTTCCGCCAGGTCGCAGGCGCAGATCGCAATCTCGCATAAAATCCATAGCGCGAACGAGACGGGCCGCGAATATTGGCGGCGGCAGGCCTGCGCCAGGTCCATCCCCGTTGCAATGCCAAGGCGCGCGGCAAGCGATTGCAAAAGGATCGCCATCAGGTTTGAAATCAGGATGACCGAGAGCAGGGTGTACCCGAACGCGGAACCCCCGGCGATGTCGGTCGCCCAGTTGCCGGGATCCATATATCCGACAGCGACCAGATAACCCGGCCCTGCAAAGGCCATCATCTTGCGCCAGAACCCGGCGTTTTGTGGTACTTTTACAGTACGATAAACCTCGGCCAGCGAGGCGGTCTCTGTCTTTGCGGAATATATCATAAATGAAGTATATAGCTCAAAGTGTAGCCATGGCAACAAATTTGACAGGAATTGCAGAATGGCCGATCATAGAAGAGGCGCAATTCTGCGCCACGCCAGGGATTTTAGGAATTGCGATGGGCATCCGAAATACGCTTGAGAGTATTTACAGAAGATTCCCTCGCATGAGGCAAAGTTGCAATATCCGTTTTGCGGCCTGTGTCTTCCTTTGTCCCGTTATTTTCGTTGTCCTGAGCCTGGTGTCCTATTTTTTCGCTATGGCCGGGTGGTCGTGGCTAAATACGCACCAATTGACCATGATTGTTATATCGGTTCTTCCCGGTGCTATTATTATGCGCGATAATAAAGCCGGTATCTCAATGCTGGCCTACCTGTTTTCGGGATGGTTTTTATCCTTCGTCTCCGGGATGCTTCTTCTGATTGGCGTCTGGGCTATAGCGGGAGATTAGTATGACCAAAGAAATGCCGCCCAAAATCATCATCCCCGCAGACCCGGAACACCAGGCCCTGCGTTTCAACCGTGTGCGCGAAGCCCACCAGACGGAAACGGCGGAGGACTATGTCGAACTGATCGCCGATCTGATCGAAACCCAGGGGGAGGCGCGTGTGGTTGATCTGGCCACGCGTTTTGGAGTTTCGCATGCGACCGTGAACAAGGTGATCCTGCGCCTGAACCGCGAGGGTCTGGTCGTCAATAAAAAATACCGTTCCCTGTTCCTGACCGATGAAGGCCGTGAGCTGGCCGCGAAGTGCCGTGAACGGCATCAGGTCGTGACCGACTTCCTGAAAGCCATCGGCGTGCCCGATGATATTGCCGAACTCGATGCGGAGGGTGTGGAGCATCATGTCAGCGCCGAAACGCTGAAGATTTTCAAGGCCTTTACCCGCAAAACCCGGAAAATCTCATGAAGCGCGTCCTGTTCGTCTGCACCGGGAATATATGCAGGTCGCCAACGGCGGAGGGCGTGATGCGCCATCACGCCAAGGGTCTGGACATCGAAACCGATTCCGCCGCAATACAGGGTTATCATATCGGCGACGCGCCGGACCCGCGCACAATCGCGATGGCGAAGACCCGCGGTTATGACCTGACACCGCTTCGTGCGCGGAAAGTGAAGCTGGACGACTTCAATACCTATGATCTCATTCTGGCGATGGACAAAGGTCATCATGAGGCATTGATCGCCATGGCGCCGCCGGCATCGCGCGCGGAACTGGCTTTGTTTCTCGATTACACGAAAGACAGCGGGTACGAAGAGGTTCCCGACCCTTATTACGGCGAGGAGCGGGATTTTGAAATTGTCCTCGATCTCGTCGAACGGGGCGTCACCGGCCTGATAGGAACATTGAGATGATCCGGGAATCAGAGGGCAGGAGGTTGCGCGAAAAAATTGAGGAACGCACCGGAATCCAGATCGCCGATATTCGTTTTTATGCCGCCGGACAGAATTCGCATCTCTATCTTGTCGACCTTGATGACAAGCGCCGGATGATCGGAAAAATTTTACCCCAGGGTATCGATTCGACCGGCAGCGCGGATCTTGAGATCGAAGGATGGATGCTGGAATACCTGAACCGTCAGGGAAAGCTCAGCGTGCCGAAAGTGTATTGGTACGACAAGACCACAATCCTGATGGATTTCATCGTCGGCAGCGGCACGGTCGAGGCAACGGTGGAAACCGATGCGGCCGAAAAACTGGCGGCCCTGCATTCCGTGCAGACCCGTTTTTTTGGGCTGGAGCGCGACACCGCGATTTCCTCCATCATCCAGCCCAACCATTTTGAACTGAGCTGGCCGGTGTTTTTCCGTGATTACAGGCTCAGCCCGCTTGCAACGGCGGCGCTGGAGGGCGGACTGATCGATGCGTCTTTGATGATCAAAATCACCAGACTTGGTGAAAAACTGGACCAGTATATCGGCAATACCGCAAAGCCGGGTCTGGTCCATGGCGATCTATGGCCGGGAAATTTTATCCTGAATGGTGGTAAAGTGGCGGCTTTTATAGATCCTGCGATATATTACGCCGATCCGGAAATAGAACTGGCCGCGATTTACCTATACGGGACATTTGGCGAAACATTCTTCAAACGCTATAATGAGATAAGGCCGATCGCGCCGGATTTTCATGACGCACGCTGCGCTCTCTATTCTCTCTACCCGCTTCTGGTCGAGCTTTGCCGCCGCCAGACGCAGCATGTCAAACGGATCGAAGACATCGTCAATCGTTTTACGGGATAAACATCATGCGTGAAATTCTGCCTAAAATTATCGGTGGTGTCGTTCTGCTCTCCGTGGTCGGCGGCGGGGCAATGATGATGACCCGGAATAAAAATACGGCGGCAACAGGGCCGGTTCCGGTAGCGGCCCCCACGGCAGTTATGACGGCCCCGCCACCTGTGCCGGAAGAACAGGCCCGATATAAACGCGATATGCTGGGCTATGACGATACGGTAACCGCCGCCGCCACGCCGCCGAAAGTGGTGGCCGCAGCGGTTGTTGCCAATGCCCCGCCGCCCGCAATCCCGGCAGAAAATTCAGGGCGCGCGAAGTTGCAGGTCGGCAAAACTGCGGGCGCAATCAAACTGAGCAGTATTCAGTTGAAGGCGGGAGAAAAAATATCCCTCTATTACACATGTAATCAGAAGAACGTTTCCCCGCCACTGACCTGGTCTAATGCCCCCTCGGGTACGAAAAGCTTCGTCATCCTGATGGAGGGGCCGGACAGAGGCCGCGGTGAACCTCTGCAATGGGGCGTTTATAATATTCCCGCGTCGCAGACCTCACTGGGTGAGGCCCTGCCCAAAATTCCAATGGACGATAAGGGAATCGGTCAGGCCATGACCGAGGCCGGACCTGTCGGCTATGTCGGCCCGTGCAGCCCGAAAGGGGCGGCAACCTTCGTGTTTTCGATTTATGCGCTTGATGCCGAACTGAAACTGCATGGTGGCGCAACACGGAACGAACTGATCAACGCCATGAACGGGCATATCATCGATATGATGAAACTCCCGGTGACGCATTATTTCAGGCTTTAGCCCAGCGCCTTTTCAAGCGCCGGCAGGATTTCGAAAAGATCGCCGACAAGGCCGTAATCCGCCACCTGGAAAATCGGCGCGTCGCCATCCTTGTTGATGGCGACGATGACTTTCGAATCCTTCATCCCGGCCAGATGCTGGATCGCGCCGGAGATACCTATGGCGATATAAAGATTTGGCGCGACGATCTTTCCTGTCTGCCCCACCTGATAATCATTTGGCACATACCCGGCATCAACAGCCGCGCGCGATGCACCGAGCGCAGCATTGAGTTTATCCGCCAGAGGCAGGAGATATTTTTGGAAATTTTCGCCGTTACCAAGGCCGCGCCCGCCGGAAATAACCACTTTCGCGGTCTGCAGTTCCGGGCGTTCCGATTTAACGACGTCCTGGCTGACATAGGTGGTGAGGCCGGTATCCCCGGTGGAGGCGAGTGCTTCAACTGTCGCCGAACCGTCACGGTCCGCCGCATCGAACGCGGTCGGGCGGATGGAGATCGCCATTAATGGTGCGGAAACCTGCACCGTGGACAGCGCATTGCCCGCATAGATCGGACGCACAAACGTATCGGCGGATTCAATCGCAATCACATCGGAAACCTGTGGCGCATCCAGCAGCGCTGCAATGCGAGGCAGGACATTTTTACCGAAGAACGAGGCCGGGGTCAGGATATGGCTGTAATTCCTGCCAATGCTGACCACCAGTTTTGCAAGGTTTTCGGCAAGGCCATGGGCATAGGCCGCATCGTCGCTGTGCAGTATTTTGGCAATACCGGAAACTTTCGCGGCTTCGTCGGCGACAGACTGGCTGCCTGAACCGGCGACCAGCACATGGATATCGCCGCCTAGTTTTGCGGCCGCGGTGATGGTGTTCAGCGTTCCGGCGTTAAGGGTTTTGTTATCATGTTCGGCAATGACAAGAATGCTCATTTTAAATGACCTTCGCTTCGTTTTTCAGTTTGCTGACCAGTTCTTCGACATTGGCCACTTTGATTCCGGCCTTGCGCTTTGGTGGCTCGGTCACTTTGAGTGTTTTGATTTTCTGTTCGACGGTGACGCCCAGATCGGCAGGGGTCACGCTGTCGAGAGGTTTTTTCTTGGCCTTCATGATATTGGGGAGGGCGGCGTAACGCGGTTCATTGAGCCGAAGATCGGTCGTCACAACGCAGGGCATTTTCAGCTTTAAAGTCTCCAGCCCGCCGTCGATTTCGCGGGTAACCGTGGCGGAGCCGCCTTCCAGAACGATCTTTGACGCAAAGGTGCCCTGCGGCCATTCAAGAAGCGCGGCCAGCATCTGCCCCGTCTGATTGTTTTCGCCGTCAATAGCCTGCTTGCCGGTCAGGACGAGGCCGGGTTGTTCTTTCTCAACCACCGCCTTCAGCAGTTTCGCCATGACCAGAGGCTGAATCTCTTCATCCGTATTAATGTGGATGCCGCGGTCGGCACCCATCGCCATCGCGGTGCGCATGGTTTCCTGGACATTGGCAGGGCCAACCGAGACAACGACGATTTCACTGACCGTTCCGGCTTCTTTCATGCGCACGGCTTCTTCCACCGCAATCTCACAGAAAGGGTTCATCGACATTTTCACATTGGCGGTTTCAACACCAGTCTGGTCGGCCTTGACCCGTATGGAAACATAGGCGTCGATGACGCGTTTGACGGGAACGAGAACTTTCATGAACGGCAGCCTTCCAGAATCAATATTGATTGTCAGATTGTAACGCCTTGCCGGGTAGGATCAAGCCGGGATTATGTGCGAATACGGCACTGCAAAACACTCATCATCATCGTTTTGTATATAAATAACAGGGCCTGAAAAACGCTGAAGGCACCCGGGGCGGGGTGCCTTCAGTCTGACGTGCAGACGCACAAACCGCCAGGGGAAGCGATTATGATGCGGTATGCGACGTATCCTTCATTTCTGCCAGATGGCTTTCAACCTGATCGCGTGTCAGGCCGTAAGATTCCTGAAGTTTACCGGCGAGTTTTTCAATATCGCCGTTAATCGTTTCAAGATCGTCATCTGTCAGTTTTCCCCATTTGCTCTGGAGGTCGCCTTTGAACTGTTTCCATTTTCCTGAAAAAATGTCCTTGTTCATGCCAGTCTCCTTCAATGTGGAAAAACTCCGGGATAAGGAGGGGGGCGCCGCGCCCGGAGCCAAACCCGGCACCCCCCAACTGGATTAGTTTGTTTTGCTGACGCTCTTTTTGTAGTTGTCGAACGAAGAGGACTGCGCCGCTGATAACTGAAGCGTGACTTTGCCGCCTTCTTCGCGGGTCAGCTTCGCATCGCTGAAATCAAGAGCCGCCTTTTCACCGCCCAGACCCAGAGTTTTGTCGAACCCGACGATCAGTTTGGTTGCCTGGCCTTTGCTCATGATGACATTGTCGACTGACGCCAGTTTCTTGCTATCCGGTGTCAGGATGCTGGATGCCAGAACTTCCTTCAGGCTGACGCCGTCCGCGGGAAGAACGTTAACGCCTGCGGTTTCTGTCGGCTTGTAAGAAAATTCAGCAACGTTCTTTACGGTGTCCTTAGAGAGGGGCATTAAGATTTCCGCATCTTCGCTGCTTTTCACAACACTCGCGTAATTCAGCGCGGCCATTTTCCCGCCGACACCGAAGAAACCGCCATCCTGCACGATGATGGATTTTGCGTTTCCATCCTTGTCGAGAATGATGTCATGGATCTTCGCAACGTTTTTACCCTGCGTATCCTTGATCGACTGCCCAATGATGGCTTTGGCGGAATAGCTGGTCTGGAAGGTGGTGTGGTCGAAAGTCGTGCCCTGTTGGTCTTTGCCAAGAACGACAGCTTTTACATCGTGATATTTCTCATCCACTGCGTTTGCAACTTTATGCGTGGTTTTGGAAATGCTGTCCTTGGTATTATCCAGGCCCTGTTTGATGTCGTCCTTGGTGACTTCAACACCGCGCGGGTTGGCTTTGGCTTCGACGCTGCCGGGTTGGGCCTGATCCTGCGCCTGTTGTCCGGCACGAACGGTATCGGCCAAAACAGGAGTTACGGCCATAATGGCCAGAACGGAGGCGCAGCCGAGAATTTTTGTGAAATAAAGTGACATTGTTTGCTCCTGATAGGTTTTAAAGAAGGGATTTTCAGTCCCGTTCTCTTACCTAAGACAAAGGCGGAATTGATCAAGGCAAAGCGCAGTGATAAAAATACGCGCGTAATCATGCATATGTATGGAACTATTCTTTCAAATCACTTCTGCGGGCCAAGCACCAGCCGGATCACGCGCTTGAAGGTCAGGCCCTGTACCAGGATCGAGAACAGAACGACAATGTAAGTCACCGGCACAATGATCGACTTTTCCGGGCTTTCCGGCAGCGACAGGGCAAGGGCGATCGAGATTCCGCCGCGCAATCCGCCCCAGGTCATCAGGCGAATTGTGCCACGCTCGAATTTTCGCCGGAAGCTTAGCAGCGTGATCGGCAGGCTGACACTGACCCAGCGCCCCAGCAGAACCGTGATGATCGCAAGGAAGCCGAGGACAAGATCGTTTTGGGTAATCGGTATGACGATCATGTAAAGACCGATCAACATAAAGAGAATGGCGTTGAGGATTTCGTCCACCAGTTCCCAGAATGCATCGAGGTGTTCGCGGGTCGTATCCGACATCAAATGCTTGCGGCCATGATTACCGATGACAAGACCCGCCGTTACCATGCAGATCGGACCGGAGACATGAAGATATTCGGCGAGCGCATTCCCCCCGGCAACGAGCGCCAGGGTCAGCATGATTTCAACCTTGTACTGGTCAATCGTAGCTAGAAAGCGCATGACCACATAACCGAGCAGTAGACCGAGAACGATCGCACCAACGCCTTCATGAAGAAGGTTCAGGCCGATTTCCGCAGCATTAGGCTGGCTTGCCCCCGTGGCGATGCCGAGCAACGTCATGAACACGACGATGCCCATGCCGTCATTGAAAAGGCTTTCCCCGCCGATTTTAAAATAGAGGTTTTTGGAAACGTTCGCCTGCTTCAGAACTGCCAGCGCCGCAATCGGGTCGGTCGGTGAAATGAGCGCACCGAAGACAAGGCAATAAATATAAGGCATCGCAATACCCACCATCGCTGCCCCATACCAGATGGCTGTGCCGGTGACAAAGGTCGCAATGACAACGCCAAGCGTGGACAGAATCGCCACGGGCAAACGCACAGTCTTCAGGTCATCAAGATTAACGTGCAGGGCACCAGCAAACAGCAGGAAGGAGAGCATGCCATGCAGAAGCACTTCGGAGAAATCAATGCGCGAAACGATATCCTGCGCGAAGGTCAGGTCGATATAGCCGAATTTATGCAGGGATACCGCTGTAAGCGATACCAGCAACGCGACAAGCATATTGCCTATCGTCGTCGGAAAACCGAGATACTTATGGTTGATATAACCGCCCAGAGCCGCAAAGGTAAGAATCGCGGCAATAATTTGGAAAGCGTTCATGTGGCGTCACCCTCATTTAAGAAATGGCGTCTCCAGAGCGTTCTCTGCTGACTTGATTATCCTACGATACGGTACAAAATTATTAATGCAAGTATTATCAATGATATATTTAGAAAAACCCGGGATGACGCGACTACCTACATAATTTTGTCGTTCCCGTATTTGAGTATTTTCGGCCGACAGGTTACACATAAACATGAGTACAAATAAAGATTTTGAAATTTTTCTTGCCACCGCACCGGGCCTTGAAAACTTGCTTTACGATGAAGTTCGTACCAAAGGATTCAAGCAGGCAAAAGCGATCCCCGGCGGCGTTACCATTCAGGGGGGCTGGCCGGAAGTCTGGCGGGCAAATTTATGGGTTCGCGGTGCTTCGCGTATTTTGGCGCGCATCGCTTCTTTCCAGGTTTTGCATCTTTCCCAACTCGACAAACGCGCCCGCGAGGTAGAGTGGGGGAAAATCCTCAATCCTGACGTGCCTTTCCGTGTCGAGGTTACCTGTTCTAAATCCCGCATCTATCATTCAGGTGCCGCAGCCGAGCGGATCGGGAAAGCCATTACTGAAACGCTGAAAGCCACGCATTCGCCGGATGCGGAAATAACCGTCATGGCGCGCATTGAGCGTGATATCTGCACGATCAGCGTCGATACGTCTGGTGATCTGTTGCACAAGCGCGGCTATAAGGAATCAGTCAATAAAGCACCGATGCGCGAAAATATGGCGGCGCTTTTCCTGCAACAATGCGGATACAAGGGCCTGGAGCCGGTTTACGACCCGATGTGCGGTTCAGGCACTTTCGTAATAGAGGCCGCAGAAATTGCGGCCCGCCTCAATCCCGGACGGTCGCGGCATTTCACGTTTGAGAAATTCGCCAATTTCGATCAGCCAGCCTGGGAAAAGATGCGAAGCGTTCAACGGCAAGCCCCGTCTGAGTTTCATGTCTATGGCAGCGACAGGGACGGGGGCGCAGTAAATATGAGCTGTGAAAACGCTGCACGCGCGGGTGTAAGTCAATTAACAACGTTCAGCCAGAAGACGATCAGCGAAATTACACCGCCAACCGGCATACCCGGCCTTGTCATCGTGAACCCGCCTTACGGTACACGTATCGGAGATAAGGGAAAACTGATGCCGCTTTATCAAACGCTCGGGGAAGTATTACGCAGCCGTTTTTCAAACTGGCGTATCGGGATTATCACGACCGATACGGCTCTGGCGAATTCGACCGGCCTGCCATTTTTACCTGCAACCGCCCCGGTACAGCATGGCGGATTGCGCGTTACCTTGTTCCGCACGGAACCCCTTGCATAAGCACTCCATAGATTTGTAAAAAATGGCGTCCCCGACGTGATTCGAACACGTGGCCTACGGTTTAGGAAACCGTTGCTCTATCCAGCTGAGCTACGGGGACTTTTCGTTTTATTTCAAGGAGTTGGATAAGCTGCGTTTCATTAGTAAGTATCCATGAGTGACATGGGGGCGACATTTTAGTTTCCTGCGCAGATTACTTCCTGAGATTGGTAATGGGCTTATTAATAGCAATTCATAGCAATAGTATCAATCAGTAAGCCACAGTTTTACTTCGGGAGAGGGGGGGGAGGAAAACTAGTAGGTCGTCAGGGTTGCCTAACTTCGAAATCCACTTTTCCGATGTATTTTTTTCATTCGAAATACATGGAGAAGCATTCATATACCCAAATTTTGGTGCTGAGATGTATATTTCTCTCTGAAAATTCACTGAAAACACCCGAAAACCGGGCTTTCCTGCCGAAACTACGATGTATTATTCTTAAAACGCGACCAAAAACACAAATTTACTACGTTTTTCAAACGAAGCTATTGACATAAGGTCAATTATATGAGAGAATAGGGACAATTATAGCTCATCGTGTTGGGGCGAATGCCTGTCTAAATTATAGTGATGTGGGATCATTACCACTTAACCCCCCCGAGCAAGACCACAGGAAGCCAAAGTTACCAAGGCAATGCTTTACATAGCAACCTTGGGCGCTTATTAGGTCGTTTGTAGGCCTCTTAAGCGAGCTTGATTTTAACTAATCATAACCCTGCAGTATGCAAACTGAAGCAAGGTCGAGGACATAAGCTGCACGCCTCCGCCATTTGAGCTTCAATACAAATGATCATTATAACGTCCTGGGTGAAGACCTCCAGAACCTACATTTCCCCTTTTTAAGAATAACTCGCCATTTTGAGTCTTGTTTTTAAAGGGGGGGATAACTCCTATGATCCATCCGAATGAAATCCAGCATCAACAATTCAAGGGATTGTTCAAAAAACTGTAGTAGTGGATGGAGAGGATTAATAATTCTAATAAGGTAAAGTCCTAAAAGATCGATATCAATGAAATACTACTAGGGTCGTAAGACCATGCTCTTTCCTCTTTCTTAGTTACTTCCTTTAAATCTAGATCGTTTAAGCTTGGTTCTATAGTTCCCATCGGATGCGACTAGCTTCAATGAGTAGGCAATCCTACTCGCAATTAAGAAAGGAATAACGTCTTCCGTTTTTTCAGGCGTTCCGTTTTCACCATAAATGTCAAAAATACTTCTAAAAATACGATCAATTAACAGGATTGCATCGCTGTTCGTAAATTGAAGTTGCTCTTGAGTGTATACATGAATAGGAACTTTGTTTAAGCGCAAATGGTGAAGAGGCAAAAAGGAAAAATTACCCACCGTCAACCTGAATAATAGATTTCTCTAATCTAATAAAAACGAATTTATTTTTAGCTTTCTCATTTTCTTTTGAATTTTAAATTTTTTCGATTCTGGGAAGATGCGGAATAAATAGGTCTTCCATTTCCTTACAATGTCATTCGCGGAGCGCAAATAACTTGTAGTAAATTTTAAACTGCATACGCTAGTTGCGTCGATTCTCGCGTAAGATCTTCTAGGAAAAAAATTTAAATGGGACTTAATAAAGCAATACTCACTGGCGCGATTGCCATATTAGCGCTGCTGAGTTTTTTACCTCGCGCTAAAGCCGATGTAATAGAGACCTTCACCTACACGGGGCCAGCTTATAGCTATGCAGATTGCCTCGCATTATTTGTCCCCTCATCTCAATGCTATTCAAGCGGCTCCATTACCGCATCTGTCACTGTGGTTCTCCCCAGTAGTAATTATACTGGTGGGTTTGTGTCCAACTGGCTTTTAGCATTCTCAATGTCCGGCTCAGGTGTTGGTTCATTAAATAACAACTTATCTGAGGCAAACTTTCAATTTACAAATGGCCAGATTACAGCGTGGCAGCTAACAGCGGGCGATCCTTCCAATATGACGCTTACGACACGGTGGGGAAATGGCGACTATGACCAAGCAGCATTGTACAGTAGTGGCGTCTTAGTCAAAGCCGGTATTGTTCTTCATCCTCCAAGGGGTTTTTGGACGGGAAGCAAGGCGATTGGAATAGCATGTGCCCGCCCAGGCGGATGCGCAGTAGGCGAACCAATTGATTTAGGTAGTGGTAATGTCTTCGATCAAATAACTGATTACACGACTAGCGGACAAAACCCTCTGGCGTTAAGGAGATATTATAATAGTTTGGCAGCGCTTGATACATATGCTTTAGCTATGGGATCGAATTGGCGTTTAAATTTTGATCGATATCTTCACATCATTTCACCTTCTGCAGTTATTGCAGAACGGTCGGACGGCTCCATTCTTGGGTTTTATTCCGCAGGTAGTTGGACTACTGACACTGACGTAAGCTATAAGTTGAATACAGTGGGCTCTACCTGGGTCTTAACGGACGCTGACGACACCGTTGAGACCTATTCGTCTGCATATGGTAGGGGACGTCTAGACTCGATCAAATTCAGGAATGGCTATACCCAGATACTAAATTATAATAGTAGCGGGAGGATCGCGAATGTTACCGATTCTTATAATAGATCTCTCGGATTTAATTATTCTTCAGCAGGGTTGCTGGTAGGCGTAACAACGCCAGATTTCCTGACCCTTTCGTACGGCTACCTGCATTTTACTAGCGCAAATCAGGATGTTCTATCGAGTGTAAGTTATAATACCAGCCCCGCAACAAGCCAAAGTTACCTCTATGAGAACTTAAATTATCCTTTTGCGCTTACTGGTGTTGTCGATGAAAATGGTAGTCGCTATGCAACGTGGGCTTATAATAACCTCGGTCAAGGTATATCGAGCCAGTTTGCTGGAGGGGCTGAACTTACCCAAATCTCCTACAATAGCACAACGGGAGAACGGGTCGTAATAGGCCCCTTGGGCATTCAGCAAACTTATAAATTTACTGTTCTCCAAGGTGTCCCAAAGATCACCGAAATTTATCGCGCAGCGAATGGCAATGTAGCTGCTGCAGCAAGGAGGATTTCTTACGACTCAAACGGATATTTAAATAGCCAAACCGACTGGAACGGGAACCTAACAACCTACGTTAACAATGTGAATGGCGATCCAATAACCATAAATGAAGCTGTCGGCAGCGCCGTGGCTCGCACAACTATGATCAGTTACAGTTCCGTCTGGCCAAACCTTCCTTACATGATTTACCAGCCTCAGCTGATTACAACGCTGAACTTTGATAGCTCAGGGAGGCTTTTAAATCGCAGTCTGAAAGACCAAGCCAGTCAATCAGTGCCATATTTTACCAGCGGGACAGTTCGTAACTGGAATTACACTTGGAATAGCACAGGACAACTCCTCACGGCGCAGCTTCCTCGTAGCGATGTGGTAGCAAAAATGACATATGCGTACAGTGGAGGAACACTGACAAGCAGCACTGATGCGCTTGGGCATTCGTCAACAGTTCTAACTTATACCTCGGGCGGCTTGCCGCTAACCATTACCGATCCGAATGGGGTGCTGACAAGCTATGTCTATAACGCGCGGAACTGGTTGACTTCCAGTATTCTTTTTATGGCGTCAGGGGGGAATTTAACAACTTCTCTTCAATATGACAGTGCTGGGAATGTTATCAAATACACCCTCCCGGATAACTCCTATCTTTCCTATGGATATGACGCAGCTCACCGTCTGACATCCATCACCAACATTCTGGGGGAGAGCCAGGTCGTAACTCTGAACTCTGCGGGCGGCGTAACTCAACAACTCTGGAAGGATTCCTCTGCCCTCACCAAGCGCCAATGGGCGGCAACCTATGATGCGATGGGTCGCATATTGACCTCTGTTGGCGGCATGGGGCAAACCACGACATTTGGATATGATTCCAATAGTAATATTTTGACCATTATGGATCCTCTCAGTCAGGTGAATACGCTTCAATATGATTCTTTAAATCGCAATACGACTTTTAAAGACCCCGCTACGAACCTGACATCCTTTACCTATAATACCGATAACAATGTATTGAGCGTTACCGATCCTCGCTCCAAGGTCACTAACTACACCTATGACGGTTTCGGAGAAATGATCCGGGAAGTATCGCCGGACCGGGGTACAACAGTTCTGAAGTTCGACAGTGATGGTAATGTTTCCCAGATGACGGAGGCCAATGGCTATGTCACCAACATGACCTATGATGCTCTTGATCGTATCCTCACCCGGACCTATCCGGCAGATGCAACATTACGAGCTGCCTTTACCTATGATCAAGCCGGTCACGGGCAGGGTATCTTGCAATTGACCTCGGCCAGCGATCAGGTTGGCAACCTCTCTCTGAACTATGAGGAGCGTGGTCTTCCTACCGCCAACAACCGGACAATGACGGGCGGCAATGCTTATAACACCGCTTTCTCCTATGACAGCGCCGGACGCTACAAAACCATCACCTACGCCAGTTCCGGCTGGATGGTAAGTTATGTCCGCGATAGTGCAGGGCAGGTGACATCCGTTACGAATAAGCCACCGTCAGGCAGTGCAGTGAACATCGTTACCTCTGTAACCCACATGCCATTCGGTCCTGTTAAGTCGATGACCTGGGGCAATGCTGTCACGGATGCACGAACCTACGACCTCGATTACCGCACAACGGACATCAAGGATGTTGGCACGGGCAATATCTACTACAGCAGCTATGGCTATAACGCGAACGACAACATCACCAGTATTCTGGACAATGTTGCCGCCATCAATAACCAGACCCTGAAATACAACTCCGCAGGATGGCTGAATTACGCTTCGGGCTCATACGGGACCAATATCAACCTGACCTATGACAGTGCGGGCAACCGGACAGCGTTCGGGGCAACCGCCTACACGATCAGTTCCACGTCCAACCGGATGACCGTCGCAAACGGCAGTGCGTTCAGCTATACCTCCAGCGGCAACATCACCGCGATGGGGGCAAGCCCGACCTTTACTTACAACAAGGCGAACCAGATGGCGACCGCAGTGGTCTCCGGGACAACCAGTACGTATGGTTATGATGCCTTTGGGCAACGTCTGAGTGCCAAGGTGGGAACGACACCGACAAGAGTGCTAACCTATGCGAACAGCAATATCCTGACCGAGACCAGTTCTGGAACCAAGTACGACTATGTGTATCTTGAAGATGGTTTCCCGATTGCTGTCGTGGCACCGGGTACCAGTACAGTCAGTTATATCCACACGGATTATCTGGGTACACCTCAGAAAGCTACGAACTCCAGCAAGACAACAGTCTGGACGGGGAACTATGATCCGAATGGCGCAGCGACCCTGACGACCTCGATCAATATGAATTTAAGATTTCGTGGGCAGATCGCGGATGTGACAGGGTTCAACCATAACGGGTTCAGGGATTATAATTCGAACAAACTGACGGGGGGCGGGCGGTATCTGCAGTCCGACCCTATCGGATTATGGGGGGGGATTAATACATACACCTATGTAGATAACAACCCTTATATGTGGACGGACAGATTTGGGCTTGAGCAAGGTCTCGATGATTTTGAGAAGGACAAACTGCTAGAACAGGTCGCCAACAAGCAGGGCATGTCACTAGCTGAAGCAAAAATGAGAGTGGGAAGGCTTAATGATCCGACACTCGAGACAGAGTTGAAAACATACGAACAGGGTGCAACAGCGAACTTTCGAATGAGGCCAGCGCCTACAACTCCGGTTGAACCAGCGGGACAGTGTACAATTACACCTACCAAGCCTGTAGGGATTCCGTCAAACTGGATTGAAAAACCATCTGGAAAGAATGGTGGTATGCAATATATTAACCCAATGAATAGCAATGATAGGGTTCGTGTTATGCCAGCAGATTTAGAAAGTCCTTATCCTCATCAACATGTGCCATATGTTATAGACCAAAATGGCTCTTTCAGAAATGTAAATGGGAATCCTATTTATGCGCCTGAGCCAGGGAAAACCCCAGAAGCTCATATACCATACGACCAGTTTCAATTTAGGAGATAAGTAAAATGTCTACGGACATGGGGGTCTGGCTAAAAATTGTAGAAGATGCAGTTTCGTGGCTTGCAAATGAAGAGGGACAACGTAGAGCGTGGTTTGGAACTGGGCCTGAAATCGATACTCCCGACGAAGCGTTTATGGGGTTTTTAGACGATGCAGCAGTCGAAGATTTTTTAAAGCATAAAGATACAGGACTCTACCCTAATCAATTAGATTTACTTCAGGATCTTGCAGAAATGGTTAGAAAATTATGCATAGAAACCAACAAAGAAGGTAGGCTACCACCTACATTTATCGACGATCCACGATGGCAGAAAGTTATAGCTGCCGCTAAAAAAACGAAAGGTTTATTAGACATGAAAGTTATAACAAAAAAATGAAGAAATTATGAGCAATATTATTATTTCAGAGCTTCTTGCTCTTACATTAACCAAAAAGGAAAAATTATTAGGCAAGAAATGGCCTATCCTGATTTTCTTGCTATCGAAAAAAAGCCAACAGGTTTTCAATTCGATCGTTACACGTCAAAAGGGAAAAAAGTAGGTAGTACTTGGCATGAGTCTAAGGCCGACGCATTAAGGCAAGTCGATTATGAGTTCAGTGGTTGTTACTCAGATTGGCATGAGATGCCGATTGATGCAGGAACTCCTATCGAATCTATTATTGAGCATCTTAGCGTGCATAGGGTCTTCTACAGAGTGTTGCTAACAGCAGGAAGTCTTCCGTCAACCATGGGTGCAAAGGTTGCAGAAGATGTTTCAAATGGCTTTTCTAAGCTTCCTTGGAATAAAAATGTGTTTTGCTTTTGGGAAGGAGATCAGAATCTTTTATTCCTTAGTGCACATCATCCGTATGACGATAAAGGTATCGTTGTGGGCACAGAGCTCGTTGAAGAAATTGTAAAAAGTTTAAAATTAAGGTATCTCGATGAGAGAACGATAAAAATTATTAAAGTAGAAAAGTTTCGCTTAAATACAAACAATGCCGTAGAAGTTGATATATAAAAATTATTGAGAAGAGAATTCTCTTGGAACAGCTATACGGAGCACTAGTTGGGGCGCTAATTGGCTTAATTCTCATGGTTATTGCAAGCTTCTATGCGTTGTGGAGGATTAGAGGAGTTTAAACTATACGCTTAATCTCGGAGGTACTATCACCCCGCCCATATTCCCACTTAGGCACGGTTGTTAAGTTTGAGGTTTTCAATGTCGTTTTTTAGATTCTGAATGTTTTGAAGTGTCTCTAACTGCTTCTTCTCTTTCTCAAGTTGTTTGCGTTGGCTTCGAAGTGAGGATTTATCAAAGAAGCCGTTCGGTAAAATATACAGGGGTACATAAACTATAAATCCAAACAAAGCATTTAACGTTGATGCAGAAAAAGCGGAGAGATCATTGTGATGAAGAAGAGAATTAAATGCCCACCATCCTAAAAAAGAAAAGAGACAGAAAAATAATAAACCGAACTCATAGCACTTTTGGGACCCTAAAGCGACGAGACGCAAAAATACGGAGTAGCCTGTAAGACCTGTGTATAACAGGAAACCTGTCCAGAAGAGAATGGGGTGGCCACCAGCTAGAAAATCTTCGGAAACAACTTTTAAAAAGATGCCAAGGAAGATATTCAAGAGGCAAGTGGCACTGAAAAAAGTAAGTCTTCCAACTCCTTTCGAGCGGGGTTTGGCTCTGGTCATACTTGATAAGCCTGCTCTAAATCTCTGATTTTCAGAAAATACTTTGTCGAAATCGTCCATGTTTAAACTCCTTAAACGATAATCAAATATAGAAATATGACTGACAGTCCGTGGACTATTGGTCACTATGATTCACGATAGAAAGTATGTCAAGTGATGCTCAAGCATTGAAAATATTGGGGAAAAATCTTAAGGAGCGCCGCCAGGCTATGGGGCTAACCCAACAGACCCTCGCAGGGGAATGCGATTGGGATGCTACTTATGTTAGCTTGTTAGAGCGAGGGCTAAGGAACCCTCCCTTTCTAAGCCTTTTTAAAATGTCCAAAATTCTGAAGTGCCGTGTCTCTGATCTCACTGATTTCAGTTAGACTTAAATTCGCCAATCCGTTCATCAAAGAAATCCATTTCCTCCAAAATAATAGCCGTAGGGTCATTCCGATAGTGGTCAGCTTCTGAAACGGGAGAAGGAATCGGATTGCCTCGTCCATATATATAAGAAGACAAAGTGTCCTTGGCATAAGGTGAATAGCCATTTTCGACCAGGAAGAAGGGAAACATTAAATCTAGTCTCCAACACAATTTGTTAAGGATCACTCTTAGTTTATTTATATCCGGCTGAATGTAAACACCGGCGGTTATATCTTTGCTCTTGTGATTCATTAGCATTTTTAAATCGGCGTAACCAACATCCTCTGAGTTTAGGAGAGTTGCAAATGTTCTTCTCACATCATGGGGGGTTACACGCGGAACTTTAGCTAATGTACAAATATTATTTAGGGTTTTTTGGAAGTTCGTGACGTAAGGGCTCTTTTTATCATTTAATAATCTGAAGACGTAAGGAGACTTTGTACGGTTCTCCCAACGAAATCTAAAAATTGAATTTATAAGCAGCGTAAAGGGGATAGTATGGTCTTCGTGGTTCTTTGGATCTGGAATGGTAAAGCAACGTCTTTCAAAATCTACATGTTTCCACTGAATTGCCCTTGCTTCTTGTGAGCGTAAACCTGTGATTAGGATCAGTAAGATACAGTCTCGGGCCACTTTTTCGCTATCACGTTGATAAGGTTTAGTAGCAAGCGCAGTAATAAACTTTGAAAGATCAGTATTAACTTCAACGTGAGTTTTCCGCCTTTTGATGCGATACCTCATGCCAGATAGCGTCACTTTTTCGCATGGGTTCTGGCTGATTACTTCCAGAGCTATGGCGTACCGCATAAGCGAATTAAGAAAACGAAATCCGCCTTCGGTATGGGTGGGTGAACTGGCTCCGCGATGGTACCAATCTAGCACTTCATGAGATGTGATATCTGACACTCTACGATTAAGCCAGGGCCGGAATTGGTGAGAGGCAAAATATCGATAGTCTTGCACTGTTCTAGGCTTTAGCGCCCTCTTTGAAAGGTAATCATCAATAAGGTCCTTTAGGGACATTCCTTCGTGGGTACGCTTACGCTTCTGCTGTAAAGGGTCAATGCCTTGGCGAATGAAATCAAGCGCTCCACGGGCTCTCTCGCGAGCCTCCAGCAATGGTATGTCTGCATAGTTCGCCAGCTTAAACTTTTTATTGGCTCCGGTGCCACCTAAACGAGCTTCAACCTGATAAACCATATGGCCGGAAGGATATCCTTTTACCTGAAATCCTTTTTGTTCAGCATCACATAGAACGAAGGAGGCTGGTTTGGTACTTAGAGCCTTTAATAAAGATTCGGTGATTCTCACCCGTCCCCTGATACTGGTCATATTCTAAAAATTCCTCGAAAATTAGGTGACAAATAGGGGGCAAAGATGTCTAGAATGACACGAGGCGACACAGTTATTATAGTGCTAAATACTTGATAATCAATAAAAAAATAGATGGGAAAGGGAATTAGGAAACCGTTGCTCTATCCAGCTGAGCTACGGGGACATGGATGTCATTAGGTAATTGATTTCTAACACAAATGAATTGTCTTTTGAAATCAATATGTCCCGGAAAGTTCCACAAATATCGGCCTTGCCACCTGAAAATCTTCACCTAGATGGGTTGTAGCAACTTCAATCTTCTTAAGGAGAAGACAAATGACTACATCACAACAAACACCGACCCAGACCCCGGCCCAAAATGCAAAGAGCAAGCCGCTGGACAAATCCGGCGATATGAGCAAAAAAGCCGGTGACATGAAAAAAGAACATGGCAGCGATTGCGGCTGCTAATCCGCTAATAAGAAAAAACCCCGCACATCACTGTGCGGGGTTTTTTAATTCTGGTCAGACTAGCGAATGTACAGGTGCACTTCGCTGGTGGTGGCATCGGCGCTCGGCATATAAGACAGGTCGATGCGGTCCATGGTGACGCCCATCTGGGTCATGCTGCGCAGGACTTTCTCGGCATTGCGGCGGGCGCGCGTGCTTTCGATCGTGCTCTCGGCGGAATTGCCGCCAGCCGGATGAACGGCGACCAGTTCGAAACGGGCGTTTGGATAACGCTGCAGCGCTTCGTTCACGGCCATGTAGACAGGCTGTTCATAGGCCACGTTTGCCTTGTCGAAACGAATCTTTACCAGCGGACGCGGTGAGCCGCCGGGGGCAACAGGTGAGGGCCCTGCGCCAGGCATCGGTGTCAGGCTGCTGTCCGGATTGAAGTTCGCAGGCTGCGCGCTGGAGAAGGGGCGATTCGACAGGCTCTTGCCGAACAGATCGCCGGTGGTGACGGCAAGGGAAAGCGTACGCAGGTTGTTACGCTCGGTTCCGAGATAGGACACAGTGCGGGTGATATCGTCGTTTACATTGTTCTGCAGACGGTCGACGACAACGGCGGTGTTGTTGATCGTGTCTTCCAGTTGCGCTAGACGGGCATGATCTTCCTCAACCGCGCCGGAAAGACTGTAGGTCGCACGAACGGATTCGAGGAGGAAACCAGCAACGCTGTCGGCATTGGCCACTTCCACCGCGAGATCGTTCAGGGAGGCGACGTTACCGGCCAGACCCTCAAGGCTGTTGCGTGCAACGGCCAGGCGTTTGATCAGACGCGGGTTTCCCGGTGTGGTGCCGGATTGCAGTTGTGTATCGATGGTTGCGACGTTTGCGAAATATTCCGCAGCCTGTGCCTGTCCGCCGGATTCCAGTTTGGTCAGGCGCTCGGAAATATTGGAAACGGTTTTTTGCAGGTTGCTGAGTTCGGTGCGGAGCGATTCAACCTTGCGCCCGACAATCGTCTGGCCGCCGTCGTAGTAATCGTTACCGAGAACTTTTTCCATGGTGATGTCGGGGGCGCGCGCCGGTTTGGCATAGAGACGGTTCTGAAGATCCGGTGGCAGAGGTTCGTCCGTCACGGTCAGGGCCTGAGGACGTCCGGCGGCATGGGCGTTATGAACAAATCCGCCCGAGAGCAAAAGGCCGGAGCACACAGCGGTCAAAAGAGCTGCGCGGGATGTCATTTGGAAGCGGAAAATGGTCATGCGTTTCATCGCTTTATTATAAGGGTAAAAACCAAGCTTAAAATCACCTGTCAGCCCGTATCTGTCAAGCGGTAGAAGGGGTTGGCGGAAAATTCATACACACAGGGCGTTTTTGCGCCAATCCGGGCTGCCGAGACGAAAAAGCGCCGGTGCGGGGCATTTTAAGTCTTGCAAAGCGAAAGGGCTTCACATATGGTCTGACCGGTTTCAACGACCAAAAAATGCGCCTGTAGCTCAATTGGATAGAGCACCTGACTACGGATCAGGAGGTTTGGGGTTCGAATCCCTACAGGCGCGCCATTTTCCCTTAAAATTCAAAGCTTTAGAAACGTATTTGCAGGAAAGCTGCGATTTGCGCAGTCATGAAAAAAGGCGTCCCCGGATTATGCCGGAAACGCCTTTCGGGTTAGCTGTGATTTAAGGATTATTGCTTTGGGTCGTGGTCGTCTGGGTTACCGAGCCGCTGCCGTCGTTCTGGGATTCGACCTTGGTCTGGTCGGTCCTGGTTCCGGAGGAAGAGGCCGAGTAACCCCCAGCCGCAGGCTGAATGCTGGACTGGCTCGAGCCGGTCATGTCATAGGGTCCCCACATGGCGAACCCAAAAATAACGGCCAGAACGACCAGTCCGCCGACGATAAAATAGAGGGTATTGTTGCTCTCGTTATTGGCCATTTTATATTTTCCTTATGCTGAATTGGCGATTCCAGCGGAACCAACCGACACGGCGGGAAATCGTTCCCTTGCTGCGGATGGTTAAAGCGGTGAGAAGCCCGCATTGTTGAGCAAAGCCAGCCCGTCGTCCTTGAGCAGCGCCAGCCCGACATCCCCGCAGGAGGAGCGCATTTCACCAAGCAGGGTGGCGCCGGATTTCAGATCGCCGCCATAAACAGGGAAAGGGTTTTTAGCGATGTCGCGGGTCTGAATGGCCACCAGGCTCCGTTTTGCCAGCCCCCTGTAATGAACCCGTGCTGTCAGTTCCTGACCCATATAGCAACCCTTGGTGTAGGAAACACCGTTCAGTTGATCGATCCGGCCATCGGCCATAGTGGACTGGTCAATCTTCATATCACGGCTGCCATCCGGCACGCCGAGAAGGATGCGGTGACGATCCCATTCATTAAAGGCATATTCGGGCATATTGTCGGGCCGGACATAGGCACGGAAGCCAAGACCGGGATGCCTTGGATCGGGCATGGATTCCGCTGATCGTGTTTCACCAACAATTTGAAAAACATTAATTTCGGCAATGGCTTCCAGTATAACCTTGGACCGGAGCTTAAAGTGGTTGAGGCGGTTCATCAACATGCTCGCCCGTATTCCACCTTCACATTCAAGCTGGATAGCATCGCCTTGTTTCGTCATGAAAAAATCGAACATGAACTTGCCCTGCGGCGTCAGCAGGCAGGAGTAGGCCATAGGCTGGCTGTCCAGCAAATTGATATCGTTGGTGATCAATCCCTGCAGGAAATTCCGCGCGTCAGGCCCGCTGACCAGAACCGCGCCGCGGTCGGGTAATTTTACAAAAAAGCTACTGCTCATCCCTGTTTCCTTATGCCATGATCTGCACATGACCAAGTCCATACTCTTTATCACATCTAACCGCCTGGGTGACGCTGTATTATCGACCGGGCTGCTGGACCATATTCTGACAACCTGGCCGGAGGCCAAAGTCACCATTGCCTGCGGGCCTTTGCCGTCCTCCCTGTTCGCCGGATACCCGGCGCTTGAGGAAGTGATCGCCTTTAAGAAAGAAAGATATAACCGCCACTGGATAAAGCTATGGGCAAAGCTTGTGGGGCGGAAATGGGATGTGGTGGTCGATCTGCGCAATTCCGTCATTTCCCGCCTGATCCCTGCGGGGCAGCGGTTTATTTATGGTGGCCATATCGATCCCGATCTGCACAAGGTCAAGCAGAACGCGAAGACCATGAAACTGGATTACGTGCCGTCACCCGCCTTATGGTTTACGCAGGTGCAAAGACAAAAGGCGGCCACACTGGTGCCGGATGGCGGGCAGGTTCTGGGTATTGGCCCTACGGCAAACTGGGCGGGGAAGATCTGGCCGGCTGAACGTTTTATCGACCTCATTCAAATCCTGACCGCGCCGGACGGTATTCTTCCTGGCGCACGCGTTGCCGTGTTCGCGGCACCCGGCGAGGAAATGCAGGCGATGCCTGTCTTCAATTCCGTTCCCCAAGACCTGCGCATCGATGTGATTGCCAAAGGCGACCCGGGCACGGCGGCGGCGGCGCTGGCGCGTTGCGATCTCTATATCGGTCACGACAGCGGCCTGATGCATTCCGCGGCGGCGGCGGGAACTCCGACAATCGGATTATTCGGCCCCAGCTGGCCGCATCTCTACGGACCGTGGGGCGAATTGACGACGCTGGTGAAAACGCCCGAGAGTTTCGATCAGCTGATTGCTTTTGATGGCTATGATCCGAAGACGGTGGGGTCGCTGATGACGTCGCTGAGCGTAAACGATGTCGCGGAAGCGGCGCGGGATTTCTGGAAGACGCTTCTTCAGAAGAAGCAGGCTGGTCGCCGCTAATATCTTACGGCGGGAAACAGAAAAGGGCGGGTTATCTATCAGATAATCCGCCCCTCTCAATCATCAGTCTGTCAGGCTTACTGGTTGATCTTGGTCTCGTATTTTGCCTGCTCAGGCGCTTTTTCATCTTTTGGCGCATTGTCCTGGGCGTCGACGCGGTCGGTATTGTTGCCGCCCGATTTGCTGCGGCGCTGTTCTTCCTTCATCGTCTTGATGTAGTTGTCGCGCGCTTCAACGGAAATGTTGTAAGGCAGGTATTCCACGCGGTCCCAGCCATTGCCGTTCATGCAGGTTTCAAAATCGTGGAAATCCGTTTGCTCGGCATAAAGGAAGCCGTCACGTTCCGGTGTATCCTGTCCGGCGAGGCGGCCAGCGGCCACTGTCGCATCCGGTGTTTTGCCGTTGATATCGACATCGCCCGGCGTTGCGGAACGGATCGCGCCAAGGCGTTGCAGTTCACGCACCTGATAAACGCATTTAGCGATATCGCGGTGTAACATCTGCTGGGCCTTAGGCCCGCGCTGATAAATGGCGGAAGCGGCATCGGTGCGTTGCCAGTAATGGCCATCCTTCGTCTCGATATAATCATCTGTCACAGGGTGGCATGCCGAAAGGCTGAGCGCCGCGGCGGCAGACAGAACGAGAGCGAGAGAAAGTTTTTTCATGAGATGGTCAGCCCGTGATTCATTTATGTGAATCGAAAAAGTTAATAACTACGGCAGGATACCAAGATTGGCCATAAGGCTCAATGGTGAATTTTAACCCGTTTTCGGGCTTTCCCCTGACTTATTGCGGCCTGGCCCACCAGCTTTCCAGTACCATTCCATAGAGCGGAGTGTTTTTTGGGCGCTGGATGTCTTTTGAATAGGCGACAAAATCGACCCCCGGATAATAAAGCGGGATCATATAATGCCCGGCCAGCAGAATGCGGTCCAGCGCCCGGACATGGGCGACCAGATCCTCACTGTCTTTGGCATCGGCAATGGCCTCAGTGATGGCATCGGTCGCGCGCGAACAGACACCGGCATAATTCTTCATATAATCCTGTTTCCCGGCGGCACAGCTCCAGTACAGCATCTGTTCGCTGCCCGGCGACAAAGACGGGTCCCACCAGCTCAGCATCATATCGTAATCATATTTATTGAGGCGGCGCTGGAAGTTGGAACTGTCCAGCTGGCGGACATTGGCGTTGATGCCAAGGCGTTTCAGGCCGCGTGTGAAAGACAGGGCCAGTTTAAGATCCTGCGGCGCGCCCAGCATCAGTTCGAACTCAAGCGGCTTGCCGGTCTTTTCGCTGATGCGTAGGCCGTCTTTCACCACCCAGCCTGCGGATTTCAGCAATTCATCCGCCCTGCGCAGATTTTCACGCATCGCATCCGGCGTACCCGTAACAGGCGGTTGCCAGACGGGGCCGAAAACAGAAGGCGGAAGATCGGCGCGGAACGGCTCCAAAATTTTCAGTTCCGCCGCATCCGGCGACCCCGTCGCGGCGAGGTAGGAATTCGGATAGAAACTGTTGACCTGTTTATAAAGACCATAGAACAGGTTTTCATTGATCCATTTGAAATCGAGCGTGAGGCCGAGAGCTTCGCGCACCCGCACATCATCAAACGGCGGGTGACGCGTGTTGAAGATCAGGGCGTTGACCCGCTCGGTCCGGCTGTGCTGTACCGCCTCGCGGATAACCGCGCCGGAACTGACCGCCGGGATTTTATAACCGCTGGCCCATTTGGTTGCATCCCATTCGCGACGCACGTTCAACTGGCCCGATTTGAAGCCTTCGAACGCCACCATGTCGTCGCGGTAATAATCGAACACGATGCGGTCGAAATTATACTGGCCCTTGTTTACCGGCAGGTCGGCGGCCCAGTAATTTTTGTCGCGTTCGTAAACCACGCGGTGGGCGGGGTCCATTTCCGTGATCCGGTAAGGGCCGCTGCCGACGGGGAAGGCCAGAGACGAGACATCGAAAACCTTGCCCTGCCAGTGCGCCTTGGGCAGGACCGGCATCAGCGTCATGATCATCGCCGTTTCGCGGTTGTAACCGGGGCCGAACGTGAATTTGACGGTGAGGGGATCAAGCCTCTCCGCCGTTTTCACCAGCTTGTAAACTTTGCGCATATTCCCGCGCCCGAAATCGCGCAGGGTTTCGAAGGAAAAGATCAGGTCATCGGCGGTGATCTGCGTTCCGTCCTGGAACCGTGCTTTGGGATTGATGAAGAAGGTGATGAAGGAACGGTCGGCAGGCACATCGACCTTCTCCGCCACCAGCGGATACATCGTGAACGGTTCGTCCTGCGCCCGGAACATTAGCTTGTCATACACATACTGCAAACCCTGCGCCGGGGTGCCTTTAAGGATGAAGGGGTTCAGGCTGTCGAACGTTCCGATGGCGGCCTGATGCAGCGTGCCACCCTTCGGCGCATCCGGGTTGGTATAATCGAAATGCGTAAACCCGGAGGAATATTTCGGTGCGCCGTTCATGGCGAGGCCGTAAAAAATCTCGGCCCGCGCAAGGGAGGGCGCAAGACAGAGGACAAGTGTCAGAATATAGATTAGAATCTTATTCATGTCAGATGTGATACCAGAGCCGCCGCAACGTTCCAACTCTCATTTAATGGGCAGAATACGGCTGATTGAGGGCGATCTGCTGGATCAGATGGATGTAGACGCGATTGTGGCGACAATTCTTCCCACATTAAAGGCCGACGGGCATTTAAACGATGCGATTATCGCCAAAGCCGGCCAGGCAATGGACAATTTTATCGTGGATAATATTTTCAAACCCAAATCGGGCGACGTCTTTGCAATCCCGCCCTTTGGCATTCCGGTAAAGCATATTCTTTACGCTGTGCTTCCCGTATGGAAGGACAACCTCGCCAATGAAGAACGCGACCTGACGCGCTGTTACCGGGGCGTGATGGAACTATCCGTCAAAATGGGCCTCGACACCGTGGCCTTGCCTGCCTTGGGGTGCCGCCACGGAACCTTCCCCGTAAAACGTGCCGCCAGAATAGGGGTACAGGGCATCCTCGATCGCCTGCATAACCAGCTGGAAGAAATCAGGATCGTGTGTCATACGCGCGAGCAATATGACGCATTCCATTTCTGGCTCAGCTATTACGGTTGGCGGGAAGCCTGATCAGAAAAACGCCACACCCGAATGAACGAATGTGGCGTATTCAAACTCAATAACAGGCTGTTTAATTAAGCGGCTTTTTTGACCAGATCAGCATAGGTGACCAGCGGACGCGGACCCATATGGCTGATCACTTCCGCCGCGGCCAGAGAACCGAGACGGCCACAGGTTTCCAGCGGCATATCCTGCGACAGGCCATAGAGGAAACCGGCGGCATATTGATCGCCTGCGCCGGTAGTATCGACAACCTTGGAGATCGGTTCTGCCTTGATCTCGATGAACTTGCCATCGCTGACGATCACGGAGCCTTCTGCGCTGCGGGTCAGGACAGCGATCTTGCATTTGGTGCCGACAATTTTCGCGGCCTCTTCAAACGTGTTGGTTTTGTAGAGGGAAGTGATTTCCGCTTCATTGGCGAACAGGATATCGGTGTTCTGTTCAACGAAAGCAGCGAAATCATCGCGGTGACGGTCAACGCAAAAAGCGTCGGACAGTGTGATCGAAACCATGCGGCCCGCGCTGTGCGCAATTTCCGCGGTGGTGCGGAAGGCTTCCTTGGCATGTGGCGGATCGAACATATAGCCTTCGAGATAGGTGATTGCTGCCGAAGTGATAAGATCAGCATCAAGGTCTTCGCCCGACAGGTGAAGCCCGGCGCCCAGATAAGTGTTCATCGTGCGCTCGCCGTCCGGCGTAATCGCAACAAGGCAGCGCCCCGTCTTCGCGCCGATAATGATCGGCAGCGTGTTGTAAATCACGCCCTGTTTCTTCATGTCGTTGCGGAAGGTTTCGCCGAGTGGGTCCTGTGCGACCTTGCCGATATAGGCGCCCTTGCCGCCGAAGGACGCAAGACCTGCAATGGTGTTGCCCGCCGAACCACCGGACATTTCCATCGGGTTTGCCATGGTGGCGTAAAGTTCAACAGCGCGCTTTTCATCAATCAGGCTCATCGCGCCGCGTTGCAGGTCGTGATGGGTGATATAGGCCTCATCCACATTCGCCAGAACATCAACCATGGCATTGCCCATGGCCAGAACATCAATCGGTGACTTACTCATGCTTTTCATTCCTTGCGAATTGGAGATATAATGGCCATATCTCTAAAGAAATCGGTCAGGATTGCAAGCATGGCGAAGCCTAAAACCACAAAAAAGGCATCTAAAAAGACGGCGATGCCATCGCGGGCGACCGCTTTGCGGGCGGCCCTCAATCTTGCGGCAAAGCATGAATGGTCGGCAATTGTGATGGGCGATATTGCTGCCGAATGCGGGTGTACCCCCGCCGAGCTGCAGAAAATATTCAAGGACAAGAATGAAGTCCTTATTGCCTATGGCGAGCAGCTCGACCGCAAAGTCGCCGAAAATGTCTATATCGATGACGCCAGTCCGGAACGCGACCGTTTGTTTGACGTTATCATGGAGCGTTTCGACATCCTGAACGAAGATCGCGCGGCCATTCTATCAATTGCAAAGTCTTTCTGCACCGATCCGCGCGGTGCTTTAAGCGGCCTCCCGCATTTGGGTCAGTCCATGACCTCAATGCTCGACATCGCAAAAATCAAAGGGGCGGGGCCGCGCGGCATTGTAACCGCCCTAGGTCTGACGGGCGTTTACCTCTACGCGCTCAAGGTCTGGCGCGACGATGAAAAGCCGGATATGGGCAAGACCATGGCGGCGCTGGATAAGGCTCTGGGTCATGCCGAAGGCGCGGCGCAGTTTCTCGGGCGCTTTATTTAACTATCTTTCAGCGCAGCATGAGGTGCCGTGGGGATCAGGCCACAGCAGCGTGATGCTGCAGATGGTTCTGTTCCCACAGATCTTTCAGGATACCCGTAAACTTATAAACATCTTCCAGCGTATGCGCCGCCGTTGCGGTCAGGCGCATGCGTTCGGTGCCTTTCGGCACGGTCGGGTAATTGATCGGCTGGACATAAATGCCGTAATCGTTGAGCAGGATATCAGTCAGCATCTTGCAGCATGTTGCTTCACCCACGACCAGCGGAACGATGTGGCTTTCACCCTGCATGTACGGCAATCCGTCGCGGTTCAGGATTTTTTTGAAATGCGCAACGTTGTTGCGTTGACGCTGACGCTCGATGGAGGAATTTTTCAAATATTCAACACTGGCATACGCACCGGCGAGAATGGCCGGGGGCAGGGAGGTGGTGAAGATAAAGGTCGAGGCGAAGGAGCGCACAGCATCGATCACCGGTTTGCTGCCTGCAATATACCCGCCGACCAGGCCGTAAGCTTTTCCAAAAGTGCCTTCAACAATATCGACCCGGTGCATCAGACCGCGCTCTTCCGCGACGCCACCCCCACGCGGGCCATAAAGACCGACGCCGTGGACTTCATCGAGATAGGTCATTGCGCCGTACTTTTCGGCCAGGGCAATGATTTCCGCGATCGGCGCAATATCGCCTTCCATCGAATAGACGGATTCAAACGCAATGATTTTCGGACGGCGGACATCGGTAGCTTTCAGAAGTTCTTCCAGATGTTCGACATCGTTATGGCGGAACACTTTCGTTTCCGCCCCGCTGGAGCGCATTCCGTGGATCATCGACGCATGATTCAGCGCATCGGAATAAATCACGCAGTCAGGCAATAATTTTGCGAGTGTGCCGAGCGAACCTTCATTTGCCGTATAGCCGGAGGAGAAAACCAGAGCCGCTTCCTTGCCATGAAGATCGGCAACACTGTTTTCAAGATCGACATGGTATTTGGTTGTGCCGGAGATATTACGTGTGCCGCCAGCGCCTGCGCCGGAATTATCGATGGCGGTGTGCATGGCTTCGAGAACGACAGGGTTCTGGCCCATGCCGAGATAATCGTTGCTGCACCAGATGGTGACTTCTTTAATGCTGCCGTCCGGGGAATGGTGGAGGGCCTTGGGAAACTGGCCTGCGATCCGCTCCAGCGTGGCGAAGGTTCGATACCGTCCGTCGGCCTTTAAGGCGTCGACCTTGGACTGAAAAAATTCATTGTAATCAAGGCGTATAGAACTCGTCATCGCGATTCCCCAGGGGATTATTCGAGGGGAGACTATCGCAGCGGGGAGGGCCGCACAATTCCTAATATTTTGTCATAATATAAACATGGATTGCCGGTTTATAAGCGACTTTGAGAATGGTTAGCAACGGGAGAGACCGGGGTTTCTTTTCTCCGTATGGCCTGTAGAATCAAAGTTCTAGGGGAATGATTCTCATGCTGATTGTCTTCGGCTCAATAAATATGGATATGATCGTCAAGCCGGAACACCTGCCGCAAAGCGGGGAAACTGTTCTGTGCAAGGAATACGATCTGCAGCCCGGCGGCAAGGGCGCGAACCAGGCGTTGGCCGCGTGCCGCATGGGCGCGCGCACGGCCTTGGTGGGCTGCGCCGGGGAGGACAGCTATTCCCGCCAGATTCTCGACGTCATTCGCCGTCAGGGTGTGATCACCTCCGGTGTCAAGCAATCCGAAAATTACCGCACCGGCTGCGCCATGATCATGCAGGAAGCAAACGGCGCAAACCGCATCATCGTCGCCGCAGGCGCGAATAACGAGGCGACCAACGACCAGGTGCCCGACGAAATCCTCCGCCCCGACAGTCTGATTTTAACCCAGACCGAGGTTCCGTCGCAGGAAGTGTTCGCCCTGATCCGCCGCGCCAATGATAAAGGCGTGAAGGTCATCATGAACCTCGCCCCGGCGCTCGACGTGCCTGAAGAAATTCTCAACATGCTGCACATCCTCGTCGTGAACGAAATTGAATTGGACCAGGTGGCCAAAAGCCTGGGCCTGACCGGCAAAGGGCATGTCGATATGGCGCATGCTCTGGCCGTACGCGGTAAGCTCACCTGCATCGTTACGCTGGCTGAAAAAGGTTCAATTGTTGTGACCGCGGACGGAAAGCCGTTCCACGTCAGTTCACTGGCGGTTGATGTGGTTGATACGACCGGGGCGGGCGATGCCTATTGTGGCACGCTTGCGGCCTGTATGTATGACGGGAAGAGCCTGGAGGAATCCGTGCGCTGGGCTTCTGTGGCTGGATCACTGGCCTGTACCAAAGTTGGCACGATCAAGGCTTTCGCTTATCAGGATGATATTAAAGAACGTCTTGATGAGATTGTTGTGACGAAGTAGGCGTCTAGACGCTGAAATTTACATTCCCGCCGCGACCGGAAGCAACCGGAACACTGTCGACCATTTGTGCAAGGAGATCAGCCATTTTCTGGCTGGCATCGGCGGCGACTTTGACCATCGTGGTGGCGATTGCCTGCTGGGTCATGGCTTGTGTAACGCCGATTGCGGTGGTCGCGTCCATAGGATTCTTCCCTGAAAATTCCGTTCAGTCTCCAGTGTAGCACCGGATTAATTAATGTGCTGTTAATTTTTTGGCGCGGGATATTTCTGGTTATAACGAAGGCAGGCATCATCCATCTCGTGGACCAGCTGGCTTCCAGCCGCGCCGCCATCACCCGTTATCCGCCCCCCCAGGATGGAATGGATAATCTTCACGTAAACCGCAAGAATGCCGAATGCCTCTTCATCAAGGGTCATAGTGCCGTCGAGAAAATGCAGGACGATGCCGGAAATCCGGGTGAGCAGGGGGTATTGAAACATTGCACCCCCTGCTTTCAGCTGCGTCACCGGTTTGCAGATCGTTTCGATCAATGCACGGTCACGTACGCTTTTAGACTGTGCTGTCTCGATTGCTGTAATCACCTGTTTCAGCAATTCCTCAGCCGGGTATTGAAAAGGGATGTCGTTGTTTCTGATCTGGTCTTCGGCGCGGGTCAGGATAACCGGGTCCAGCCCGCCAAAGCCGGTTTTTTCACGCAGCATATTTTTAGGCGTGATGATCTTCACACCGTTCTCCGCCGTTTCGGTCAGCAGGACAAATTTTTTGTTCATTCTTTTTTATTCAGCGGTTCGGGTTTCAGTCGGCTCAGAATATCGTGCACTTCGCGCATGGCGTCGGAGCTGATGTTATGTGTGTCTATCTGGCGTCTGCGAAGCCCCTCGTAACCTCTTGCCTTGCGGCGGCGGCGGTCAGGCCCGAAATAGACCTGGCAATCGACGAATTTGCGCGGGTTCTCGATCATCTGTTCGATACGGTTATAAAGATCCTGCGCTCTGAACGGCTTGACCAGGAATTCCGTCGCGCCTTTATCGCGCGCCATCTGCACCCGGCTGAGTGCCGTATAGCCGGACATCAGGATAATCGGCACGAACGGGTTGGGCGATTTTTTGGTATTGCGAATGCGGTCAATCAATTCATCGCCGTCGGTCGGTTCCATCTGCCAGTCGGTAATGACGATGTCGGGGGCGTGGTGGCAGAATTTGATGAAGGCATCCTCCCCATCCATGGCCGTGTAAATTTTCCTGAAGCCGAAAATGCCGAGCACCTTCACGACCAGTTGCAACATGGGTTTCATGTCGTCGACCACCAGCACCGAGGTGTTATGAAACTGATAGGGCATCGCAGCAATTTCCGGATGTGTGAAGCTTAAGCACACGACTAAACTAAAGCGCGGTTAAAAACCTGTAAACAGCCCTTTGCTTGTCATAGTGGGGCAGCTTCCCAAAGCCCGAAAAAATGCGATATAAACTATCCCATAAGAATAATGTCAGAGAGGTCCGAACGATGATGCCTGCCGCCAATAGCACAACTGCAGCCGACCGTGAGGCTTTCCTCCTCGATCTCGCCGCTATGAAGGCCAAATTCGAGGCAATGAAGCCAGAAATCGAGGAAACCGTCACCGATCCGGCTTTAGGGGTGGAGGGGTATGTCGTCGTGTGGAACACAGGCATCTCTGCGGGGGGGCCTTTGCAATTCAGCGGCAAGGGCGGCACACGCATTACGCCGACCCTGACCCTTGATGAAGTTAAAATGCTTTCCCGCAACATGGCGATCAAAAATGCGGCCGCCGGGTTAAAAATGGGCGGCGCGAAATCGGGCCTGCGCGCCGATCCGAATGCACCAGATTTC
>JAQGJB010000093.1 GCA_028290825.1 Micavibrio sp.
CAGAGCACATCACCCGGCCCCAGCCCCGCCGCCAGATAGGCGATGTGCAGGCCCGCCGTCGCATTGCATATTGCGGTTGCAAAGGGAACGTCACAATAATCGGTAACGGACTTTTCGAATTCGGCAACGGCCGGACCCTGCGTCAGGAAATCGGATTTCAAAACCCTGACAACCGCCTCGATGTCGTCGTCGTCGATGTCCTGGCGGCCATAAGGAATCGTCGGGGAGGTCATGATCGTCCTTATCCGTAAAGTTTGGTCAGTTCTGCCGGCTCAATGAAATGCGGATTGTTGGCGGAATTGTATTCAAAGCCCTGCTGCACCGCTTTTCCGGTTTCGCCGAGCCTGTTCTTTTTATAATCCGCAGTGACGACAAAGCTGATGCTTGGCGTAATAACGAAATGATCGGCAAATTCAATCGTGTTGATCGAATCCTCGTTCGGACACATGACTTCGTGCAGTTTTTCGCCTGGGCGAATGCCTATAATTTTCTGGCCCAGTTTCGGCGCCATGGCCTTGGCCAGTTCGACGATGCGGATCGACGGGATCTTGGGAACGAAAATTTCCCCGCCCTGCATGCGTTCCAGAGATTTCACGACAAAGACGATCGCCTCTTCCTGGGTGATCCAGAACCGGGTCATTTTATCATCGGTGATCGGCAGTTCTTTCGATCCGCACTCGATAAGTTTCTTAAAGAATGGCACAACCGACCCGCGCGAGCCGACAACGTTGCCATAGCGGACCACCGCAAATCGCGTCGCGCGTTTGCCCACCAGGTTGTTGGCAGCCACAAATAATTTGTCGGAAACCAGCTTTGTCGCTCCGTACAGGTTGACCGGGCTGGCAGCCTTGTCTGTAGAAAGGGCGATGACATGCGGCGTCGCATGGTGCAGGGCGGCGGCAATCACGTTCTCTGCTCCGTGAATATTGGTTTTGATGCATTCGGACGGGTTGTATTCCGCCGTCGGAACTTGCTTAAGGGCAGCGGCGTGAATGACGATGTCGATCCCGTCAAATGCCATTCTCAAGCGCTCGGCATCGCGCACATCGCCAATAAAGAAACGTAAGTAATTCAGGTCGCCGAATTCCTGCTGCATCTCGAACTGCTTGAATTCATCGCGCGAAAAAACCACCAGCTTCTGCGGTTCGATATTATTATCAATCAGGTAGCGCAGGAACGCCTTGCCGAAAGTCCCGGAGCCGCCGGTGATAAGAATGGATTTGCCTTTAAACATTGTCGTCCTGTCAGTCTGTTAATTCCCGCATAATCCGATATTTTGCGGGCCTCTTCAAGGTGAAAGCCTGATCCGCGCCGGTCTCAGTCGGCGTAAGGGTTCTTGCTCGTTCTCACCATTAACCTGATCGGTACGCCGGGAATATCAAAATCCGCACGCAGGCCGTTAATGATAAAACGCTTATACGTCTCCGGCAGGTCGTCCGGACGGCCAACCCACATGACAAAAGTCGGCGGACGCGCCTTTAACTGGGTGATGTAGCGCAGGCGGTTGGCACGTCCGCCGACCAGCGGCGCAGGATTCTGTTCTTCCTTGCGGTGCATCCACCGGTTCAGCGTCGGTGTCTTGACGCGGGAATTCCATACGCGGTGAGTCTCGGTGATGGTCTTCATCAGGGTATCGAGGCCCTTTTCGCGGATCGCCGAAATCGAGACAATCGGCACATCTTTCAACTGGCCGAGGGATTCCTCTACCCGCTGCCGTGCCTTTTTCATGGCCTCGGTCTTGTCTTCAATCGCGTCCCATTTATTCAGGGCGACGACAAGGGCGCGGCCTTCGCTGACGATATGGTCGGCAATGGTCATATCCTGATGTTCGAACATATTTTCGGCATCGATGACCAGGATGACAACCTCGGCCAGGCGAATGGCGCGCAGGGAATCGTCAACCGACATCTTTTCGATCTTGTCGTCAATGCGGGCCTTGCGGCGCATCCCGGCAGTGTCGACCAGGCGGAATTTCCGCCCACGCCATTCCCAGTTGACGGCAATGGCGTCGCGCGTGATGCCGGCTTCCGGCCCGGTCATAACGCGGTCTTCCTGCACCAACGCATTCAGCAGCGTCGATTTGCCGACATTCGGGCGGCCGACAATGGCGATGCGCAGGGATTTTTCTTCTTCAGGCTCGGCCAGCTCCGGGAATTCGTAATCTTCCTTTCCCTCAAGATCGTCAATCCCGCCCTCCAGCAGGGGGAAGCTTTCGCCAAACTCGTCCACTTCCTCTTCAACCGGGTCCGGACCGATATAGGGCAGAAGTTGCGCGTAAAGGTCCTCAAGGCCGTATCCGTGCGCCGCAGACATCGGCACCGGATCGCCAAGGCCCAGGCCGAAGGCTTCGGCCATGCCGGCATTGGCGGCGGCTTCGTGTTCGCATTTGTTGACGCCGAGGATGACGGGAATTTTCTGACGACGCAGGAAATCTGCGAAGTGCTTGTCCATCGGTACAATACCCGACCGGCCATCGACCAGGAACAGGATCACATCCGCTTGTTTGATTGCCATTTCCGTCTGGCGGCGCATACGGGCCAGAATGGAATCGTCAAACGCTTCCTCAAGGCCCGCCGTGTCGATCACGCGGATCGGGCGGTCGAGGATCCATCCCTCCGACTCGCGCCAGTCGCGGGTGACGCCGGGCGTATCGTCGATGATCGCCAGTTTCTTACGCGACAGGCGGTTAAACAGGGTCGATTTACCGACATTCGGGCGACCAACAATGGCAAGTGTGAACATGATTATTTATACGCTGTTAAACTTCCGTCATCGGACAGGATATACAATACACCCCCTGCGACGATCGGCGGGATGGTGACAGGCCCTTCGGCCTTCCAGGACCGGATGGTTTTTCCGGTATTGGGATCGAATTCCATGACCATTTTGTTGCTGCCCGCGGTGATCAGGCGGCCCCCGGCCAGAACCGGACCCGTCCACAGAATCGGGTCTTTCTTCTTGTCCATGTTCTCATATTTAGGCAGGGCGGTGACCCAGTGGATCACACCGTTATCACGCCCAATGCCGACCAGTTCCTGGTTCGATGAGATGACGAAGATATGATTGCCCGCCACCCATGGGGTTTCGGTGCCGCCGATGTCGCGCTGCCAGACGCGGGCGCCGGTACGTTCGTCAATCGCCACCATCTTGCCGCTGTAGCTGATCGCGAAGACCAGACCCTTATCAAGGATCGGCAGGCCGCGAATGTCGGACAGGCTGGCAAGATTGCCGATCTTGCGCGTGGTGCTGAGGTTATCCGACCACGATACCGCGCCATTTTCAACGCGCAGGGCGAAGATTTCGCCGGAAGACAGGGCGGGGATGACCACATCATGGCTTGCTGCCGGGCTGGCCGCGCCGACAAGGCCGGTGGTTTCCGCCATACCGGCAAAATCCCAGAGCAGACTGCCGTCCTCGACATTGAAGGTCTGCAGGTGGTTATCCATCGTGACGACAAAGACGCGGTTATCCTGAATGGTCGGGGCTGCACGCGAAGGGCCGGGCAGAGCCTTGCGCCAGATAATTTTCCCCGACGCCGGATCGACCAGCAAAAGCTCGGAGAAACCATTGGTCACATAAAGGCGTCCCTGGGAATAGGCGACGCCGCCAGCGATGATCGGGTCCTTGCGTTCGGATTTTGGGGCGATTTCCTGTTCCCACAAACGCTTGCCGGTCTTGATGTCGAAGGCGCGCATTTGGGAATGGCTGTCGATCGTATAGATGCGGCCGTCGACCAGAATGGGTTGCGTCACCAGCGGCGTGCGGTCTTCCGCGCCGTCGCCAATATCGGCGCTCCAGACTTTTTTCAGCGCGCCGCCCGGAAGTGCAAGGTTCTGCATTGCGTGGTTCGGATAGCCGCCGTTCTGCGGCCAGAATTCATTGCTCCAGATTTCCGGTGCAACGAACCCCTGTGCCTCAAGGGCTGTGCTGTCCGGCTCCAGGACTTTTTGCAGTTCCAGAACAGAAACCCGATTACCGGCCAGCGGTTTCTTCTCACTGTCCGAACCGCAGGCGGCAAGGGACAGGGCACACAGGGAGAGAGCCAGCAAGGCTGGTCTGGAGGTCTGGAAACGCATGAAGATTATCCTTTTGGTTCAGCTTTTGGGTCAGGTTTCACTTCAGATTTATCTGCCGCGCCCGATGCGTTCAGGTACAGATGGTCGAGCATGCGGGCTTTTTCCTTGATGCTGGCCGGGGCCTGCGCATCCTGCAGAGGCGCGCGCAGCAACTGCGCGGCGGTCTTCGGGTCATGCAGATTATCACCGGCAATCATCGCCGCCTGAACCGAGGCCTGCAGATGCCATGGATTGTCCTTGTCGGTCAGGGGCTTCAGGCGGTTGAAAAGTTCCTTGGCCTTGGCGCCGTCAATCTTGTCGCTCCATTCGCTGCGCACCGCATTCATTGTCGCCAGATCGCGCCACAGATCGGGCAGGCTTTTATCCGCCGCAACCTGTTCATAGAGTTTCAGGGCATCGGCGGCTTTCCCGTCCTGCAGTTTCAGGCCCGCGATCTGCAGCAGGGCCATGGCCTTGTGCTGACCTTTCAGGTCCTTGACCGACCCTTCAAGCGCCGTTTCCGGCTTTTTATCCTGCATCGCCGCGACGATGATCGCGGTCTGGGAAACATTCCGGTTCATCTTCCAATTGTTGTACGCCGTGAAACAGCCGGTAAAAAGGACCAGGAGAACCGCGCCGCCCAGAAGATAAGGCCCGTTTTCCTTCCAGAGTTTTTCCATTTTTTCGGCCCGCAGGGCGTCGTCAACTTCTTTAAGCAAATCGCTCATAAATCGGTCCAATCGGATTTTGATTATTTCGGCGCTATCTTATCCAAAAACATTTATGTTACAATGGGTTTATGACATTTACGGTCATTGAAAACCCCGATTTTAACAAGATGGAAAAGGCCGGTTTTACCCGGTTCCAGTTCCAGCGGCTGGATGCGCTTTACCTCCAGGCAATCCAGCACAAAATTATGGCCAGCCGTGCCGTCGATTGCGACTTCGAATCCGGCATCATGAGCTTCACCTACGCCAAAACCGACCACCACGCGCCGATGTTCCAGTTCATCATCCGCCAGGTCGGCCCTAAACAGGTGATGTACGAGGTTTATATCGAAGGTAAAGGACGGGCCTTCAAAAGCGGTCTGTTCGACCGGGCCTATGAAAAACTGGAAGAGGCCATTCGCGCTCTTTTTCCTGCTCCGCTCTAAAGTTTCCATATCTCAATAAAATCAGGCATAATGGTATCAGAAGGATGTGATGCCGATGGGAAAGGTCGTATCAATCGACCGGATCCGTCAGATGCGCCGCGAAGGGTTTTTAGCCTCAACCGGCGATGGGAATGATGATGGTGACGGGACCGATCGTGGTCCAAGCCCGACCGAATTTGCGGCGCTGATGGATTTATTCCAGCTCGCGCGGGACGGTGGTCTCGTCTCAAAAGTCTCGATCCTCCCCACCGATGATGGTTTCCTGTTCCGGGCCTATTCCTTAGCTGACCCGTACTATGCCCTGTTCGAGATTCAGAAAGTCAGGACCGGAAAATGGTTCGAGTATCAGGGTCGCTCGCGGCACCAGCTGATCGCGGTGGATATGGGCTTCTTCCACTTCATGGACACGATGCGGGGCGAGGTTGAACGCCTTGTCTCCATGTTCGGGACCTAGCCTAAAACGCATCTTCAGCAATACGCTTCGTATAGACCCGCATATCATGCGGCCATGAATCCATTTGATTCAAAAAGCTGATCTGGTCGCCAGCGAACAAAGCCCGGATCGCCTCCTCAAATCCGGGCAGATTGCCGGCCATCGCCGACATGAAACGGTAAACCGCCTCACGACGCTCCCTGATACCCCCTTTATTTTCATTTTCGCGCCGTGCCGTTTCGACCAGTTTGCGCAAAGCGACCGACGCACCACCGGGTTGCTGGCCCAGCCAGTCCCAATGCCGGGGTAGCAAAGTCACCTCACGGGCCACCACACCAAGTTTGGGACGACCAGGACCACGTGATTTATTTGGCGAGTCACCTGTGTCATTCGCTGAGTCAGGCGCGAGGCGACCAAGCACGTCATCGACGCTTCCCCTGAAATCAATTTCAACCGGCTGTCCGGTGTGGTCGTCAAAAACCAGAACTGTCGCTTTCGGATTCCGGTCCATCGCCATTCGCGTGGCTTTGGCGACGCCGGGAAGGGTTCCGCTGGCGATCATCTGTTCGCCGATAAAGGCTGTGCACTCGGTCATGATTACTCCTCGTTTCTGTCTATAATTTTACCCGGGTAAAATACTTTTGTCAATATTACCCGGGTAATATTATTAGGAGCTTGGAAGGACTGGTTTTCCGCCGATTAAAGGTTAATATCTGTCTTCCTTTTCATGAACGGAGCGACACATGTCAAAGATCAAGGTAGATACCCCATTCGTCGAAATCGACGGTGATGAAATGACCCGCATCATCTGGCAGATGATCCGCGAAAAACTGATCCTCCCGTACCTCGACATTGATCTTAAGTATTACGATCTCTCCATCCAGAACCGCGACGCGACCGACGATAAGGTCACCGTCGATTCCGCCAACGCGATCAAGCAATACGGCGTCGGCGTCAAATGCGCCACCATTACACCCGACGAAGCCCGCGTGAAGGAATTCACCCTCAAGAAAATGTGGAAATCGCCGAACGGCACCATCCGTAACATCCTGAACGGCACCGTTTTCCGCGAACCGATCATCTGCAAGAACGTGCCGAAATACGTTCCCGGCTGGACCAAGCCGATTGTCATTGGCCGTCACGCTTTCGGTGACCAGTATAAAGCAACCGATTTCAAAATTCCCGGTCCGGGCAAACTGACCATGACCTATGTACCTGCAAATGGCGGCGAAACCATCGAACATGAAGTGTTCGACTTCACCGGCCCCGGCATTGCCATGGGCATGTATAACCTCGACGATTCTATCGAAGGGTTTGCACGTTCATGCTTCACCTATGCTCTGCAGCGTAAAGAGCCGCTGTACATGTCGACCAAGAACACCATTTTGAAAGCCTATGACGGCAAGTTCATCGAGATTTTTGCCCGTGTTTATGAGGCTGAATACAAATCCGAGTTCGAAAAGAACAAACTCTGGTACGAACACCGCCTGATCGACGACATGGTTGCCTTCGCCATCAAATCAAACGGCGGTTTCGTCTGGGCCTGCAAAAACTATGACGGCGACGTGCAGTCGGATGTTGTGGCGCAAGGGTTCGGCTCTCTCGGCCTGATGACCTCGGTTCTGCTGTCCCCAGACGGCAAATGTGTCGAGGCCGAAGCGGCCCACGGTACAGTGACCCGCCACTACCGCGAATGGCAGAAGGGTAACCCGACCTCGACCAACCCGATCGCGTCAATCTTTGCATGGACGCAAGGCCTGAAATATCGCGGCAAGTTCGATAACAATCAGGAACTGATTGACTTCGCTGACCGCCTGGAGCAAACCTGCGTCGCAACGGTGGAGCAGGGCTTCATGACGAAAGACCTCGCACTTCTGGTCGGTGAAAAACAACCTTATCTGACCACCACGGAATTCATGGATAAAGTCGTGTCCAATCTGGATTCAGCGATGAAAAAAGCGGCGTAATCTATTAACTTAAAGTGATCTGAAGAATGGCATACAGCATGACGAAAACGGGTTTAATCTGCGGCGCGGGCTTTCTGGCCCTGATGCTCTTACCCGTTTCATCCTCATGGTCTGCCGTTCTGAAGGCTCCGCCAAAGCCCGAAGCGGAAACTGCCGCTCCGGCACCGTCTTCATTGATGCCGAGCAAATCATCCGACACCGTTCCGCTTGTCCCGATGAAGGGCAAGGCCTATGACCGCGACTATGTCGGCGAAATGCAGACCTACACCGCACGCTATTAAGATACGATGGTGCAGATCGCCCGGGCTTATAATGTCGGCTTCGTCGAACTGCGTGCCGCCAACCCTTATCTCGATCCGTGGATTCCGGGTGAGGGGAAAAAGATCATTATCCCGAGCATGCACTTGCTGCCCCGCGCGCCGCATACCGGTCTGGTCGTCAACCTCGCCGAAATGCGTCTTTACGCGTTCCTGAAACCGGGGCAGGTGAAAACCTTCCCGCTTGGTATCGGTGCGGAAGGGCTTTCAACCCCGAGCGGTACGACAACCATCGTCCGCAAGGTCGTCGGCCCGACCTGGCGCCCGACACCACGCATGCACAAGATCCACCCGGAACTTCCGCCTGTTGTCGGTCCGGGGCCTGATAACCCGATGGGCACCAACGCGATGTATCTGGGCTGGCCGCAATACGCCATTCACGGGACAGACAAACCATTCAGTATCGGCCGCCGCGCCTCATCGGGCTGCATGCGCATGTATCCTGAAAACATCACCGAACTTTACGCCATGACCCCGGTCGGCACGACCGTGACCGTCGTTAACCAGCCGATTATGCTCGCCTGGGTCGGCGACAGGCTATACATGGAAGCCCACCCGACCACCGATCAGGCCGACAAGATGGAGATCGACGGCGGTCTTCCTGGCTATGTCTTCACCGAAGAAGACATGGGCGCGATCGTTGCCGCTGCCGGTGATTCGGCTCGTAACCTGAACTGGCCCCTGATCCGTCAGGTGGTGCGCGAACGCCGTGGCTATCCGGTCGAGATTTACCGCAAGGGTGGCACCGCACCTGCGGTAAAGGCGGAAACCGTTGCGGTCGATGCGGAAGACAAGCCTCTGGTAAACGATTCGCCAAAGAGCAAACCGGAACCAAAAGCTTCCGGTGATGAGCGCGCTTTGGAAAAGCAGGTTAAGACCAGCCCTGATAAAACCGAAACTAAAGAAAAAGCAGAGCCAAAAGCAGCCCACAAAGCCACGGAAGAAAAAGCCGAAGGGTCGAGCCCCCACGATCTTAACGATGACAGCGAAGAGGTTGTGATCGAAAAACAGGTAAAGCACAAGGTAAAGGCGAAGAAGCCCGCCGTTGTTGAAAAAGACGACGATGCGGAGGAGCCAAGGCCCGTACGCAAAGTCGTCATAACCACGCCAAACTGATTTTGAACCGGCCCCGAGCGCTTAGAAACCGACCGAGAAATAAACCATCACAGCGATACAGGTGAGGACCGGCAGCACAACGGGCAGCAGCAGAAAAAACAATCTGGTCCTGCCCTGGGTTGCAAAGCTGCCCAGGCCGGCAAACGCGCCAACCAAAAAAGCCAGCGGCCCGTAAACGGTGAAGGCATGCGTATAATGCTGAAACTCCGCCTCGCCCAGGCGGTCGTGGAATGTAGGGCCAAGGGCAAAGACGATAAAAATACCGGCCCAGCCCAGAGCGAGCATGCCCACAAACGATAAAATCCGCATCAGCCAATACATCAGCAGACCTTAGCCGATCCCGGCGCAAATAAAAAGCCGCACAAGTGAAAAGCCCCTAAAGTAAAAAGGCTGCCCGTGAGGACAGCCTTTTCGGATTCTTCGTTAGACGAAGCTAAGATTACTTAGACTGTCTAGCGTGGAATACTGTATCAGCTTTGTGAACTGGAGCTTTTTGAGTCGCGCCAACGGTGCGGTCATAGCCGTACGGAGCCTGGTCTGTACGTGCTGTATCTGTGCTGGAGCAAGCTGCGAGGCCAACAGTGGTAACCGCCAGAGCGATCATCATCAGGTTTTTCATTTGGTAGATCCTTTAATGCATTAAGGTTGTTAAAAGTAATCCGCCCCTTAAGAAGGCAAATAACCCTCCCTATATACACGCCCTAAAATAAATTTAAACCCGCAATCCCAATTTTTCTGATCTTTTTCAAAACCTTTGCGGAAGTGTTACATGATTGCCACAGTGCGTTATCGCAAAGAGTGTGGCCTTTTTGGGGCTGGCTATTTTACCGTGGCGAAATAGATATCAATACTGCGTGTAATGGCGGTCGCAAGACGGTCGCGATATTCCGGGGTTGAAAGTGCCTGTGCCTCCCGGTCATTGGACATGTAACCGGTTTCTATCAACACCGACGGAATATCAGGCGCCTTCAGAACCGCGAACCCGGCAAAGCGGTGGGCGATGTCCAGCGTGTCGATGCCGTTCGACCGGAAAATACCAACCACATTATTAGCGAAGAATTTCGACTGGTTCATCGTATCACGCATGGCGAGGTCGACAAGGATGTTGGCGACGTCTTCATCCTGCGTATCGAGATTGAGGCCGGCAATCGCGTCCGCCCGGTTTTCCCGCGCCGCCAGCTTTTCGGTTTCGGCATCGGATGCACGTTCAGACAAAGTATAGATGGAGGCCCCGTGAACAGACGGTCGGCTGATTGAATCAGCGTGCAGAGAGATAAACATATCCGCATTGGCGCGCCGCGCGATGGCGACACGTTCGGACAGGCGGATAAACACATCCGTGCTGCGCGTTAATTGTACGCGGTAGCGCCCCGTCCCCTCAAGCTTGGCCTTGAGATCCTTCGCCATGGCGAGGGTGATATTTTTCTCGCGCAGGCCCTGCGACCCCAGGGCGCCGGGGTCGTCGCCGCCATGGCCGGCATCGACCACGATCAGCGGCCTCTTCGCCTGCGGGAAATATTGGGTTGAGGAAGGGGGCGGCTGGTCTGCCGGCGCTTTGAACGCGGGCTTTGCCGTTTCGGTCCTGGCGCTCATGTTGCCGTAGACCTTGGCCTTGCCTTTCATAAATTCAGACTGGGTTGATGGTTTAAAATCAATGACGATTTTGTGCCGTTGCCCGTTCGTGGCGGGAATGACAAAGGCGGCATGCACCAGAGAGGGCTTTTCAAGATCGATGACGACGCGGGACATGCCCGGTTGCAGAGGACCCTGCCGCACCTGTTTGATGCCGCGGCCTTTTTCGGTGGGAATGGATTTGACCTGCCAGTTATAGGTGGGAAGATCGACCACAAGCCGCACCGGACCGTCCAGCATGAAGGTGCGGAATTTGGCAGGCTCGGATAGTTCGATCACCAGCCGGGTCTTGTCCCCCTGCACCCCGACCCGCAGGGAATTGACGTCAAGCGCCTGCACCGGGCGCGCGAACGCCGCGATCAGGAAAACAAACAGGCATACGGTGGCAGGCAGGCGGAACGCGGGAGAGAGCATGCGCAGATAGTACCTCAGTTTTAAGGGGCTTCAATAGTTCGTTCACCCGTTTGGCAGTTTTTCCCCTCCGGAAGGAGGTCATAAAGATTTGTTTGTATTGAGGCTTTTGCCATCCTTCAGGTCGTTCCGCGTTTTTTTAATTGAGTAATCCCTTTCGTCCGTTTGCCATGATTTTTGTTTTGTGCTTGGCGAAGCGGATTTAAGCCATGGCGGTTTCCCCGCACTTCATCACCGGGGCCAAGG
>JAQGJB010000105.1 GCA_028290825.1 Micavibrio sp.
ATCGCTTTATCGTCGAACGCCTGCCTCTAACGGGGAAGGCGTTCTTCTTTTCCGGAATGGAACAAGACGGGGTATATTTACGTTGGCTGACTATGATTCACATGCTAAAGCAAAAATATCTGGTAGAAATGCTGTTGCTGGTCATGCTGCTGTCCGCAGCCGTTTATGCCCGCACCCGTCTGCCTGAACCGTCACAGGTCGTAAAAGCCGAACGCGATTTCCGCCGTTAGGCGGGCATTGTCCACCCCTAAACCTTCGTGTTAGCCTGACCGGGCAAAACAGGAGGTTGATTTCATGGTTTTAGATCCCGTTGTAATCGTTGGTATGGCCCGCACTCCGATGGGTGGTTTTCAGGGCGATTTCTCTTCCCTGACTGCACCGCAGCTTGGTGCGGTGGCAATCAAGGCCGCACTCGAACGTTCCGGTGTCTCTGGCAGTGCTGTCAATGAAGTCATCATGGGTAACGTGTTATCCGCAGGGCAGGGACAGGCGCCAGCAAGGCAGGCATCAATAGGTGCTGGAATCCCCGACTCCGTCGGCTGCACGACCATCAATAAAATGTGCGGCTCCGGCCTTAAGGCGGTGATGTTCGCCCATGACCAGATACTGGCCGGAACCAACGCAATCGTCGTCGCGGGCGGCATGGAAAGCATGACCAATGCGCCCTACCTTCTGCCCAAGGCACGTGCCGGGATGCGTATGGGGCATGCCCAGGCTATGGATCACATGTTCCTCGACGGGCTGGAAGACGCATATGATAAAGGGAAACTGATGGGCGCGTTTGCCGAGCTCTGTGCCGGTAAATATGAAGTCACCCGCGAGGCGCAGGATGCTTTCGCTATAGAATCCCTGAAACGCGCCCAGGGCACAGATTTCTCGGATGAGATTGCCCCTGTGATTGTAAAAGACAAAATAATTACGGTCGATGAGCAGCCTGGAAAAGCAAAACTTGATAAAATTCCCACGCTGAAACCGGCCTTTAAACCCGACGGCACTGTAACAGCTGCAAACGCCAGCTCGATTTCAGACGGTGCGGCGGCCCTGGTCCTGATGCTTAAATCCGAAGCAGACAAACGCGGCCTGAAAATTCTCGGCACGATCATGGGCCACGCCACGAATGCCCACGACCCCGCGTGGTTCAGCACCGCCCCGGTGGGCGCCTTAAAGAAACTATCTGAGAAAACCGGCTGGGCGCTTGGCGATGTCGATTTGTTTGAAATCAACGAAGCATTTGCCGTGGTGCCCATGGCGGCGATGAAAGATCTGGATATCCCCCATGAAAAGGTCAATGTCAACGGTGGTGCCTGCGCCCTCGGACATCCCATTGGTGCGTCAGGCGCGCGGGTTCTTGTCACACTTCTGTCGGCCTTGAAAAAACGCGGACTGAAACGGGGCATGGCCACGCTCTGCATCGGTGGCGGGGAAGCCGTGGCTGTAGCGGTCGAAGTTTAAACGGCCTTCCGGTTAAGGGGAGGGTGTAGTCCCTGTACCCGGCAGAGGCGCCACAAAATCATTGGCCGGTTTGGCAGAATGTGATGAATGCTGTGATACCAAGAACTTGACCCTTACATCATTTTTAAAATCATCACGGCTGTTGATAAAATCGACCATGGAGGACCCCGCTTCAATCCGGCCCTTTTTAACCGCGACAAGATAGGCTTTGGAGACAATATATTTATTAACCCGTTCACCGTCCTTAACCGGATCAAATAATCTATCGGAGCGCGATAAATCAAGATTGTGTGAAATATCATCAATCTTTTTATCGGTAGCGTCCTTATTCAGGCTGCAACGTTCGATAAAATCAAAATACAGTTCATCATCAGGCTTGGTCATTGCATTGACGCCGCTGAGGACTCGCTCTGAAAAACCAACCTGCCGTAAATCCTCGATGGTCCAGTCGCTGTCTTCAACAATATCGTGGAGCACGCCAATAATGATCTTGGCGAGCGACCGCGTGTTCATTAACCCTACAGACAGCGGATGTTCGCCGTAATCACGATCCGACCACAGGCGCTTTTCAAAAAGCCCGGAACCCAGGATAATAAGGGCCATATTCAGGTCGGCACGATTGCGGGGGGATTCTTTCCGCTTCTCAATCATTCGTTGTTTAATTTCGGCTTTGGTAAAAAAGGCCATGGTTTCTTCCTGAAAATTGGTATGTTCGTATTTATAGGGGAAACGGCCCGCCCTTGTCAAAAGATATGAAAAATAAGGGAAATGAAACCTTGCTGACTGAAGAACAAAGTCTGATTCAAGCCACGGTCCGCGATCTGGCGCGGGGCGTCATCGCCCCCGGTGCGGCGGGGCGTGACCGGGATGCTGCCTTTCCAGCGGCGGAGCTGTCGGCCATGGCCGACATGGGCCTCCTCGGCATGCTGATCCCGGAGGAATGGGATGGGGCCAATGCGGGTCATCTCGCCTTCGTCCTTGCGGTTGAAGAAATTGCCGCCGCCGACGGCGCGCTCTCCACCATTCTTTCCGTTCATACGTCGCCGTCTTCCACCTGCATTCTGAAATACGGAACAGACGCGCAGAAGGAAAAATTCCTGAAACCTCTGGCGCGCGGAGAAATGATAGGGGCGTTCGCCCTGACCGAACCGGAGGCCGGGTCCGATGCCTCAGCCATGAAAACCCGCGCTATGAAAGACGGCGATGACTACGTGATCAACGGCACAAAGCAATTCATCACCTCTGGCAAGAACGGGCATATCACCATTGTCTTTGCCGTCACCGACCCGGAAGCAGGAAAGAAAGGCATTTCTGCCTTTATCGTGCCGCAGGATACTCCCGGCTACGTCGTCGCCCGTGTTGAGGAAAAAATGGGTCAGCATTCTTCCGACACCTGCGCCCTCAGTTTTGAAAATATGCGCGTCCCCTCCGGCTACCTGCTGGGCAGCGAAGGGCAGGGCTACGGCATTGCCCTCGCCAATCTGGAAGGCGGGCGTCTTGGCATTGCGGCGCAATCCATCGGCATGGCCCGCGCCGCGTATGAAGCCGCACTGCAATACGCGCAGGACAGAAAATCTTTCGGTAAAGTATTGATGGATCACCAGGCGGTTGCCTTCAAACTCGCGGACATGGCGACCCAGATTGAAGTCGCCCGCCAGATGTTGCACCACACTGCCCGGCTGCGCGATGCCGGAACACCGTGCAAGAAAGAAGCCTGTATGGCGAAACTTTTCGCCAGTGAAATGGCGGAAAAAGTCATCCACGACGCCATCCAGATTCATGGCGGCTACGGCTACCTCAAGGACTTCCCGCTGGAGCGCATCTACCGCGATTGCCGCGTCAGTACAATTTACGAAGGGACCAGTGATATCCAGCGTCTGGTCATAGCAAGGGAAATAGCAGCATGAGCACCATCATAATCAACGACGACGATGTCTCCCTCCAGGTCGGGGTCCAGAAAATTTATCTCTTCACTCAGATCCTGGTCCTTGTCGGCCTGATAGCCACGCTGATGCTGGGGCTGCTTCCGGCGCTGCTTGCAGGGCTGCTGATTTACGAACTGGTTGAATTCGGGGCGCGCCATCTTGGCCGCTTCGGTCTCGACCGTTCGATCGGCAAGCTTTTGCTGTTCCTGATTATCGGTGCAGGTGTAACGGCCGGTATCGTGCTGGCCGTGACCGGTTTTGCGGAACGTCTGACCGATGGTCCTGAAAGCGTTGTCGTCCTGATGCAGCGCATGGCCGATGTCGTCGGTGCGGCGCAGAATTACCTGCCGAAATGGGTAATGGAATTTCTGCCTTCCAATATTGATGAATGGAAAATGCATGCGTCCGAATGGCTGCGTGAAAATGCCCGTAATATCAGCGTCATTGGCCGCGATGTCGGCGTATTCCTTGTCCATGTTCTGTTCGGGATGTTGATTGGCGGCATGATCGCGCTCAACCCGTCCTTCCAGACGGAAGGGGGGCCGCTTTCGCATGCCCTGCACCGCCGTATGGTGGTCCTGGGCAACGCCTTTCGCCGCATTGTGTTCTCACAGATCCGTATTTCCGCGCTGAACACGATCCTGACGGGGATCTTCCTGGTGATTGTCCTGCCGCTGATGGGTTCGCCCCTGCCACTGACAAAAACACTAATCGCCGTGACTTTCTTTGCGGGTCTCCTGCCGATCATTGGTAACCTGATTTCGAATACAGTAATTGTCCTGATCGCGCTCAGTGTGTCGCCGGTGGCGGCGGCAGGGTCGCTGGTGTTTCTGGTCGTCGTGCATAAACTTGAATATTTCATCAATGCCCGCATTATCGGCACCGAAATCCGTGCCCGCGCATGGGAAATCCTCCTCGCCATGGTGGCGATGGAGGCCGCTTTCGGCGTCGCCGGCCTTGTCGCCGCGCCGATTTACTACGCCTATCTCAAGGACGAATTATCGTCCCAGAAACTGATTTGAGGAAAACGTCATGGACATTAAAGGACAGACAGTCATCATCACAGGCGGTGGTTCCGGCATGGGCGCGGAAACAGCGCGCAGCTTCGCAAAGGCGGGAGCGAAAGTGCTTCTCTGGGATATGAATATAGGAAGCGCCGAAGCCATCGCCCTTGAAACCGGCGGCACTGCCATACAGTGCGATGTAACGAGTGAGGCCAGCGTAAAAGAGGCTCTCTCTAAATCCGGACAGCCCAGAATCTTGATTAACTGCGCCGGTATCCTCCTCGGTAAACGCATCGTCGGCAAAGACGGTCCCGCCGACCTCGAACATTTCATGAAAGTCATCAACGTCAACCTGACCGGCACTTACAACACCATGCGCCTCGTCGCCGGTGAAATGTCGAAACTCGACCCCATTGGCAACGACAATGAACGCGGCGTCATCATCAATACCGCCTCCATCGCGGCCTTCGAAGGCCAGATCGGGCAGGTCGCCTACAGCGCCTCAAAAGGCGGCATCGTCGCCATGACCCTTCCCGCCGCCCGCGACCTGGGAAAGCAGGGCATCCGCGTCATGGCAATTGCGCCCGGCGCGGTGGAAACCCCGATGATCGGCACGATCTCGCAGGAATTGCAGGATTCCATTTCCGCCAATATCCCGTTCCCTTCCCGTATGGCAAAGCCGGATGAATTTGCTAGACTGGCCCTCCATATCATTGAAAATACTTATCTGAACGGAACAGTCATCCGTCTGGATGGAGCATCGAGGTTAGCTGCAAAATGACACCCGGAAACAAATTCAAAGCCGCCATTCAGTCCGAACGCCCGTTGCAGATCGTTGGCGCGATCAATGCATACACTGCCCTGATGGCGCAGCAGGCAGGCTTCAAAGCCATCTATCTCTCCGGCGCTGGTGTGGCGAATGCATCCTTTGGCCTGCCCGATCTGGCAATTACCACGGTCAACGATGTGGCAGAGGACGCGCGGCGCATTACGGGCCGCGTCGATCTGCCGTTGCTGGTGGATATCGATACAGGCTGGGGCGGGGCGTTTAATATTGCGCGGACTGTGCGCGAGATGGAGGCTGCCGGTGTTGCCTGTGTTCACATCGAGGATCAGGTGTCACAAAAACGCTGTGGCCATCGCCCGGGCAAGGAGCTAGTCGATAAATACGAAATGGGCGACCGGGTGAAGGCAGCGGTCGATGCACGCTCCGACCTGATGATCATGGCACGCACCGATGCGCTGGCGGGCGAGGGGCTGGACGGTGTGATTGAACGCTGTGTTTATTACGTGGAATGCGGCGCGGACATGATTTTTGCCGAGGCCATGACCGATCTCAGCCACTACCAGAAGATCAGGGATGCTATCAAAGTACCGCTCCTCGCCAACCTTACCGAATTCGGCAAAACCGATTATTACACAACGACCCAACTGGGCGAGGTCGGTGTTGATATGGCGCTCTATCCACTCTCGGCCTTCCGCGCCATGTCACGCGCAGCGGAAAATGTCTATTCCGCCATCCGCAGCGACGGAACGCAAAAAGATGTCGTCGACCTTATGCAGACGCGTGAAGAATTATATCAATATCTCGATTACTACAGCTACGAAGGCAAACTCGACCGGCTGTTTGCCAAGACCAAGAACTAGGCCAGATACTGCATATGATGATCAAGATGATCATCAATGAACGTCTGGATAAAGTAATAGCTGTGGTCGTAACCTTCATGGTAACGCAGGGTCAGCGGTACCTCATGTTTGTGGCACGCAGCCTCGAATAAATCGGGGCGTAGGTTGGTGGCCAGAAACTGGTCCGCGCGTCCCTGATCGATCAGGATGGTCGGAACATTTTCCGCTGTGGCGACCAGCAATGTCGCATCATGTTTTTTCCATTCGGAATGGTCGAGACCGAGATAGGCCGGGAAAATCTTGTCGCCCCATGCGCATTGCGTCGGGGAACAGATCGGGGCGAGGGCGCTGACCGATTTATAAAGATGACGGTGGCGGAAGAAGAGGGTGAGCGCACCGTGCCCGCCCATCGAATGCCCAAAAATTCCGGCGCGTTTTGTGTCGATCTGGGGGAACTCCGCCGCGATCAATGCAGGAAGGTCCTGTGTGACATAGCTTTCCATGTGGTAGTTTTTGGCCCACGGTTCATGCGTCGCATCGAGATAGAACCCGGCTCCCTTGCCGATATCGTAACCTTCTGCATCCGGCACATCATCGCCGCGCGGCGAGGTGTCGCAGACAACGATGGCGACACCGAGTTCCGCCGCATGGCGGTAGGCCCCGGCTTTAAACGTGAAGTTTTCTTCGGTGCAGGTCAGGCCGGAAAGGAAATAGAGCACAGGAACTTTACCCTGCGCCGCCTGCGGCGGCAGGAACAGGGAAAAGCGCATCGGGCACGCGGTGGCAGTGCTATCATGACGATAGATGCCGAGCGTACCACCATGACAGCGATGGGTTTCCAGTATCTCCATGATCATTATGCCTTCTTGATAAATTCGGTTTTCAGGACCAGCCCTTTGACCTTTTCAACATTGCATTCAATTTCACCGGCATTGCCGGTCAGGCGGATATTTTTTGCCATCGTGCCGCGTTTCAAAGTTACCGAGGTTCCCTTGACCTTCAGATCCTTGATCAGGGTAACGGAATCGCCGTCCTTCAGTTCGGTGCCGTTGCAATCGACGACTTTTACATCTTCGTCTTCATGGTCATCATATTGGGGCATGGTTTTTCTTTCGGTTAATAGAGAACGACACTGCGGATACTATCGCCAGCATGCATTAGGTCGAAGGCTTTGTTGATGTCGTCGAGCGGCATGGTGTGCGTGATCAGATCATCGATATTGATTTTCTTGTCCATGTACCAGTCGACAATCTTCGGCACATCGGTGCGCCCGCGCGCCCCGCCAAAGGCCGAACCGCGCCAGACGCGCCCGGTCACAAGCTGGAACGGACGGGTGGAAATTTCCTGTCCCGCACCAGCGACGCCTATGATGATGCTTTCACCCCAGCCTTTGTGGCAGCATTCAAGCGCCTGACGCATGGTGTTGACGTTACCAATGCATTCGAACGAATAATCCGCACCGCCATTGGTCAGGTCGGAAATAGCCTCGATCAGGTTGGGCGTTTCCGTCGGATTGATGAAATGCGTCATACCGAATTGTTTGGCAATCTCGACACGCTTCGGGTTGATGTCGATGCCGATGATTTTATTGGCCCCGACCATCTTCGCACCCTGAATAACGTTCAGGCCGATGCCGCCAAGACCGAAGACCACCACATTGGAACCCGGCTCAACCTTCGCATCGAACACAACCGCACCGACGCCGGTGGTAACGCCGCAACCGATATAGCAGACCTTATCGAACGGCGCGTCGGAGCGGATTTTAGCCACGGCAATTTCCGGCAGGACGGTAAAATTGGAGAACGTCGAGCAGCCCATATAATGCAAAATCGGCTTGCCTTTCAGTGAGAAGCGGCTGGTCCCATCCGGCATCACACCTTTGCCCTGCGTCGGGCGGATCGCCTGACAGAGATTCGTTTTCGGATGCAGGCAGTAATCACACTCGCGGCACTCCGGGGTATAGAGCGGAATAACATGGTCGCCGGGCTTCACCGATTTCACACCTGCGCCAACCTCGCGCACGATACCCGCACCCTCATGGCCGAGAATGGCGGGGAAGGCACCCTCCGGATCATCACCGGAGAGGGTAAAGGCATCGGTATGGCACACACCCGTCGCCATGATTTCAACCAGCACCTCACCGGGGCGCGGACCATCAAGATCGACGGTTTCGATGATCAGGGGTTTCCCGGCCTGGGTGGCGATGGCGGCGCGTGTTTTCATGGCAAAATGACTCTTGTTGAGGGACGGGCCCAGAATGCCGAATAATGCAGCGCATCACAATTAATTTATTAGATGCTATGAAAAATATATGCAGGCGATTGAGCCGCCCCCAATAGCTTGATACTGTGTGCCGGAATAGCGAAAACAGGAGAATGACGTGAGCGCAGAACCAGCAATTAAAAAGAAAATCGGCGGCCTCGCCGGTATCGTCGCGGGCGAGACAAAAATCTCCGCCGCAGGTGGCGCGCATACGCTGGAGTATCGCGGTTATTCAATCTACGAACTGGCCGAACATGCCGAGTTTGAAGAGGTTGCCTATCTCCTTGTTTACGGCGAACTGCCGAATGTCACGCAGCTGACCGGTTACAAGCATCGCCTGAAACTTCTGCGCGAACTACCGACCGATCTGAAAGACA
>JAQGJB010000017.1 GCA_028290825.1 Micavibrio sp.
TCGAAAGGGCATTGCCGGTGTTACCGCTGGTGGCCTCGACGATGGTGTCGCCGGGTTTCAGCAGGCCTTCGGCTTCAGCTTTTTCAATCATGAATTTTGCCATGCGGGCTTTGATTGAGCCGGAGGGGTTGAAATATTCAGCTTTGGCAAAGATGCCGCCACCGAGGTCGAGCAGCGGCGTGTTGCCGACGCAGTCGAGGATGGAGGTTTTGAGATCTTTTGATGTGTTCTGTGTCATGCACAGAGGATCGGTCAACTGAGGACGGATTTCAAGCGTGGTGTGTGTTGCGGTTGCGAAATATGGGCAGCAATGCGCTGCGCCAGTTTGTGGGCAATATCCTGTTTCCCTGCCTTTTCCCATTCTTCCGCCCCGGCGGACGTGACCAGTGTGACGGTGTTTTCATCTGCGCCGAAGACGCCTTCGCTCACGTCATTGGCCACAATCCAGTCGCAGCCCTTGGATTTTAGTTTTGATTTTGCGGCGTCCATAAGATTTTCGGTTTCGGCGGCAAAGCCGATGACGAGAGACGGGCGGTTCGGGCCTTTTGACAGGGTCGCCAGGATATCCGGATTTTCTATGAGTTTCAGGTCGGGCGGGGATTTGTCACCGCGCTTTTTGATTTTCTGGTCGAGCGGTTTTCCGGGTGTCCAGTCGGCGACAGCGGCGGCACAGACGGCGATGTCTGCGGGCAGGGAGGCATTGCAGGCGGCGAGCATTTCGGCGGCGGTTTCGATGTGGACAGTTTTGATGCCGAGGGGATCGGGCAGGGCGACGGGGCCAGTAACGAGGGTGACATCTGCGCCAAGGTCGGCAAGAGCGATGGCAATCGCGTGGCCCTGTTTTCCGGAGGAACGATTGCCGATAAAGCGGACGGGGTCGATGGGTTCATGGGTTGGGCCGCTGGTGACGAGGGCGGATTTTCCGGCGAGGGGTTTGTTTTGTGCGAAGTGTTTTTCGATTGCGGCGAGGATGTCCTCTGGCTCGGCCATACGGCCCGGGCCATATTCGCCGCAGGCCATTTCACCGTCATCGGGGCCGACGCGCAGGATGCCGCGTTGCTCGAGGCGTATCATATTGTCCTGCGTCGCGGCGTGGTTCCACATGCGGACATTCATCGCCGGGGCGACGAGGACGGGTTTGTCAGTGGCGAGAATCGTCGTGGCGGCGAGGTCGTCGGAGCGGCCCTGGGCCATGCGGGCGAGAAGGTCGGCGCTGGCGGGGGCGACGACGAGGAGATCGGCATCGCGGGAGAGCTGGATATGGCCCATCTCGGTTTCGTCTTTCAGGGAGAAGAGATCGGTATAGCATTGCTGGCCGCTGAGCGAGGCGACACTTAAAGGTGTGATGAACTGTTCGCCGCCTTTGGTCAGGATGCAGCCCACCGAGGCCCCTGATTTTTTCAGCAGCCGGATGAGTTCGAGGCTTTTATAAGCCGCGATACCACCGGAGATAATCAGAAGGATACGTTTGTTTTTCACGCCTGCAATGCTTTCAGTTGGTACAACGCTTCAAGGGCCTCTTTCGGGGTCATGCCGTCCGGGTCGATGGTTTTCAGCGTTTCATCGACAATTGACGTTTTTATTGTGGGTACGGGCGGCTTGGTTGAAAATAAAGGTAGATCATCGGCAAGACGCGACAAGATGCCGGATTGTTCGCCGTTCTCGAGCAGTTGGAGAACTTCCTGGGCGCGGCCAATGACGGCATCGGGCAGCCCCGCAAGGCGGGCGACATGGATGCCGTAGGAACGGTCGGCGCTGCCCGCACCGACAGAGTGCATGAAAATAATATCGCCTTCCCATTCCTTGACCTGCATTGAGTGGCAGGACAGGGCGGGGAGTTTGCTGGTGAGGCTGGTCAGTTCGTGATAGTGCGTGGCGAACAGGGCGCGCGATTTATTGACCGCATGGAGATGTTCGACGCAGGCCCAGGCGATGGACAGGCCATCAAACGTCGCCGTACCGCGTCCAATCTCATCGAGGATCACAAGTGAATTTTCTGTGGCCTGGTTCAGGATGGCGGCGGTTTCGACCATTTCAACCATGAAGGTGGAATGACCACGCGCCAGATCGTCGGAGGCTCCGACGCGGCTGAACAGGCGGTCAATCAGGCCGATGGTTGCCGATTTCGCGGGCACGAAGCTGCCCATCTGCGCCATGATTGCGATCAACGCATTCTGGCGCAGGAAGGTCGATTTACCGGCCATGTTTGGACCGGTGAGCAGCCAGAGATGACGGGCGCGGCTTAGGTCGCAATCATTCGGAACGAAAGCATCGCCGCCCTGGTTGCGGAGTGCGGCCTCAACCACCGGGTGGCGTCCGCCGGTAATGGAGAACGTTGTGTCGGTGGTGAGGACGGGGCGTGTGTAATCCTGATCGGCGGCCAGTTCGGCAAGGCCCGCCGTGACATCCAGTGTCGCAAGGGCGCGGGCCAGTGTACCGATCTGTTCGGAGAGGGCGTTAACCTCATCGCAGAACTGATCAAAAAATTGCTGTTCGATGGCGAGGGACTTTTCGACGGCAGAAGACATGTCCCGTTCCATCTCGGCGAGTTCCGGCGTTGTAAAGCGGACGGCGGAGGCCATGGTTTGGCGGTGGATGAAGGGATTGTCGGCACGGTTTTCCTGACCCGGATGGACCATAAGCTTGTCGGCGCGTTTGACTGGGACTTCGATGAAATAACCGAGGACGTTGTTATAGGAAATTTTTAAAGAATCAATTCCTGTATCGGCTTTGTATTTTGTTTCGAGGCCCAGCATCAGGCGTTTGCCTTCGTCTTTCAGGATGCGGAGTTCGTCCAGCTTTGCGCTATAGGCTTCACGAATGAAATTGCCGTCACGGTCAAGGAAGGGCAGCTCGTCTTTTAGCGCGTTGCGCAGGGTATCGGCGAAAGCCTGCACGACAGGTTGCTGAACCAGGTCGGCCATGATCCTGCCCAGCGCCGTATTGCCGTGGGGCAGGATGGCGCGAATTTCCTCCGCCTGATAAAGGCCGTCGCGGAGCAAGCCGAGATCACGCGGGCCGCCGCGCCCCACGGTTAACCGGGAAAGGGCGCGCTCCATATCGGGCACGCTTTTTAATTTTGTGCGAATATCGCCGCGCAGTTTCGTGTCGTCAACCAGTGTTTCGATTTCATTCAGCCGTTGCGTCAGTACGGGCAGGTCGCAAAGCGGTGATGACAGGCGGGATTGCAAAAGGCGTGCCCCGGGGGCGGTGATCGCGCGGTCAATGGTGGCGAGCAGCGAACCTTTCCGTTCGCCGGTCAGGGTGCGTGTAACCTCTAGATTACGGCGTGTGGCGGCGTCAATCTCCATCATGCCGCCGCTGCTCAGCTGGCGCGGGCGGAAGATGTGCGGCAGTTTGCCCATCTGGGTGCGTTCCACATAGTCGATCAGGGACCCGGCGGCTGCGATTTCTGCGCGGCTGAAGGCACCGAAGGATTCAAGCGTACCCACACCGAACAGACTCTCCAGGCGCTTTCGTGCATTTTCACTGTCGAACAGGCTGGAGGGCTGAACGGTCAGGCGGTTGCGCAGGGGGGTGAAGGTTTCGAACAGAGTTTCCTTCTGCACCATCCGGTCGGAGGTCAGGATCTCACGTGTTCCGATGCGTTCCAGTGCGGCGCCGATATTTTTTTCATGGACTGGCTGCACCCAGAAATCGCCGGTGGAGAGCTCCAGCCAGGCGAGGCCGTATTGCCCGCCGGTTTCGGCAAGGGCGGAGAGGTAATTGTTTTCCCGGGCATCGAGAAGCGTATCTTCCGTCAGTGTCCCCTGCGTCACCACCCGGACAACGTCGCGGTTGACGAGCGCCTTTGAACCGCCGCGCTTCTTGGCCTCTTCCGGAGTTTCGGTCTGGTCGCAGATAGCGACCTTGTGGCCGAGGCGGATAAGCTTTGCGAGGTAGGGATCAAACGAATGGGCGGGAACACCGCACATCGGGATCTCATCGCCCTGTGTTTTGCCGCGTTTGGTCAGCGTGATGTCGAGGGCTTCGGAAGCGGTGATCGCATCATCGAAAAACAATTCAAAAAAATCGCCCATACGATAGAAAACGATGCAGTCGGGATAACGCGATTTCACCGACAGGTATTGCGCCATCATGGGCGTATGGCCTGCGGCGACGAAATCGTCGGAAGTTTTCAGGGCGGTCTGGGACATGCCCTATTTATAGACGTTTTCCCCTTCGTTTGTCATCCCCGAGGCGGCAGAGAAGTCAGAATAGAAGGGATTATTTTGTCCCGGTCGAGCCAAAACCCCCGGCACCGCGGGCGGTTGCGGGTAATTCGACCAGTTCGTCCCATTGAACGGTCGCATGTCGGGCGATCACCATCTGGGCGATGCGCATGCCGCGCTCGATGGTGAAAGGTTCAGTGCCGTGATTAATCAGGATGGCCTTGATCTCACCGCGATAATCGGCGTCGATGGTGCCGGGGCTGTTCAGGACGGTGACGCCGTTCTTGGCGGCGAGACCGGAGCGAGGGCGCACCTGGGCCTCGAAACCGGGGGGCAGGGCGATGGCGAGGCCGGTAGCGACCATGGCGTGATCGCCTGGCTGCAATGTCATCGGGGTATCGATTGCGGCGCAGAGGTCCATACCTGCGGCGTGTTCCGTGGCATAGGCGGGAAGGGCCAGATCGGCGGCGTGTGGAAACCTGGTGATGCTGACCGATACATGATCGGGCATATCGGATGATGGCATGGCAACGGCGTTCTTCATTTTTTAAATCCCTCTTGTATGGACCGTCGAAAACGAATGGCCCCATCGTAATCGATGGGGCCATTCGCAAATCATGTGATTAGTGTTTTTCAGTCGGTGCGGCAGCAGCGTCTTTTGCAACGTCGGCGGCATGTGCAGCGTCTGTTGCAGCCGCTTCGGCGGCACCGGCGGCATCATGTGCGGCGTCTTTGGCAGCGTGGGAGGCAGCGCAGTCAGCAGCAGCTTTTGCAAGGGCATCGGCTTTGTCTGTACCGGCAGCGGCCTTGGCAGCATCGTTTGCAGCAGCGCAATCATCGGCCTTGGCGGTAGCCTGTTCAGCGGCCTTGGCAGCATCGACAGCGGAATCGGCAGCCTGGCTTGCGGAGGCGGCAGCATCGGCAGCAGCTTCGGTTGCGGTAACGGCAGGAGCAGCTGCGGTATCTTCAACGGTGTTGGAAGCTTCCTCACCGGCGGCAGGTTCGAGCGAGATTACGGTCGAGGCATCGTCCCGGACATAATTGTTATAAACGAAATTGATACCGGCCAGTCCAGCGACGAGAACGACGATTGCAGGCAGGATGGTTTTAAAAATGCGTCCGAAATCCATATTATAATCCTTGTTTATTAGTGTTTTTGGGTTGCGTTCCCCTAACGGCAGCCGGAAAACATTGCGGAAACTACCAAGGCGGTTAATAAAATCAATAAGAGCCTGTGAAATCACATTAATCTGCCCACAGGAATGTGTTTTAGTTTGCCAGAATCAAAATTTCCAAGCCTCGTGAATGGCAGCAACGCCGAAAGACAGGTTTTTGACCATCGCTTTGCCGAACCCGGCATCGTAGAGACGTCCCTGTAATGCTTTCTGCTTGGGGAATTTTCGGATGCTTTCGACAAGGTATTGATAGCTGTCGCGGTCTTTCGCCACCATCTGGCCGATTTTCGGAATGACGCGATAGGAATAGGCGTCGTAGATTTTGGCCAGAAGCGGCTCATCGACATGACTGAATTCCAGGCAGAAGAAACGTCCGCCCGGTTTTAAAACGCGGTGCGCATCGGCCAGGGCTTTGTCGATATGGGTCACATTGCGAAGGCCGAAAGCGATGGTGTAGACATCGACGCTTTCATCTTCGATGGGGAGGTTTTCGGCATTGCCGACGACCCAGTCAAAATCATTCAGCCAGCCGCGGTCCGTCGCACGGTCACGCCCGACGCGCAGCATTTCCCCGTTCAAATCGCAGACCGTAATTTTTGCAGCCCCGCCGGTGGCCTTTCTGATGCGAAACGCAATATCACCGGTGCCGCCCGCAACATCGAGATAGGAATATTCCGGGCGCGGGCGGATCTGGCGCACGAACTGATCTTTCCACAGGCGGTGTACACCCATCGACATCAGGTCGTTCATGATGTCGTAGCTGTCCGCGACGGAGTCGAAAACATTGATCACCATGCCGGTTTTCTGTTCCGGGGTGACTGATTTTTCGCCGAACCAGCGGCTTTCGGGGTTTTGTTGCGACATTGGTTATTTAATCCGTTGCAAAGGTATCGGGTTGATATGGGTGGTAAAGTGAACTTTCTTCCAGTCGTTTCCGGCGGAGCGCAGCGTGTTGATGAAGTGCCGGATTTTTGGGCCATTCAGGGACGCCTCGGGCGTGCTTATATCATCTCTGAAATGTTCGGCAAAGCTGGAGGCGCTGAAATCATCCTGGCTTGTAAAGCTGATATGAACCAGCACGCGGCCATAATCCACTTTCCCTGAGGCATCGCAAATCCGTCCTGCACTTCGGAACACAATCTATTCCTGACGTTCCGCATGGGTTGTCTGTGAGGACGGGGCTCTGTGAACGCCGGGTCGGAAAAGCCTGTTCTTGGTTGTCAGAAGTTCATGTAAGTATTCTGCGGCTTCTGCCGGGCTGGTCGGTTTTATCTCGAGGCTCGCACCGCTTAGAGTTTTTACAGAGATCGATGTCTCCATTCTCTGCATGCTTTTGTTAGCGGCCCAATCTTTAAAAATCTCATTTAAACGATAGGCGACGATCGGCTCCATGAGCGCTCCCTTGTCATAATTTTTTTTGCTGTTGTGTTGTCCGATTTTATACGCGGAATGAAGGAAGGTGACAATGATAGGAAAATTTTCGTAATGGCTACCATCCCGGAGGGGAGGGATGACAAGCGGGGGGGATATGCTACCTTGCCCGGCATGAAACTTGTGAAAGCCATGGCAATGGTCGCCGGAACGACCGGCATATCGCGTATCGTCGGATTTATCCGCGATATGATGACGGCTTATTTCCTTGGGGCCGGACCGGTGGCGGATGCTTTTGTGGTGGCGCTCAAGCTTCCTAATTTCTTTCGCAACGTGACGGCGGAGGGAGCGTTCAGCGTATCCTTTGTGCCAATTTATTCCCAAACACTGGCCGAAAAGGGCGAAGGTGCGGCGGGAAAGTTCGCCGGTGAATCTCTTTCGGTCATGATGTTTTACCTGTTTGCGTTTACCGCCGTGATGATGGCAGCGATGCCGTGGGTTCTCTACGCGATTGCGCCGGGTTTTGATGCGGGAACGGAACGTTATGATCTGGCCGTGCATCTTACACGGGTGACGTTCCCTTATTTGATGCTGATGTCGGTGGCGTCCCTGATGGGCGGGATGCTCAATGCGCATGAAAAATTTGGACCGTTTGCAGCGGCGTCAATATTTTTCAATCTGTGCCAGATCGGTGTGATGGTTTTTGCGCGTGACCTGTTTCCGACGGTGGGGCATGCGCTCGCCTGGGCGGTGACGGGGTCTGGGTTTGTCCAGATTGCGTGGTTACTATGGCATTTAAAGAGGCACAAAATCCGCCTGCCCATCGTACGCCCCAGCCTTACGCCGGAGGTGCGCCGTTTGTTCCGTACCATGGGGCCGGGGGTTCTGGCGGCGGGGATCGTGCATGTCAATCTGTTTGCGGATATTACGATTGCATCGTTATTTGGCACCGGCATTATCTCGGGCCTTTATTATGCTGACCGCCTGTTCCAGTTGCCTTTGGGTGTTGTTGGCATTGCGGTGGGGACTGCACTCCTGCCGATGCTGACCAAGGCCTTTACGACGGGCAAGGCGGAGGAGGCGCGCGATCTTTTCAACCGTTCGCTTGAGTACTGCCTGTTCCTGACCGTTCCGGCGGCGCTGGCCATGGCGGTCCTGAATGAGGAACTGGTGGCGACGTTATTCCAGCACGGGGCGTTTACCCCTGAAGACGGGCGCGTGACGGTCAAGGCGCTGGCCTGTCTGTCGATGGGTTTGCCGGCCTATGTCGGGATCAAGGTTTTCCTGTCTGCTTACTGGGCGCGTCACGACACCGTAACACCCGCCAAGATTTCGGCGATGATGGCGCTGGCCAATATTGCTGTGGCGCTTGGACTGACGTTTATTATCGGCCCGGTGGGGATTGCCCTTGCCACCGCGATTTCCGGATGGGTGCAGTGTTTTATACTCTGGCGCGGTTTGCGTGACGATCCGGCGATCGGGTTTGATGTACGATTGAAATATGTTGTTCCGCGCATCTTTGCCTGTTCTGCCATCATGTCAGTTGTTCTGTGGGTCATGACATATTTTATGGCAGGTTTGTTTGATGGCCACGCCGTTAAGCAGGTTTTTGCCCTGGGCGTTCTGGTCGTTGCCGGTGCCGCCGTTTATTTCGCAGCCGCGCAGGCCACGGGAACGATGAGACTTGGTGATATTCTTGTCTATCTGAAGCGCGCGCCGAAAGCGGATGCGGCAAGCATCACGCGTGAAACTATTGAAGACAGTGAATCCAGTTGATAAGGTTTATTCCATGACAAAACGTATCCTTTCCGGTATGCAGCCGACACATGGTCTTCATCTTGGCAATTATCTCGGGGCATTGCGCAACTGGGTTGATCTGCAGCATAATGATTATGAGGCGCTGTTCTGCGTTGTCGATCTTCATGCGATTACCCTGCCTTATGAATCCGATATGCTGGCGTCGCGGACGCGGGAAGTGGCGGCGGCTTATATCGCCGCCGGGATCGACCCGAGAAAGAGTACGATTTTTGCGCAATCCGCCGTGCCTGAACATTCGCAACTGATGTGGCTGCTGGCTACAATGGCGCAAATGGGCAAGCTGGACCGGATGACGCAGTTCAAGGACAAAGCCGGAAAGAATGCGGAACGTGTAGGCCTCGGCCTTTATGCCTATCCCGTCCTGATGGCCGCTGATATCCTGATTTATAAGGCGACGCATGTGCCGGTAGGCGAGGACCAGAAGCAACACCTTGAACTGGCGCGTGACCTGGCCGCTACATTCAATACCCGTTACAAGCGCGAGTTCTTCCCGCAGCCTGAACCGCAAATTCTGGGCGAGGCGACCCGCGTTATGTCGCTGCAGGACGGAGCCAAGAAGATGAGCAAGTCCGATCCGTCGGAAAAATCGCGCATCAACCTGACCGACGATGCCGAAACAATCGCCGCGAAGATCAAGCGGGCGCAGACGGATTCCGAACCTTTGCCGATGAATGTCGAAGGCCTGAAAGACCGGGCTGGGGCCGATAATCTGGTAACGATTTATGCGGCGCTGAAACGCTGTTCCAGAGCGGATGTCCTGTCGGAATTCGGGGGACAGCAATGGTCGGGATTTAAACCTGCGCTGGCGGAACTGGCCGTGGCGGAATTATCACCGATTACGGCGAAGATGGCCGACCTGATGGCAAACCCGGCGAAAATCGACAAAATCCTGGCGCAGGGCGCGGAAAAAGCCCGGTCTATCGCGGCCCCGGTTCTCAAAGAAACCATGGACATCATGGGATTCTGGCATTAACCTGATTAGGGTTTTAAAAGGTGAGGGATTTCATGCGTTTAGCACAGGGACTTTTGATTGCGGCACTAACCGTCGGCGCGTTTGCGGCGCAGGCCAAGGCCGATTATTTTGTCTGGCAGGATGAAAAATCAGGGCTGAGCATGTCCTATCCTGATACTTGGGGCAAAATATCCACGCGCCAGCCGGATGATATTTTCGCGATTGTCGCGCCGAATGCCGAAGATGACGCGGTATGCCGCATCCGTGTGCGCACCGACCGCCGTTTTGTTGTCTATCCCCCGAACATGGACAAGGACGTTCAGTCCATCGCCGTGTCGAAGGAGTTCTGGGATAACTACCTGCATGAATACAAGAATGTCGATCTCTATGGCTACACAGATGGTGCGGGCCTAGGCAAAGGGTTCGGCAGCTTCGCCGTGATCGGTTATGACGGTTCGGTTATCGGCCCAGAAACGAAGCATCGTGGTATTGCCGTGGCGTCGCTTTATTTCGGGAAGATTTATGTCGTTGATTGCACGGCCAAGGCCTCGGCTTTCGAGAAATGGCAGCCGCAATTCCTGAGCATTATCGGCTCTGTCGATTTCAAGAAGGCGCATGATGAATTGTGGACCGGAAACTACCGCAACTTCTTTGCCGATCCGGCCCTTAAGTTCAAATGGCCACACGCGAAGGCTTTGATCACTTACTAGGCCTGTCCAAAGCGTTATCCGTTTAGTGGGCTTGAACATGGGGTTTGAAAACCCTATGTTACCCCCATGTTCATCCAGACCGAAAAAACACCCAATCCCGACGTTCTTAAATTCATCCCGGGGCTGCCCGTCACGGGCACCGGCACGGCTGAATTCCGGTCGCGTGACGAGGCGGGGAATTCGCCCCTGGCGCAACGCTTGTTCGAGGTTGAAGGTGTGGCTTCGGTTTTCTTCGGCCCTGATTTTATCTCCATCACAAAGAGCGAAGCGAAAGAATGGCTCGGCCTCAAGACAATGGTTCTGGCGGCGATCATGGAGCATTTTGCCACCGGCCAGCCGGTGATGAGCAAGGTGTCTGCCGCACTGAAGCCAACGGGCAGCAATCTCGACGACGAAATTGTGAGCCAGATTTGTGAGCTGATCGAAACCCGCGTCCGTCCGGCCGTGCAGATGGATGGCGGCGATATCGTGTTCGACAGGTTTGAAGACGGAATTGTTTACCTGCATATGCAGGGCGCCTGTGCCGGCTGCCCAAGCTCGACAATGACACTCAAAAGCGGCATCGAGAATATGCTGAAGCATTTCGTTCCTGAAGTGCAGGAAGTACGCGCGGCGGATCGGCTCTAAAGACCCAGGCTCGAAAAATAATTCATCATGGTTTTAGCGGTTGCAGCCTGTGCCGATGTGCCATTGGCAACGCGCCTGAAAAGGGTATGGCAGGATTGCAAGGTCTTTGTGTTCATTTCCTGTGTAACGCCGGGGATTTGGCCAAGAGGTACGAAGGCAACTGTTTGAATGCCCATGGCAAAATTATAAAGTTCAACATCCCCACCAGTACAGGCAGCAGCAAAATCTTTTTGTGCATGAACCGTAGCTTTTGCGTCAAGCGCGACGAGGTGCTGATAGAGTGGAAAATTTTCTGCTGTAATATTCATTTTTTCTGTAAGCCAGTGTTGTTTCTATAATTTGACTAATAGCAGCGCGGCCCGTGCTCTGCAATAAATTAATCCGGCCTGCTATTATCCATTGCATCAGTATTAATGTCATCATCAGGTGTGCCGTGCGCAACGGTTAAAAGCATGCCAAGCCAGCGCCAGCGCTGATCCTCGCCCACTTTCGGTTTCGGCCCCGGCATGGTGCAGTTTACGCGCACGCGGTCGGCATCGAACGCTTTGGTAACGCGAAGTTCGACGCGGGTTTTGCTGATCACCTGTATCTGCGGTTTGCCCTGTTCCGAGACGTAGCAGGACATCAGTGGTATTTTTTCGGCAATAGACTGATCGATGGTGAAGCCGAAAGTCGGTGGGTTCGGTGCGGTTATGCGCGGTTCTTCCGGTGAGATATCAGTTACCGGCAAAGGCAGGGCGGCTGCGATCATGCGGAAGCGTTCATCGTCGCTGTAATTTTCGGTCATAGCGAAACGTGGCAGGACCATCATGTCAGACCCGTCATAGGCTACGCCGGATTGCTGGCCGAAAGCCGCGCGGAATCCGGACTCCGCGATCATGGTGCGGTAGGCCTTGTTATATTCGCCAAAAGGATAGGCGAAGTAGGCGGGTTCAGCCTTTAAAACCTCCCGGTAACGCGCCAGCGCAGTATTGATCTGCCTGCGCATTTCCTCCGGTCCGGCATCGGCAAGGCGCGTATAATCCGCCGTGTGCAGACCGAGCGTGACACGCGGGTTGCGGGCCAGTTTTTTAATGTCGTCCCAGTTCATATAATCGGGCGTATTGGCATCGGCCTGATCGGGGGAGAAAAATACAGTAAACGGAATATTTTTTGCCAGCAGAAGAGGAATGGCGTTCTGCATCGCCGATTTGTATGCACCGTCAAAGGTAATCGCCACCGTCCGGTCTGGTAATTTATCGGCGCGGGCAAGCGCACCGGTAATTTCATCCAGCGTGGCGAGGTAATAGGCCCCGTCGGTCAGTTCATCCAGATGAGCTGTGAATTGTTCGAGGGTGGTGTTGGTTGCGGGTGAAAGATCCTCGTCCACGCGCTGATAATCAAAAATCACTGCAGCCCCCCGGTCATGAATATTCTGCGCTCCGGCAGGCGTGGCCATGGCCATAAACACCAGCGCGGCAATCAGCAGATTGATCCGGGAAAACAACAGGTTGAGCATGGCGGGGACTATAATGTGCACCTTTGGTTTTGTCATCCCCGCTATGGTCCGGAAGGGTGGCAGAAGAGGGAAAAGAGCTATATATAAGTATAACATTACCAACAGGGCAATATTATGACAGATCAGAAAATCCTCGATGACCGTGCTTTTGATGTGCTTTTCCGCGAAGCCCGGACTTTTAACGACTGGAAAACCACGGATGTCAGCGAAGTTCTGCTCCGCGCGACGTATGACCTTATGAAGTTCGGGCCGACAAGTGCAAATTCCTGTCCCGCGCGGTTTGTATTCGTGAAATCGCCCGAGGCCAAGGGAAGGCTGAAACTGCATCTCGATGCCGGGAACCAGGCGAAGACCATGGCGGCACCCGTCACGGCCATCATCGCCTATGACATGAAATTTTATGATCAGTTGCCGAAGCTGTTCCCGCATGCGCCGGATGCGCGAAGCTGGTTCGCGGGGAATGATGAAAAGATTTTGGATGCGGCCTTCCGTAACGGGTCGTTGCAGGGGGCCTATCTGATGCTTGCGGCGCGGGCCCTGGGCCTTGATTGCGGGCCGATGTCCGGGTTCGACAAGGCGGGAGTGAAGCGGGAGTTCTTCCCCGATGAAGATGTGGAACCAAACTTTCTTTGCAATATTGGTTACGGCGATCCGAAAAATCTTTTCCCGCGCAGCCCGCGGCTTGATTTTGATGAGGCCTGTGAAATCGTATGAAGGTTCTGGCGTTCGATACTGCCCTTGGCGGCTGCTCCGTTGCTGTGGTTGATACGGACACAGGCCAAGCGACGTCCGACGTACAGCCAATGGCGCGCGGACAGTCGGAGGAGCTTGTGCCGATGATACAGAAAGTTGTCGAACGTTCTGGTTTTTCGTTTTCCGATCTCGATCTTGTCGCCACGACTGTGGGGCCGGGGGCCTTTACCGGTCTGCGCATCGGCCTTTCCTCAGCGCGCAGCTTCGGGCTGGCGCTCGACCTGCCTGTGGATGGGATACTGACCACCGAGGCGATTGCCACGCATTTCTTCGACATGCATAAAAACCAGAACAACGAACTTCTTGTCGTGATTGAAACCAAGCGCGAGGATTTTTATGCGCAGGTTTTTTCAAGCGATAACAAGGCTGTCGATGAGGCTGCTGCGATGCCCCTCGCTCTGCTGGTCGAGGATTACCAGGGAAGAGCACTGAATGTCTGCGGCGACGGACTTTTGCGGCTGCAACACGATCTCGGTTCCAACTGGCCTGAAAAATGGACGGCGTTTCCGGGCTTCGACCTTGTTGATCCCGAATTGATGGCGGTCCTTGCGGTACAGCGGCGCAAGGCCGGAAACACCCGCCCGGCGGACCCCGTTTACCTGCGCGGGGCCGATGTCAGTGTTTCGACCAAGCCGGTGCGGACAATTGCCGAAAGGTGATTACTTGAAATACTTGAGCTTTTCAGACATAATCAAGTATTCATCAAGTAAAGGCCTATAAATGTCATCAGATATTAATGACCATAAAGAAATCCTCGCCCATACGGCCAGCATCGTTGCGGCCCATCTTGGCAATACGCAGACCGCTCCCGATGATATTCCGGCGCTGATCCAGAAGGTTTACCGCTCCCTGACCAATATCAACGCCGAAACTGTCGTGTCGTCCGAGCGGCCCCAACCCGCTGTGCCGGTTAAACGATCAATTACACCCGATTACATTATCTGTCTGGAAGACGGCAAGAAACTGAAGATGCTGAAACGCCACCTGAAGACGGCGTATAACATGACGCCGGAACAGTACCGTGAACGCTGGGGTCTACCCGCCGATTATCCGATGGTGGCGCCAGCCTATGCGAACCAGCGGAGTAATCTGGCGAAGAATATCGGGCTGGGGACACGCGGGCGGAAAAAATAGTTTGATAGTCATTGCAGAAGCGTAGCGATGAAGAAAATCCAGCCCTGAGGCTTCGCTCCTCTGGATTGCCTCGCTATCGCGCGGAATGACGGAGATGGTTATTTTGAAAGCTCTTTTGAACGCGACGTCGCTGCGTTCAGGGCTTCACTGAACAAATCCTGCATGCGTCCATCCATGAGAACATTTAAAGCAGCCTCGGTCGTACCGCCGGGGCTGGTGACGTTTTGGCGGAGGGTTTCTGCCGGGGTTTCGGCATCATAACCGGCGAGGGCGGCGGAGCCGATAACGGTCTGGCGGGCGAGGGACATGGCGAAGACGGGAGCAAGGCCGGATGCTTCACCGGCTTTGGCCAGAACTTCGATCAGGTAAAAAACATAGGCCGGCCCGCTGCCCGAAAGGGCGGTGACGGCGTCCATCAGAGTTTCATCGTCGATCCATTCGACGCGCCCAGTGGCGCGCAGGAGTCTGTCGGCAATGTTGCGGATGCCGGGGGTAACATTTTTATTGGCTACGGCGACGGTCATGCCCTCACCGATTGCAGCGGGGGTGTTAGGCATGGCGCGGATAACGGGATGCGTGTCGCCGAAATATTTTTCAAAGTTGGCGATCTTCTGCCCGGCGGCAATCGAGAGAATGGTGGCCGTTCCGGGTGCGAGCGTGCGGCAGACGGCATCCATCATCTGCGGTTTGACGGCCAGCACGATAATATCCGAGGGCAATGTCTGTTCGACCAGTTCGACCTCGGCCATGTTTTGCAGGTCGCCCGGCAGGCCAGAGGGTTCGATCACATAAATCGTATCCGCGACTTTCGATGCGACCCAGCCACGCACCATGGCGCTGCCCATCTTGCCGCAACCGACCAGCGTGACGATTGTCATTCGCGCGTTACCGGGAAGGGTGGGATGGCCTCAACCGGGGGCATGTCAAACGGATCGGAATCGGACATATGCGAGGCGGGCAATGATGACGGTGCTGGTATTTCATAGATCTGCGCGGATTTTACCGGGGCGGGACCGGCTGCGGGGGCGATGTCTTCCGGGGCCGGGGGCAGCATCACGGTCTGGCTCCAACATTTGGGAATATCGGCGGTTGCGCGGTCCTTGCCCTTTTTATCGAGATCGACCCAGATTTTGATGACCTGATCGGCTTTATATTTCTTGCCGGTCAGTTTGTAGGTCTTTCCTGTCGCGTCGACCGGGCAGGCCTCATCAATGCAGGAGCCGTATTGTTCATCGACTTGAACGGAGACGGAGGATTTATCGATTTTTTTGACCGTTGCGTTCCATGTGCATCCGGACGGGCCTTCCAGAAAACCGGGGTTTTCTGCGCGGGCCATACCGCCTGACAGGCTGAAAACAAGAAGCAATGAAAGGCAGAATGCGTATTTCATGGTCCTGCCTACGCCTCCCCGGCGGAGTCCAGCAGAGCGAGGCTGAGTTGATTCTCATCCATCTCTTCGTCGCGCGACATGATCTGGAACATCGGGTAGTAGCGTTCGCATTCGGCGAGAGCGATTTCCATCAGGTCTTGTAAATGGTCGGCGCCTGAACTGTTGGTCTGACCGCGGAACAGGCTGGTGTGGCGGAAGGTCGGCACACCGGTGTCTTCCGGAATGTCGAAATGGCCGAGCCACAGCCCGGCATTCACTTTGTTCATGGCGATGGCGAGCAAATCCTGACGGTATCCGGGAACGACGATGTCGTAATGGCAGTAGAATTGCAGGGCGCTGTATTCTTCCTGCCACATAAAAATCATGCGATAGGTGCCGAGCTTGCCGGTGACATCCACCATCAACTCGTCATTGTTCATGCGGCTGAACGCCCAGTTCTGACCGGCGAGGATATCCTCGACGCTGTCCAGCGGGTTGCTGATTTCATCAAACATCTGTTCCTGTTCGGCCATTATTTTTTCTTCTTGCTGGTTTTCTTTGGTGACGGTTTACGGCCCGGTACTTTGGCCTTTGCCTTGCCTGCGGTCGGGGCGGCCGGTTTCTTGGCCGGACCCTTATGATCGAGGGCATCGACGCGGGCTTCGAGCGCGCGAAGGTCTTGACGCAGTTTCTCGATAACGCCCTTGGCCTGGTCCAGTTCGTCGCGCGGGACGAGGTCGAGGCGTGTGGCCATTTCCTCAACGCGGCTGCGGATATCGGACGAAATCTGTTCCTGCAGTCCGCTGAAAACGTTTACGGCTCCACCGGCCACACGGGCCAGGTCATCCAGCATTTTCGCATCGGGGCGTGGGATCTTCATATATATATGCTCCTGATTAAGAGGAAGTCGTAACAGGAGTCCCGGCTCACGGCAATATGGGCAAATATTTCCCGGCGGAATATCCACGATAAGTCCTTTACCCCTCTGAAATCCGGGGTTAATGTCCGGGATATCAAGCATTTTCTGATGATTATCATAACTGACGAAGCGGACAGATTTTAACATGGCCCTGACATTTCCCGATATCGGACCCGTTGCGTTTTCTCTCGGCCCGCTGCCGATCCGCTGGTATGCGCTGGCATATCTGACCGGGTTTATTGCCGGCTGGCGGTATGTCCTTTATCTGGCGGGCAAGAACCCGGAACAGCGCCCGAATAAAATCGATATCGATGATTTCCTATCGTGGGGGATTCTCGGCGTCATTCTTGGCGGACGGATCGGGTATGTTCTGTTTTATCAGTTCAGCCTATATGCAGAGCATCCGCTTCAGGTGTTTGAGCTCTGGCGCGGCGGCATGTCGTTCCATGGCGGGGCGG
>JAQGJB010000037.1 GCA_028290825.1 Micavibrio sp.
TTTTGCCGAGCTCGTCGAAGCCAGCCTGCCGCTCGAAAAATAGCCATACTCAAAACACATAGCGGCATCCCGTTCCGGGATGCCGTTTTTTATTGCAACTGCGCGGTAAAAAAACTGACACTCAGGAAAATCTCTATAAAACGGGTGTGCCATGTACTTAAAGCTGCTGTTCCGGGACCGCACGGCCCCGCTCGAAAACGCCGCCATCGCCAGGGCGGAGGCTGTCCTCACCGGACTGCCCTATAACAGCTTTCAGATCGAGAGACTTGGCCTTGAAGCGCCGTGCGAGAGCCTCGAATTCCGCCTGCATGACCGCAAAATCGATTACACGAAAAACGTCGCGCTCTGCCGCCCGTTTAATACCGAACAATTCGATTGCCGCCTTGTGCGGCCCGGCATCACTCTCATCGGCTACCTCGACGAAATAATCGACAATCTCTCCCTGCACTATGACCGCCGCCCGGAAAGCCTGCGTGTCACGGCGACGACATATCCGCTGAACGGTAACTTTACCGCCACTTTCCAGCGCTCCGGCCCTGTCTGGAGAGAGGACCGGACCCAGCCTTACGGCCAGCAGGGCGGGCCACTTTAAAGCCCCATGCGCTGAACGCATAACTGTATCCCGCTTACCGGGACGCTGCAGGGCAAAAATTTATTGCGCCCCGTAAAAAATCGGCGCAATACTCGCGTTAAGTTAATTAGTGCGTTCTCTCTAAGAGATAAAGACCTGAAAACCCTCGCGTCCGGTGAAACGGCCCCCCTGCTTAAAGGGCCGCTAGTATACCAGGAGGCCATCACATGGTTGCAGGAGAGAACGTTAATGTGATGTTGCTATTTGAGGGTTTTCTCTATGTCTGTTCCTGTTGTGCCCATGTGGCGCAAGGCATCTTATGCCTTTTATCATTCCAATATTACCCCGCGTCACGCCTCTGCCCGCGCCTTTGCGCCCGATATCCTTAAAACGATTCCCCTGACCCGTGGCGATCATGCCGGTGAAACCGTCCGCCTGCGCCGGCTGAGCGTCTTTGACATTGCCCGGATGGCCGCGCTGATGAAAAGCGATACGTCCAGCAACCTGATCCCGCGCAGCGCTCATTTTCTCAAGGGCCTCTTCAAACGCGGCGACACCGGCTTCGGCATCGTCACTGAAAACGGTAAACTGATCGGTCAGGCGCTCATGCGCTCCAGCATGGATCTTGTACCCGAAGTCCTGCACGATGCCCTGAAAAGCAAATTCAACCAGATCTCAGGCGCACATGCCTATATCGGCTCGATCATCATCGACCCCACCTATAAGGGAAACCGCCTGATGGATACGCTGGTCAATGCCTGCCTGGACGAAGCCGTTCTTCAAGGCAACGCCCATGCTCATGCGCGCGTGCGCATTGAAAACGATCAATGCCTGAAGAAATTCGAAAATGATTTTGGATTTCAGACGGTCCTTACCGCACAAAGCCCGGACGCCGAACAACCGCGTCTCGTCCACTTTCTGCACAGAGCGCTTTAAACTGTCTTATCGACGTTCTTGCCGCTGACCTTATCAATCATCGCCTGCGCAGCGGAACTGATGGTCGCATCGCTGATTTTGCCAGTGGTCGCCATCTGGTTCGAACGGCTGAGCATGTCCTTCGACGAAACGCCCTTATAGGCATTGAGGTTTTGCTTATCCAGTTCGGCCTGCTTCACTGCGGCGGCGTCCGTCGACTCTTTCAGCTTCGCCTTCTGCTTGTCCACCAGGTCGTTGACGTCCTTGGTCAGACTATCGAGAATTGCGCCGCTGGGGTCCAGTCCCGGCAGGTTCGTATAAATAGCAATCTGTGCTTTTAACTGGGAAACCTTGGCGGTAATATAATCGTCTGAGTCGAAATACGATTCCACCTTCGCCGCCGTCTTCGCCGACAGCATTTTCGCAACAGGGCTTAACTCGACCTTATCGGTATCGTCACGCCCTGCCAGAAGTTGCTGAACTTTGCTTTTGCCGGAGGACCCGGACGCGGCCGCCACGGCCGCCGCTGCTTTCGCATTGGCGAGCATCTCATCGGCGCTTAACACGGCTCCTGCCGTTGCTGAGGACGTACTTGTCATACCCTAATTATACCGCCATTTTTCCCGAAAAGGGTTAACGAAAATTAAGAATTATGATTGAATAGCCCAATGACAAACCCGGCTGGCGATTCCCTGTTAAAAATCAATAATCTGCACGTTTCCTTCCGCGGCGCGGAAGTCGTGCACGGGGTCTCTTTTGACATTAAAAAGGGGGAAACCCTGGCCCTGGTCGGCGAATCGGGTTCCGGTAAATCGGTCACCGCCCTTTCCATTCTCCAGCTTCTTCCCTACCCAGGCGCTGCCCATGCACCCGGCTCCTCCATCCGCTTCGACGGTCAGGAAGTCGTCGGCGCCGATGAAAAAACCATGCGTAAAATCCGCGGCGCCCGCGTTGGCATCATCTTCCAGGAACCGATGACGTCTCTGAACCCTCTGCATTCCATCGAACGCCAGATTGCCGAAAGCCTGATCCTGCACCAGCACCTGACCGCCGCGCAGGCCCGCGCCCGCGTGCTCGAACTCCTCGATCTGGTAGGATTGCCGCAACTGAAGGATCGCCTGAATGCCTACCCGCACCAGCTCTCCGGCGGCCAGCGTCAGCGCGTGATGATTGCTATGGCCCTGTGCAACAACCCCGACCTGCTGATTGCCGACGAACCGACCACCGCCCTCGATGTCACGGTACAGGCCCAGATACTCGATCTTCTCCGCGACCTCAAGACCCGCCTTAATATGGCGCTCCTCCTCATCACCCATGACCTCTCCATCGTCGAGAAAATGGCCGACCGCATCTGCGTCATGAAAAACGGCGATATCGTCGAACAAGGCGTCACCTCCGATGTCTTCAGCGCGCCAGAAAATGACTACACCAAAATGCTGCTGAACGCCTCGCCTAAATCCCTGCCGCCTGCAACAGCGGCGAATATTACGGCTGCCCCGATCCTTACTGCCACCGATATCCGCGTACACTTCCCCCGCGATAAGAATTTCTTCGGCAAAACATCGTCCTGGGTCAGGGCGGTGGATGGTGTCTCCCTCGCCGCGCAACCGGGGAAAACCATCGGCATTGTCGGCGAATCGGGCTCCGGCAAAACCACGCTCGGCCTTGCCCTCCTGCGCCTTGCGCCGCTCACCTCCGGCACCATCAGTTTCAAGGGCAAAGATATTTCCGCCTTCTCCCGTACTGAGATGCGCCCCCTGCGCGAAGAGATGCAGATCGTTTTTCAGGACCCCTACGGCGCACTCTCCCCGCGCATGAGTGTCGGCGAAATCATCGGTGAGGGTCTGGACATTCATCGCCGCGACCTTTCGCAATCCGCCCGCGACGATCTTGTGATCCAGGCGCTGCGCGATGTTCATCTCGACCCGGCCTCGCGCCACCGCTACCCCCACGAATTCTCCGGCGGCCAGCGCCAGCGTATCGCCATCGCCCGCGCCATGGTGCTGCAGCCGAAATTCATGATCCTTGATGAGCCGACCTCCGCCCTTGATGTCTCGGTCCAGGCGCAGATCGTCGACCTGCTGCGCGAGCTTCAGGATAAACACAACCTCGCCTACATCTTTATCTCGCACGACCTTCGCGTTATCCGCGCCATGGCACATGACCTGATCGTAATGAAGGACGGCAAGGTCATCGAACAGGGCAAAGCCGCCGATATCTTCGCCGCCCCCCAGACCGACTATACCCGCACCCTGCTGGAGGCCGCGTTGAACCTGAAGGCGCGGAAAGCCGCATAAATCCGCCTTTCTACCTCTTATTGCAAATAATTATGGAACATGCGAGAGTGCCATCATTCTTTAATTATGATGAAAGCAGATTTCCATGTCCACGATCCGTCAGACCCGCGACACATTTAATGACTTGATTGATAAACTGAAGACCGTGCGCCAAGGCTTCAATGCCGAAGCTGCCGCGATTGAGAAAGAAATTCGCAACTCACGCCGGGATGTCCGCAACGCTGTCGGTCAAATCGTCCCTGAAACATCTCCCCGGTTTATGGCCTGGCTCGATGAAATGTCTGAAAAGACAAACGTGGGCCGTAATTTCACGTTGATGGTGGCCGGCCTGAACGATCAGGATGAAACACTTCGCACCGAAATCGGCAATCGTCAGGCTGGCTGGTCCTCCCCTACCGCCGACATGGCGGAGTACGAGCGCCTCCAGACAACACTGCGCGGCATGCGTGATGAGGAAACCTCGACCCAGGCGGACATTCGCAACATTAAAGCCGTGCGCGAAAGTGTTGAGATTCACAATATGGAATACCCGCACGCCCCCCTGAACGAAGAGACAATCCCGGCGTTTAAGGAACTCAGCCGCTGGAAATACATGACAGATTCCGCCTACCGCAGCGGCTACACAGCTCTCCGCGATTATCCCTCCGTTCACGGCAGTTTCGAAAAGGACATCACCGAACTGTCGCGACTGAGCACACAGAACAGCAAACAAAGAACAGACATCAGCCTTCAGGATAAAGCAGCAGCCGCGCTAGACAGAAAAATCACTGGCATGAACGATCTTGAAAAAGATATAGCCAGGCTGCAGTCAAAAATCGTCGGCCCTGAAAAAATCCTTGATACGGTCCAGGAAACGGTCGCGAACCTGGTTGAAAAAAATCCTGCCTTTGCGCGGCTTGTCGCTGAGGAATCCGGTCTGGAGCTTGCCGGTCCGATGGATATAGCCCTGCTGAAAATACAGAAGCTTCAGCGCGCCGAACAGGGGATCAAGGCCCATAACAACGGCATCAACAAAACCCTGGGCAAACTTGAAGCCCCTATCTCGAAACTCAACCGCGGGGTCAGCAATGGCGGCGGATCGACAACGGTAAAGCGTCTTGATCTCGATAGCATAAAGAAATCGGTGACCGGACAGATTGCTGGCGCAAAAACCGAAAATGCAAATGCCTCAAGCTACCGCAGCACGGTCAGCAATTTCTCGCCTTCCTATCAAAGCAGTAATGATTTTTCGTTCTTCCAGAACCTGCTGCTGATCGACTTGCTGACCCATCACCATGACCATTCTTATTGCTACAGCACCCTGGGCGTGCGTGAAAATTCTGTTCCGGTCACGCTGGAGGGGCTGGATCAACTGCGTGAATCGCAGACTGTCGGTCTACAGGGCGTCTTCAACACCGCCGCCAGCAATGTCGACACTTCAGGAATTGACGTTCCCGACCTGAAAGCCGATTTTGATATGAAGATCGATGTGCCGAATGTTGATGTGCAGGTCGACGTCCCGGACATCAAGGTAGACGTTCCCGAGATCCAGGTAGATCTTCCCGATTTTAATATCGAAGTTTTCAACACTCCGGTCGATATACCCGACTGCGGATCAGTAAGCTTCGATCCCTAACCTGCCTTAATGTCTTCAGGGCATATATTTGGCCGCTTCGTCCATCACCCGAACTCTCTCCGCCGTCAATGGATGCGTGGCATAGGGGTCCTGTGTCACGCTTTCCTCCAGAAAAATTATCCGTTCCTCCACGGCGCGGCATTCCTCCATGGCCTTGGCGAACTCTTCCTGCTGATAATCCGCTATGTTCTTCCTGATAATATCGGAGGCTTTTGGAATGATTTGCTGGGCCATGGTCTTGCTGCCCGCATTATACATGGCATGGATATCGGCAAGATGCTCCCCCTGCCGCAGGAGATAAGGCAGCGCCCGCTTGTTAAAGACAAATGCCGCTGTTGATGCCGCTACCGAAGCCAGGGCGATGGGAAGCGATACGGGCGCGGTGACCGCCATCAGCGGAACACCGACCAGTGTGACCCTGGCAAGGATATTAAAAAAAATGTAGACTTCGCTTACCGGGAATCTGTCGAGGACATGCCCCGCCTCATGCCCCAGGATAATCTTCATCTCCTCGGTGCCAATCTCCGCATCGAATTTCTTCGAAAAATAAACGTCGTTAATAAAGCTCAGCGGACCTGCAACAAGAATCTCTTTGGAATCGCTCCTGTATATCCTCCCTGCCTTTTTAGGGCTGTCTTTCAACACTTCATCCATGAAGACACTGTAGGGATGCGAAGGGGGGAAAACTTCCGCATTTATGTGTTTGTGAAATAAAGCCTTCGAAAAATCTTTTTGTTGTGATTTTTGAAAAGTGATAAAAGCCGCAAACCCCATAGCCGTACCGGCAATGGCGACTTTATTGGAATCATCTTTCGCCAGCCCCATCATGATCCCGCCTGCACACGCCGCCGCCGCGAACGTCGCAGCCAGAATCCCGCGCCGTTTCTGCACATATTTTTTAAAAACCGGATTTTTTTCTACACTTGGAATTGGCATATCCACACCCTACGTAAACAGCTTGACGAAGGCCGCCGGAACAGCCGCAACCGGCTCCCGCCCGGCATGCGCCTGTGGTATGCGGAAGGGTACTTCCGGGTATTTCAGAAATTCAAAAGGCCGCCATCTTTTGGCGCCAAGCGATACATCCTCCGCCAGGCGGTCGGCAATCACCAGGAAGGAAACCGGGTTGACGACCAAACCGCAATGGCTGGCATAGATCTCGACATTCTCTGCGCTGACCGCTTTCGGATTGATACAGGCGCGCCAGTTAACGACACCGTCATTGCGGGTATAGATTGACGTTGTGGGCACCTCTGGCGGGATCAGCGACTGACGCGCGAAATCCTCGCTGTTGGCCAGCGGATTATTCGCACCGTTGAATGCCTCGAATAATTTTCGCGTCATCGGCTCGGTCGCGTTTTTATTCTGTCCGATGCCGAACGGTGTGCCGAGCGTGATGACCCGGCTAACCTTCTCCGGAAACGCCCGCGCCAGTTCCCGCGCATAAATTCCGCCAAGGCTGTGCCCGATCAGCGCAACCTTCTTTCCGCCGCTTTGCGCGTAAACGTCCTCAAGCCGCGCTTTCAGATGCGCCAGCGTTGCCGCATCCGGTCCGGTATTGATCCGCCCGTTCCAGCCATGCGCGGCATAACCCTTTTTTGTCAGAAAATTGCGTAAAGGCTTTGTGGTGATATCGCCGCCGCCCAGCCCAGGGAAAACAAGAACCGGCTGGCCATACCCTTGCGGCGTGGCCGTCCCGGCGAGGCCGCTAAGTGCCCGGCCGGCGAAATACTCCACCAGCGTCCGCCCGCCTTCGCTCATCGTATCGAAAAGCGAGGGTGGCCCCATATCATTGTTCATAGCCCTGATCCCTGTTCATTTTTTTAAGATTTCCCGTATTCTGTCGTAAACTTACCCCTGTCTATCAGTTTTCCAGGTTTTTTGCCAAATTTTCCCTTGCGCAGCGCGGCAGGGACCAGTACAAAACAACCATCTTTCAGCCCAGCTGACAGACAGTCGGCCGCCCGGCGTAAGCCAGCGGTACGTTATGAAGAAAGAAGGTGATTATTAATGGTTAGTGTACATGTCCGCGATAACAACGTGGATCAGGCATTACGGGCTCTCAAGAAAAAGATGCAGCGTGAAGGTATCTTCCGCGAAATGAAACTGCGTCGCGATTTCGAGAAACCGTCCGTCAAGAAGAAGCGTGAACAGGCTGAAGCCGTTCGCCGCTGGCGCAAGATGGAACGTAAACGCAAGGAACGTACCGGGGATTAATCTCTCCGCCTTATAATCCCTTTGAAAACCCCGGCTTTGTCGGGGTTTTTGACTTTGCAGGATAAAAATCTATATTCACTCTTAAAAAGAGGAGAATCACAAATGAAAGAATCATTTAATAAAGTCGGCAGCGCCGAAGCCATCCTCGCCCCGATG
>JAQGJB010000085.1 GCA_028290825.1 Micavibrio sp.
CATCGTTGAAAAAGAAACCGGCATCTCCTCGGAACGCGCCCGCATTGCAGGCGTCTTCCTGAACCGCCTCAAAATCAACATGCCGCTGCAATCCGATCCAACCGTGATCTACGCCATGACCAAAGGCGAAGTGAAAGACGAAGGTCAGGGGCCACTCGGCCGCCGCCTGCTGCGCACCGATCTTGAAAACACAGACTCACCTTACAACACATACAAATATCCCGGCCTGCCGCCCGGCCCGATCGCCAACCCCGGCCGCGCAGCAATCGAAGCGGTCCTGCATCCAGAACATCACGATTTCCTGTATTTCGTAGCCAAAGGCGATGGCGGCCACACCTTCGCCAGCACACTCAGCGAACACGAAAAAAACGCCGCCGAGTGGCGTCAGATAAGAAAAGAACAGGGCAACTAGGCCGCCGCTGCGACCGAACGCACTTTCTGATCCAGCAGGTCCAGATAAACCTTCCCGCCCTGCTCATCATTCAGATGCGACAGCCCATGCCGTGCAATCGCAATCGATTCGATCGCCTGATTGATCAGCGTCTGACGTTCAGGGAGTGGTGTCAGCAAACCAAATCGCGGAACATCCTGCCTAACCTGACGGTGCAGATCGACCGGCCAGTCGCGGATCAGATCCCACGCCTGATCCAGCGCATCGCTGTTGTAAAAAATCCCGGTCCAGAAGGACGTCATCGCATAAACCATCGCCGGCGTATTGCTGTCCGGCCCGCGCAGTTCAAGGTAACGTTTTAAGCGCACTTCCGGGAATAATGTCGTCAGGTGATCGTGCCAGTCATCTATGCTCGGGAATTCGCCCTCATGGCCCGGCAGCTTGCCCTCCATAAACGCGCGGAAGGATTGACCTGACACATCGACATGGTGGCCGTTCCGCATAATGAAATACATCGGCACATCCAGCGCATAATCCACATACCGCGCAAAACTCATCCCGTCTTCAAACACAAACCCCGGAACGCCGGTACGGTCAGGATCAAGATCTTCCCACATCAGCGAACGGTAACTCTGATACCCGGTATTCTTCCCCTCCGCATGCGTCGAATTCGCCAGCAGCGCCGTCACAACGGGTTGCAACCCCAGCGCCACGCGGTATTTCTTCACCATATCCGCTTCACTGGAGAAATCGAGATTGACCTGCGCCCCGCAGGTGCGCAGCATCATATCAATCCCGTAACGTCCCCTTTTCGGCATGTATTCCGACATGATGACGTAGCGTTCTTTCGGCATGCGGTGGATATCCTCCCGCCGCCACGACGGATGGAACCCGGCATCGAGGATACCAAGACTCAGGCTTTTAGTAATCGCCGTAAATTCATCATAGAACCGGTCAGCCTCGGCACGCACTTCACCGGTACTTCGCAGCGGCGATCCGGAAAACTCAACCTGTCCGCCCGGCTCCAGCGTGATCATGCTCTGCCCGCGTTTCAGGGCGATCAGGTAACCGGCGACCTCCACAGGCTCCCATCCATAATCCGCGATAAAACGTTCAAGGATTTGTTTAATGCCCGGTGCGCCGTCATATTCCAGCGCCTTGCCATTCTCCGCATGAAACACAAATTGTTCATGTTCGATGCCGATGCGCCAGTCTTCCTTTGGCTTGCACCCGAGGGCCATGTCATTGACAAGATCATCATATGTCAGCATTGTTTTTAAACCGTCCCCGAAAGAGTGATTAGGTATGACCAAGAAAATCGGTATCGTGATGGACCCCATTGAAACCATCACGCCCTACAAAGACAGCACGCTGGCCCTGATGCTCGCCGCGCAGAAATCGGGCGCGGAATTATATTATATGGTGTCGGATGACCTGTATATCCAGGACGGCCATGCGTATGCCGCCATGGGCCCGTTAAAAGTTTCAGACAATCTGGAAAAATACTACGACCTCGGCGAAACGCTTTACTGCAAACCGCTGACCGATCTCGACATCGTCCTGATGCGCAAGGACCCGCCGGTTGATAAACGCTTCCTCCACACCTGCGCCATGCTGGAGCAGGCGGTACGCGACGGCGTACGCGTGATCAACAACCCGACCATGTTGATCACCAACAATGAAAAACTCTACGCCACGCAATTCCCGGAATTCTGCCCGCCGACCCTGATCACTAGCTGCAACGAACTCCTGCGCGGCTTTCGTGACAAACATGAAAAGATCATCATAAAACCACTCGACTCAATGGGCGGCGACGGTGTCTTCATGGTCACGAAGGACGATGTCAATTTCGACGTCATCTGGGAAATGCACACTCAGCGCGGAACCTACCCCGTCGTCGCGCAAAAATTCATTGCCGCCATCGACAAGGGCGACAAACGCATCATCATCATCGACGGCGAACCCTTCGGCCACGTTCTCGTCCGCACCCCGAAAGACGGCAGCATCCGCGGCAATATGGCCGCGGGCGGATCGACCCATGTCGCCCCCCTGTCCCCGCGCGAACACGAAATTGCTACAGCCGTCGGAAAATCGCTGAAAGAAAATGACATCATCTTCGCCGGCATCGACGTCATCGGCGACTATTTGATCGAAATCAATATCACCAGCCCCACCGGCCTGCGCCAGATTTCAAAGGAATGTGGTGTGGATGTCGCAGCATTGATCATGCAAAAAATTCTGGAGATCTAGAAAAAGAAAAAGGCCCGATCCGCAGATCGGGCCTTTTTTCTTTCTTATTGGAGCGGGCGAAGGGATTCGAACCCTCGACCCTAACCTTGGCAAGGTTATGCTCTACCCCTGAGCTACGCCCGCACTCCGTTAAGAAGCCGGACTATAGCCGGAAATTCCGGGAATTCAAGAGAAAATTATCGGAAAAAATCAGGAAAAGCGGCGGAAACCCGCCAAAAGGAAGATTTAGAAGCCAACCTGGATCAATGGCACATCGTAACCGTAGAGTTTCCGGTCCGGGGCATGGTCAACCACCAGCACGCTGGGGCTGGTTTCAACCGACTGTGCGGCGACGCCTGATAATTCGTAATGCATCAGGTCGCCTTCATGATCGTTATCGGCATAGACAAGCATCATCAGCCGTTGATCGCGGTAATATTCGATCCGGCGGATTTCATGGGGGAACGGCGCGTCGCACATCACGACAAGCCCGCCATCCGCTAGTTTTCCAAGCTCTACATTCATTCTAGGGTCCATTCTGTTTCGGCGGGGTCAGAAAGTTCATGGCCGTGTTCATCGTATTCTGCAGACCTGTCGACACACCCGCAGCCATGGAAGCCACGTTAAACCCGTTCTGTTGTGCGACTCCCTGGATCACATTGCCATTCTGCGCCCCGGACAGGGTCGCCATGGGTATAACACCCTCCAGTTTGTTCATCAGGCCAATTCCGGCGACAACACCAACCGCCCCCAGAACGCCACCAACAATTCCGCGGTTTGCCGCATCCTGTTGCGCCTGACGGGCCGGGGCACCTGCTTCTTCAGCCTTGCGGTCTGTAAAGACCTTTTCGGACTGGGCCTTATCGGCCTGAAACTTTGCGTCTTCCTGGGACCGCCTTTGCAAAAAGGAAGCGTCATCCGCAGCTTTTTTCGCGGCAAACTGGTCATCCTGCGTTTTTTGGTCGATTGCCATATTTATCCAAGATTTAGAAGGTTATTCCCACACAACATCATTTATACAGGAAGAAAGTGAAGAGACCGTTTACTTTCCCTAAAATTGTAGCAATTTCGCCACAATTCAAAACGGCGTTGATTTATAAAGATTATTTCTGATAAAACTCGCTTTATGAACACTGCGCCTGACATGAGCAAAGCCGATATCATTAACGATCCGATGCCGACGGCACCGGAAACTTTGCTGGCGCGACTCGATTCGCAGGGCATTCCCTATACGCTTCACCACCATAATGCTTTCTTCACCGTCGCCGAAGGCCTGGAGATAGAGCGCACGATGGAGGGGGTTCATTGCCGCAATCTGTTCCTGCGCGACAAAAAGGGGGCAATGTTCCTGGTTTCCGCCGCTAACGAAACATTGATCGACCTCAAAAAGCTCTCCGGCCTGCTTGGCTGCGGTCGCCTGTCCTTCGGTTCGCCTGAGCGCCTCTGGACGTATCTGGGGGTCCGCCCCGGTTCCGTCTGCCCCTATGCCATCATCAATGACAGGGGTGGGGTGGTCACCCAGATCCTCGACGCCTATATGATGAAAGGCGAGCTTGTGAACTTTCACCCGTTGCTCAACACCATGACCATCGGCGTGACCCCGAATGACCTTGTAAAATTTATCCGCAGCACCGGGCGCGAACCGCGTATAGTCGATTTAACCTCCGCCGCACCTGACCCAACAGAAGGATCATAACCATGCTGATCGGCAGCAAGAACCCGGCAAGCCCGGCCACCGCCATTGATAACGGCGAAAACATCTTCGATGTCACCACGGCGAATTTCGAAGATATCGTTTTAAAGGCGTCGATGGAAACGCCTATCCTGGTTGATTTCTGGGCGCCGTGGTGCGAACCGTGCAAGCAGCTCGGCCCCATTCTTGAGGCTGCCGTCACCGCCACCAACGGCAAAGTCCGCATGGCGAAAATTAACATCGATGAAAACCAGCAACTGGCGCAGGCCATGCGCGTGCAGTCGATCCCGACCGTCTATGCGTTTTTCCAGGGCCAGCCGGTCACCGCCTTCACGGGCGTAAAACCGGCCAGCGAAATCAAAATGCTGGTCGATCAGCTTTCCGCCATGGCGCGCAAGGCCCGCCCCGATGCCATTAACATTCCTGAAACCCTGAGCATGGCCGCCAAGGCCATGGCCGAAGGCCATATCGAAGTAGCCCAGGGCATGTATATGCAGATCATGGCACAGGACGAAAACAATGCCGATTGCTACGCCGGTCTCGTGCGCAGCTTTATTGCCCTCGGCGATCTTGATCAGGCTGGCTTCATGCTGGAAGACGCACCGGAAGAGGTCAAGAAAAGCCCCGCCTTCGCGGCCGCCCGCACAGCCCTCGACCTTGTGAAAGAGGCACCGGAAGCCGGAGTAACCGATAAACTTGCCGCCGCCATCGAAAAAGATCCTGCCGACCATCAATCCCGTTTCGATTACGCCGTCGCCCTCTTTGCTGCGGGGCAGAAAATTGAGGGCATTGAACAGCTGGTTGAACTCATCCGCCGCGACCGTGCCAACGAAAGGAAATGGGAAGAGGACAAGGCAAAAACCCAGCTCTTTAAATTCTTCGAAGCTCTCGGCCCGTCCGATCCTGTAACGCTGGCCGGGCGAAGAAAACTCTCCTCCGTGCTGTTTTCGTGATATTGGGTATTTTCCGGCGTAAATAAGGACCTATCTGAATACAATGAATACCCCGAGCCCCGCACCCTCAGTGATCACCCTGCCGGATGAGATTCCCGTCTTTCCGCTTTCCGGTGTATTGCTCCTGCCGCACGGCCACCTGCCTTTGAATATTTTCGAGCCGCGTTATCTCTCTATGGTCGATGACGCCCTCAAATCGCACCAATTGATCGGCATGATTCAGCCGCGCGAGGACGGCTCCCTCTTCACCACCGGCTGCGCCGGAAAAATCACCGCCTTTAGTGAAACCGATGACGGGCGTTACGAGATTACACTGAAGGGCCTGTCACGTTTTGTGATTGGACTTGAATTGCCGAACGCCCTTGGCGGTTATCGCCGCGTCCGCGCCAACTGGTCAGAATTCCCGAAAGACACCGACCCCGTTGACCACCTCAACCTTGACCGCAACCGCCTGAAGGACCTCCTCCGCAATTACTTCGATATCGAAGGTATGGATTGTGAATGGAGCGCGATGGAAACGGTCAGCGACGACAACCTGATCACCTGCCTCTCCATGGTCTGCCCGCTGGACGCCAGTGAAAAACAGGCTCTTCTCGAGGCCCGTTGCGGCAACACGCGGTCTGAGCTTTTCATGACCCTCCTGGAAATGGCCACCCGCGATACTTCCCGCGAACACCCGGGCAAGGGTGTCTGCCACTAGCCTTATTGACTTAAGGGGCAAAAAGCGTTTCCATCGCGGCATGAGCCAGATTGATCCAAAACTTCTCGATATCCTCGTCTGCCCTTTGACGAAAGTGCCCCTGCGCTATGATGCGGCGCGGCAGGAACTGATTTCCGATCAGGCGAAACTGGCCTATCCCATTCGCGACGGGATTCCTGTTATGCTGGTAGAAGAAGCCCGTCACCTGGAGGACTGAAACATGGACCGCGTCATTATATTCGACACCACCCTTCGTGACGGCGAACAATCACCCGGCTGCTCGATGAACCATGATGAGAAACTGCGCATGGCCGCGCTGCTCGATGAAATGGGCGTCGATGTGATCGAAGCCGGTTTCCCGATCGCCAGCCCCGGCGATTTCAATTCCGTGAAGGCGATTGCCGAAAGCACCAAGAACGCCATCATTGCCGGCCTCTGCCGCACCAAGAAGGGCGACATCGAAGCCTGCGCTCAGGCCGTTGCCCCAGCCAAGCGCCGCCGCATTCACACGTTCGTTTCGACATCGCCGCTGCATATGAAACACAAACTGAACATGCAGCCCGATGACGTCATCGCCATGATCGCCGAGAGCGTCGCCTTCGCGCGGCAGTTCACCGACGATGTCGAATGGTCCGCCGAAGACGGCAGCCGTTCGGAAGATGACTTCCTTGCCCGCGCCGTTGAAACCGCCATCAAGGCCGGTGCCACCACCATCAATATTCCGGACACTGTCGGCTATGCACTCCCCACCGACTACGCCGCAAAGTTCACCATGCTGCTGAACCGCGTGCCGAACATCGACAAGGCCGTTCTCTCCGTTCACTGCCACAACGATCTTGGTCTTGCCGTGGCCAACACGCTGGCCGGTGTTGCCGCAGGCGCGCGGCAGATTGAATGCACGATCAACGGCATCGGCGAACGTGCCGGGAACGCCGCCCTCGAAGAAGTCGTGATGGCCATCCGCACCCGCAACGCCGACCTTCCCTACACCAACAATATCGACACCACCAAGATTACCGGCATCTCCCGCGCTCTCGGTGAAATCACCGGCGTCAGCGTCCAGCCGAACAAGGCCATTGTCGGCGCCAACGCCTTCGCGCATGAAAGCGGTATCCACCAGGACGGCGTGCTGAAAAACCCGCAGACCTACGAAATCATGACCCCGGAATCCATAGGCCTTTCGAAAAACGATTTGGTCATCGGCAAACATTCCGGCCGCCACGCGTTCAAAAAGAAGATGGAAGTGCTCGGCCACGATCTGGGCGATAATGCTTTGGAAGAGGCGTTTGCAAAATTCAAAAATCTTGCCGACCGTCAGAAAAAAATAAGCGATGAGGATCTCATCGCTTTGGTATCTTGATTCGCATTTTCTAATGTTACTGGCTCTAATATTATTCGGGTCGTATTAGATTAGAATCTTCTACTGTCTCCCTCTAATAGAGACACCGCCTGTGTTAGAGGCGGTGTTCTCCTGTCTGTGAAGACTTTCCCTGTTTTTTCTCGCCAGTAAAGGCAAGACGATGATAGCAACAATATTACGTCTGACAAGCTGTTAACTCGTTACTTATCCACAGGTGATACAATCAAAGTTGAGAATCAACCAAGTTCGGACTCAAGGGAAGATATGAAAGCCCAGGAACCGCCACCTTTGCCTTTGCATGATGTTTTGAATGCCTATGCCAACGGGTACTTCCTGATGGGCGACGGGCAGGATGATCATTCCATGCATTGGTATAACCCGCCGATGCGGGCCGTCATGCCGATCCGGGAGCTTCATATATCCCGCAAACTGAAAAAACTCGCGCGCAGCAATCCGTTCGAAATCCGAATTGATTCGGCCTTTCCTGCAGTCATGGAGGGCTGCATGGAAAACCGCCTCTATCAATGGATCACCCCGGATATTCGAAAGCTTTTCAACGCGTTACACCTGAGCGGGTACGCCCATAGCATTGAATGCTGGCAGGCGAATCGCCTTGTGGGTGGTATATACGGGCTGGCGCTCGGTGGTGCATTCTGTGCCGAAAGCATGTTTTCGAGGGTGCCGGGGGCGAGCAAAATTGCGCTTGTTCACCTGTGCGCCCGGCTGGACAAAGGCGGCTTCTGCCTTCTGGATTGTCAGATTCTTAATGAGCATACCGAGCAATTCGGTGCCCACGACATCCCGAAAACAGAATATATCCGCCGCCTGCATCACGCAATCCGCGCCCCTGCGGACTTTTTACTGCAAGATACCTCGCCGCCTTTAACCGAAACCGCACTGGCGCAGAAGTTTCTCGGCCTTTCGTAATAGGGTAATTCTTAAGATATAATTGACTTTTTCTTAAGCCTAGATTAACCTTAACTTAACACCAAAAAATTTCTGAACGGGGACGATACCATGGCCAAACTAGGCGGGGTTTATATTCCAAATCTGGAATCAAGCTTTGAAGGCGCAGTAACGCCGTCCTTCGCGCATTACCGCGAAACCCCCTCCAAAGTTAAATTCGATTATAGCGCCGGTGATTTCGGCGGCTTCACCATCGGTCAGGATGAGAAAATCTGGGGCAGCGATGTTTACGGGATCGTCGCGGTCAGCAACGCCGCTTTTGCTGCCCTCCCCGCAGACCTGCAGGCGGACACAATGGATGAAGCAAGGGTCATGGCAAACGTCCTCAATAATCCGAAGCCGAAATCTGCAATCACCGTTAAACCGGCAATCAACCAGTCCAGAAAATTCTAGCTTCTCTTACTGAGGCTCTTCGCCGGGCAGCGTGACTGTCGGCATCTCGACCTTTGGCGCGTCATCTTCCGGTGCGTCTTCGGTACCCACGGGCGGCGCTTCCTTTGGCGGCTCTGCAGCGGCGCCGGTCACCACGCCATCCTTCACATCGCCTTCTTTCGGCGTGGTCGGATTGACTTCGGCCTTCACGGAATCTTTCTTCGGAGCCTCGGCCTTCTTCTCTTCTTTTTTCGGTTCGGGGTCTGTCGATTTGCGCTCAAGGCAATCAAGCACCCACACATCATAAATCGGGTGATCCATGGCCGAGAGGGCGGGCGAGGATGCAAACATCCAGCCGGAATAAATCCATTTTGATTCATCCTTCTTGGTCACTTCCCAGATTTGAAGGAAGGCGGCAGATTCGGGCGCGGCTATCGGCGGGGCCTTGCGGCAGGCCTGCACCTTTATATAGATCGGGCCGAACTTCACAGTCGTCCCCACCTTGACCTCGAATGTCATTGTGCGCGCGGTCACCTTGTCTAGCGATTGCAGTTTTACCACAGGCTCATCCGTCATTTTCGGCGCAGGGGTGGGCGTCGCGTCGGTTTCGAACTGCACGCTGCCTGAACCGAACTGAATTTGGGCCGAAGAAAACTGCGTCCCTGCGACCGCAACACTTTGCGCATGTGCCGGAACGGCAAACGCCATCAAAGCAACACAGGCGGTGCAGGAGCGTCGCAATTGATGCATTACGGATGCGCTGAAGGCTCTGCGCCTGCGGGGGTTGCGGCCGATGCCGTTGGCACAGGCGCAGGAGAAGGTGCGGCAGCCGCGCCTTTTTTATCCTTATCGCCGCCCTGCATGCTGAAAATAAATTTCCCAAGCAGTTCTTCGAGGTTCTGTGGCGATTGCGTGAACGGGATACGCGCATTCGGTTTCATGATTGTGTCGGAAGCACCAGGCTCCAGCGCCATGAACCGCCCGCCCAGCAGGCTCTCGCTGCTGATCAGGGCAGCAGTATCGTCAGGCAATTTCACATCCGGGCGAACCGTAAGGGTGACATGCGCCAGATAGGTGTCAGGATTGAGGTCGACTTTTTTCACATTGCCGATTTTTACACCGCTGATCTGCACGGGGTCGCCGGCTTTCAATCCGCCGATGGTGGAGAAATCCGCCGTCAGGTCATAACCGTCAACCGATGAAACATCTGCTGTTCTATAGCTGAAGACCAGAAAGAAGATCGCCACAAAAAGGACAACCGCACCCAGGATCGTTTCAATCACACTACGCTTCATCGCTTAATTCCTTTAAACAAAATTAATTCCGTGCATCCGGATTCCAGGCTTCGTAATCGCCGGTCGCTTCATCGCGGTGGCCGCCGGACAGAATGTGGCCCGGCGGACGATAGGCCAGGGTCGTACCGGTCATATTTTGTTGCGCAGGCTTCTGCCACGGGCGACGGAAAGATTGCATCGCATTATCGGGGACAGCATCGGTCTGGTGATGCAGCCAGCCATGCCATTCGGGCGGAACCTTGGAGGCATCCGGTGAACCCTTATACATCACCCAGCGACGGTCATGGTTATAGCCGCTGCGGCGCTTGGCCTGATAATAACGATTTCCAAGAGCATCGACGCCAATCCGGCGCGCGCCGGACATCAGCGTGACGAAATTGATATGGACGGGCGACAACGCGCCCAGAAAACTGAAAATACCCATTGAACTGGTCCCTCTAGACCCCCCCATGAATGCCGGAAGCGCGGGCAATAATCAAGATTTTTCAAACCAATGAGAGGGTTAGGTGACAGAATTCAAAAAATTTGTTGTTTTGGAAAACCGCGGCGTGAGCAGGCCATGGCTATTTGCTCAACGGATGCTGAACGAACGGATCATTTTCCTGAAGGCCCAGTCATGACGGCGATCTTAATCTCCATATTAGCAACTCCGGCGAGGCCTTTGCGCAGGGATGGCATCCCCGCCCCCCGGCCCGGCGGTTTTCATTTAGGACAAACCTTTGCTAAGCTTCGTCCCAGAGGTTCCTGAATGACGATTTCCAGATACCACCACCGCAACCGGTCAGGCGAAAAAGGCAACATCCTTTTTTACATCCTGATCGCTATCGTCGCCTTCGCGGCGCTCAGCTTCGCCGTCACGCAAAGCAGCCGCGAGAGCGCCTCCACCATTGACGCGGGCAAAGTTGATCTCGCCACAACAGAAATTCTCGATTACGTGACCGCCCTGCGCGGCGCGGTGCAGACCATGACGATTCAGGGGGTAAAACAAAACCAGGTGTGCTTCGACCAGATCCTTTTCAGCAGTACGTATTATCACGCAGCCTGCAACACGGCAAAGAACAGGGTATTTTATAATTACGGCGGTAATGCCCCCGCGCCTCATCTTGTGGCACAGGATGCCCTGCAACGGTCATTATCCGGGTCAGCGGATTACGGCCTGTGGGATTTTCCCAATAATATCCAGGTCAAAGGCGTGGGGCAGGATTGCCCGTCCGACGCATCGTGTAACGATCTCGTCGTGCTACTGGAACCCCTGAACGATCTGGTCTGTAAAAATGTAAATAGAAAAATGGGCGTTGATGTCCCCGACACCATTCCGGGCAACCTGACACCCGTAACCACAACCCCCTACACGGGCAGTTTTTTCACCGGGTCTGTAATCGATGCGCCGAACCTGAACGGTAAAAGAACCGGTTGTTTCAAAAACAATAACGGGCACAATGTTTTTTATGCTGTGTTGGTCGGCAATTAAAAAAACGGCCCCTGTGACAGGAGCCGTTTGATTATCTTGAAATATTTATAGTACGTCAGGCTGGTGCAGGCTCCGAAAATTTCGGCGCTTTGATATTACTCTCCGGCAATGGTTCGATACCCGATTCATCATTGAAGATCGCCACAAATTCGTTTGTATTGTTCACATCGATAACAACGCGCTTATCATTAATCTCTGGAACCAGTTCCCCGAACAGAAGCGCATCCGCGAGAACCCGCCTGATGCTGTCCTGAATCAGGCGTTGCATCGGTCGCGCGCCCATCAAAGGATCAAAGCCCTCTTTGGCCAGTTTCGCGCGGGCCGCGTCGGTAAAGGCCACACGTACCTTCTTCGCTTCAAGCTGCCCTTCAAGCTGGCCGAGGAATTTATCGACCACTTTCAGAATCACCTCTTCATTCAGCGCCTTGAACCCGACGATGGCGTCCAGACGGTTACGGAATTCCGGTGTGAACAGGCGCTTGATATCGGCCATTTCATCCCCGGATTCACGCGTGCTCGTAAAGCCGATGGTATTCTTTGCCATCGTCTCGGCACCGGCATTGGTGGTCATGATGATCACGACATTGCGGAAATCCGCCTTGCGGCCATTATTGTCGGTCAGCGTGCCGTGATCCATCACCTGCAAAAGGATATTGAAGATGGATGGATCGGCCTTTTCGATTTCATCGAGCAGCAGTACGCAATGCGGCTTCTTGGTGACCGCCTCGGTCAGCAGACCGCTTTGATCGAAACCGACATAGCCTGGGGGCGCACCGATCAGGCGCGACACGGAATGTTTCTCCATATATTCGGACATGTCGAAACGGATCAGCTCAATGCCCATGATGTTCGCCAGTTGCTTTGCCGCCTCTGTCTTGCCGACACCGGTGGGGCCGGAGAACAGGAAAGAGCCAATCGGCTTATCGGTTTTGCCGAGGCCCGAACGCGCCATCTTGACCGCCGACGCCAGAACTTCCAGCGCCTTGTCCTGCCCGAAGACCACCGATTTCAGATCGCTCTCGATTGTTTTCAATTTGGCACGGTCATCAGTGGTGGCTTCGGCAACGGGCTTGCCGGTAATCTTCTCGACCAGTTGTTCGATCTGCGCTTTGCCAATGACCTTCAGGCGGTTTTCTTTCTTTGCCGCACGCTGCATCGCACCGGAATCATCGATCAGGTCGATCGCCTTATCGGGTAACTGGCGGTCGTTGATGTATTTGGCCGAAAGCTCGACCGCCGCTTTTAGCGCGTCATCGGTGTATTCCACCCCGTGATGCTTTTGGAAGACCTTTTTTAAACCCTTCAGAATCTCGATGGCTTCGGGAACAGTTGGCTCCTTCACATCGATTTTATTGAGTCGACGCGCAAGCGCCGCATCTTTGGTAATGATTTTATATTCATTGAACGTGGTTGCCCCGATGATGCGGACCTTGCCACTGGCCATTGCAGGCTTGAGCAGATTAGACGCATCCATCACACTGCCGCCCGCGGCACCCGCACCGACCAGGGTATGAATCTCATCGATAAACAGGATTTTTTGACCATTTGAATCGGTGAGGTCTTTTAAAACGCCTTTAAGACGCTGTTCGAAATCGCCACGGTATTTTGTGCCAGCCATCAATGCGCCCATGTCCAGCGAATGAATGGTTGCGTCCTTCACGGTGTCCAACGCGGCCTGCAACTCTTCCGATACAGGATAACGACGGTCTTCGGGCAGCTTCATCTGCTCGATCAGCCAGCCAAGACCTTCCGGAATCGCCGTTTTACCAACCCCCGGCTCACCCACCAGCACGGGATTGTTTTTCTTACGGCGGGCAAGCGTTTGAAGGACACGCAGAATTTCCTCTTCCCGCCCAATGAGCGGATCGGTGTCGGGATGACGGCCCTTCGCGTTCAGATCGGCGGAAAACTGCAGCAGCGGTGAGGCTTTGGTCTTTTCCTCTTCCGACCGGTTTTTTTCTCCGGCCGTGGCCTCTGCTGATTTTTTAGTGAACATCGGGTGGCTTCTGATCGACTCCTCCGTGACCCCTTCTTCATTCAGCAGACGGAACGCTTCCAGTTCTGAATTGTCGAGGATGGCCAGCAACACGGTGACACCGGTCGCTGCCGGTTTCTCCTGTTTCACGGCATGGAAGGTGATTCGCTTCAAAAGGTTCTGGGCTGCCTCGCCGGGCTTCGGCACATCATTCGGGCCGGCCCTGTCATTCCGTGCTTTCAGATAAGATTTCAAATCAACAATCAGTTTGTTGATATCGACACTATTGTATTTGAGGATTTCAACAGCCTCGCTATTGCCCTGATCCTCCCGGGATTGCGGCAGCATCGCCAGCAACAGATGTTCGGGTAGAATTTCGCTGTGCCTGAATTCTTTCGCCAGCTTTTGCGCACGGTCGACATAGAGTTTAATTGTCTGGGGGATAGCCATTCGTACTCTCCTGAACTGTTCTAATCGTTTTTTATTATGTGATGAACTTTTATAACAATACGGAAACTTATATGGCAAGCGAAAAACTAAAACCCTGGAAATTTCTTCCCAGGGTTCAGCAGTCATGAATTTCTAAAATTAAGACAGTTCGGCCGCGTCTTTCTGCGTATTTTTCTTCTGGTCCTCGACAAAGCCAAAGCTCAAGGCCCCGTCTATGAAGTCGACCCGCACCAGCCCGCCTTTGGTCAGCTTCCCGAACAAAAGCTCCTCGGCCAGTGGCCGCTTCACCTTTTCCTGGATGACACGGCCAAGCGGTCTTGCGCCCATCGCCGGATCGTAACCCGTTTCGGCCAGATATTTCCGGGCGGCAGGGGTAAGCTCGATACTCACATTCCGGTCGGCCAGCTGCGCTTCAAGCTGCATTATGAACTTCTCGACAACCTTCGCCACAGTTTCGGGCTTCAGGTTGGCAAACGGCACGATGGCGTCGAGACGATTGCGGAATTCCGGAGTGAACAGGCGCTTTACCTCTTCCTGATCTTCATCAATGCGCATCTCGCGGCCAAAGCCGATGGCGGCCTTCGCCATTTGCGCCGCACCGGCATTGGTCGTCATGATAAGGATGACATTCCTGAAATCGACCGTTTTGCCGTTATTGTCTGTCAGTTTGCCGTAGTCCATCACCTGCAGCAAAATGCCGTAAATATCCGGATGCGCCTTTTCAATTTCATCAAGAAGGAGAACGCAATGCGGTGTCTGGTCAACGGCATCGGTCAGCAGACCGCCCTGTTCGAACCCGACATAGCCCGGCGGCGACCCGATCAGGCGTGAAACGGAATGCTTCTCCATGTATTCGGACATATCGAAGCGTTTCAGCTCGATCCCCATGGTCTTGGCCAGTTGCTTTGCAACTTCGGTTTTCCCTACCCCGGTCGGACCAGTAAACAGGTAGGAGCCAATCGGCTTTTCAAGATCGCGCAGCCCCGCACGGGCCATTTTGATCGAGGAGGTCAGAACATCAACCGCCGCGTCCTGATCGTAAACCATTGTCTTCAGATCGCGCTCAAGCGTGCGCAGAACCTCGCGGTCATCCTTGGTCACCGACTTGGCCGGGATGCGCGCAATCGCCGCCACCACGACCTCAATGTCCTTCAGCGTAATGGTTTTCTTGCGCTTGCTCGGCGGCAGCAGCATCTGCGCCGCGCCGACCTCGTCAATAATATCGATTGCCTTGTCGGGCAGTTTCCTGTCCCCGATATAACGCGCCGACAGCTCAACCGCGGCCTTGATCGCCTCGGCGGTATATTTCACCTTATGGTGCTCTTCATAATAAGGTTTTAAGCCGTGCAGAATTTTGATGGTGTCCTCGATTGACGGTTCTTTCACATCAATCTTCTGGAAGCGGCGCACCAGCGCGCGGTCCTTTTCAAAATAATTGCGGAATTCCTTGTAAGTCGTCGACCCGATGCAGCGCAACTGCCCCCCCGACAACGCAGGCTTCAGCAGGTTTGACGCATCCATCGCCCCGCCCGAGGTGGCACCGGCACCGATAATAGTGTGAATTTCATCGATGAACAAAACCGCATGCGGAATTTTCTCGATCTCGTTCAGAACGGCCTTGATACGCTCTTCAAAATCACCGCGATACCGTGTCCCCGCCAGCAAAGTGCCCATGTCGAGGGAGTAGATAACCGCGTCTTTCAAAACATCCGGCACATCGCCTTCGGTAATGCGCTTCGCCAGGCCCTCCGCAATAGCGGTCTTGCCGACACCGGGATCACCGACATAAAGCGGGTTGTTCTTTGAACGGCGGCAAAGGATCTGGATGGTGCGGTCAATCTCTGCCGCGCGCCCGATCAACGGATCGATCTTGCCCCGGATCGCCTTGATATTCAGGTTGTGGCAATAGGAATCCAGCGCATCCTTGCCCGACTTGACCGGCTTTTCCTCGGCAGCCTGTTCCGGCTCGGCCCCGGTCGGCGTTCTTGTTTCACTTTGTCCCGGCACCTTGGCGATGCCGTGGGAAATATAATTGACTGCGTCAAAACGCGTCATGTCCTGTTCCTGCAGGAAATAAACCGCATGGCTTTCCCGTTCGGAGAACAGGGCGACAAGCACGTTCGCGCCGGTCACTTCCTCGCGCCCCGAAGACTGCACATGGATGGCGGCGCGCTGTAAAACGCGCTGGAACGCGGTGGTCGGCTTGGCCTCCTCCGCATTGCGGTTGACCAGATAGGACAATTCGTTATCCAGATAATGCCCGAGCTGATCCTTGATCTCCGGTATGCCGATCCCGCAGGAGCGCAAAACAGCCATAGCGTCCTGATCCTCGGTCAGGGCCAGCAACAGATGCTCGAGCGTCGCATATTCATGCGATTTCTCGCTGGCAATTGCCAGGGCACGGTGCAGGGTTTTTTCAAGGTTTCTTGAGAGCATGGGGCATATCCGATCTGATATTATTAATATAGCACGATCCGGCGGGAAACGGACTCCCCCCATCTTGCGTCAAAATTCTTACCAAAGGCTGAATTGATTCCGGTAATTGTCAGGCAGGGCAGGCGGGGTGGCTATTCTTTTTCCATCGTGCATTGAAGCGGCTGTTCATTCGCGCGCGCGAAATCCAGAACCTGCGCGACCTTCGTCTCTGCAACCTCGTGCGTGAAAATCCCGCAGATGCCGACACCGCGGCGATGGACATGCAGCATGATGTCGGTCGCCTCCTGGCGGTTCTTGTTGAAGAAGCGCTCCAAAATATGGACGACGAACTCCATCGGCGTGTAATCGTCGTTCAGAATCAAAACTTTATACATGTTGGGCTTGCGCGTTTTCGGACGCGGCTTGAGCAGCAAACCGTTCTGGCGTTCCGGCAGACGGCCGTCATCGCCGTGATCATTGCCGTCCGGCTGATCATCGTGCATATGCCATTCGAACCCTGGCTTCATATCCTCGGGATTAAGACCCATTTCTTACGCGCTCCACCCTGACAGCAATAACCTAATCCGCACCGCCCGGCAAATAAGGGGCTGGAAACCCGGATTTTGGCTATGTTTCTATTTTAACGGTTTGCATGCCAAGGGGGAAGCCTTTTCAGGTCGCGGCCTTATAGAGATCCATGGATATCACCGGCTTGGTCACTGAATCCCGCAAAATACCTGAGCTGTATTGATATTGCGTCTCGGCGACATCCAGGCCCTGCCCGACCGTGCCCGTGGCGGGCGTCATATTCACCTTGGCGCTGATCACCTTTCCATCCGATGAAATATCCGTCATCGTCATGGATGCGGGTTTGCCGTCGGCATAATCGACCGCAATCCTGATCCGGCGCCCATCGCCGACAAGCGTATAAACCTGACGGTTGCCGTTATTATATCTGGCTTCCTGGGTGTCGGTTGTTGTGTCGCGGGTGGTTGCGCCGGAATCCGCCACAAGGTCCTGGAACCCTTGCAGCAATTTCTGCGCCTGATCAGACATCTTGGTCACATCCACCCCACTCGCCGTGAAGAAATTGCCGATGAAATTCTGCGCCGCCTTGGTCACACCGGTTGCGCTGCCGCCTGAATCCGAAGATGTTCCCTGAAGCCTGGCCAGAATTTGCTGCGCCTCCGGCGACAGGCTGACCGTATCGCCACTGCCGCTATCAGATGCCAGCCCGTTATTGAGAAGGGACAAGGCCGTGCTGTTTGTCGCCGTCCCCGACATTTTACCGCCCTCCATATAATCGAGAAGGCTGGGAGTATTGCCACCGAACAGGCCGGAGAGTGAGGATAAATCCATGTAAGCGTCCTTAAAAAAGCTGAGCCTTTAAAGACAATTGCAATTTTGGTGCCACAATAACGCGCTGATACCTGCCACCCCTCACATCAACGCAGGGCAAAATCTGCCTGAAATTGATAACACTCAAAGAAAATCCGCCCGGAGAATAAACCCCGGGCGGCTCTCACGTTTGGGAACGTTCTGTTCAGAAATTAAGCGGCAGCGTGCTCGCTGGCTTTTTTCATGGATTTGGTAAACTGGGCATTGATCGGCTCCAGGCTGGAATTTGCCAGTTTAACAGTCAGCTCTGAAAGCTTGGTGACGCCGGTCATATATGTTTCGAAGCTGTCCTGGGCCAGTTTGTTCTGGGTTTCGGTCAGTTCGTTAAGGGTCTTGCACGCCATCAGGGCCTTCACTGCTTCAGCTGATTTCTCAGCCGAATTCTGCATCAGGCCGAAATAGGTTTTCATCAGTTCTTCAGAACCCTTGGTCAGCAGGGTGCCGGATTGAACGAACGCATCCATATGTTCTTTGCTGGATGCGGCGGCGTCGGAGGTCAGTTTTTCAAAATTTGGTTTGCTGGTCATATCTTTATCCTCTGTGGTTTCGCTTGTCTTATGAACGGGGCTTACTTCTTTTTTGGCTTTCGCCGCCAGTCTGGCGGCCTTGAGGCCAACTTCAGGAATTTCACTCTTGTTTTGCGCAGACATTGTCATTCCCTCTAACTTATGATTTTTTGTAGTTATTGCAATGCACAATTTAAATCTATCATGGGTAATAGCAAGAGGTCAATATTAAAATATTGCGCTGCACAATAAAAGGTCCGCGGAAAAAAGGATCACATAGCGGAACTATTTGACACGGCTGCATTTTTCGTGTTTTTTAACCATAATAAAAAATAATTAAACAGGGTTAATAGCGTATGGTTCATAATGTCTCCGTTTCGGGTTTTCTCAGGCCTGTGGCTGCCGGTCTGTGCACCATTTTTGCCTTTTCCGCCATGCCCGCTGAAGCCGCAAAAAAACACCAGCCGGTCAAACATAATGCCGTTGCCAAAAAGAAACAGAGGCAGGAACAGCCAACCCCGCAGCAGCGCGACGGTAAAATCCAGCTGCGTTCTTCCGTGGCCATTGATGGCGAAACCGGGAAAATCATCGGTGAAGTCCGGAATGCCAACGGCGAAATTATCGATGCTGGTGAATGCAATCCCAAGCCTGCAGGATGCTTTCAGCGTCGCTCCCCGGCATCGCTCACCAAACTGATGACCGCTATGGTGGAATTTGATGCAATTAAAGCCGGCGAAGTAAAAATCACCGACCGGCACCCTTTGGTCGATGGCGAAATGATCGGCCGTCAGGGTGCGGTGACACTTAAAAAGAAGGGCATCCGTCCAGGCACGAATCTCAGCCTCGATGATTACACGAATGCCATTGCCGTGACGTCGGCAGCGGATGCGACAATGACGGTTTCCAAAGCCCTGTGCGGCACAACGGATTGTATCGTCGACCTGATGAATGCGAAACTGAAGGTTATTTTCAGGGACAACGTCCATGGCCTGCATACAAACTTCGCCAATCCGCACGGTATGCCGGACGACGAACAATATACAACAGCCTATGATCAGGCGGTTATTGTCCGGTACATGGCCAAAAATTACCACGACCTTGCAACAAAATACTTTGGAAAAACCGAATACCATATCGGTGTCCGTCTTTTCACAGGCCATAACGGTGTTTTAGCACACTACACCTGCAAAAACTCCCTGGGCCTGCCTTATAATTGTATGGAATTCGGCAAAACCGGCTATTTCAAAACCCCGGAACCCGGCGGGTTGCCGGCAATGTACTGCGTTGCCGGTTCCGCGGCATGGAATGGCTACCGCGTCATTGCGGCGACCCTTGGTTATGGCTCTCCCGGAAACTCCGGCCCGCGTGACGCCGAAGAAACCCGCCTGTTCAAAAAAGGTTTTGAGGAGCTGACGAAAAACCGGGCGCCCCAGACGGTCCCGATGCCGTTGCATTTCCCGACCCTGATCCCGCCAAACGTGGCGCCTGAACCCGATCAGACCCAGCCAACCAGTCAGATCAACACCCCCCTGTCCTATCCAGGCCTGTCAGGTCAACCCTCAATCCTGGCCGCTGCCGCCCCCCGCTAGGGGAGAAAATCGGTCCTTTTGGTAGACAAGGGTTTCATATCTTAATATTATAGAGAGATAGGGGCGTTTCTCCGGCTCGCCCGACTTCATCGATTCCTGTTCTTTTGTTTTTTTTTTGATAACAACATCGAGTAGACAATGTTGACCCTCAGGCATTCCCTCATCTCCGGTTTCAAAAAGTTTGCCGCCGCCTTCGTGCTGGTATCTTTTGTTTTCGTCGCGGCCACATCTTTTGATGTCGCCGCTGCGGAAAACGGCAAGACCAAGCCCAAAACCACGCAACACGCCAAGGCCAAGAAAACCACCGCCAAGAGCAGCGCCACAAAAAAGAAACAGACCGCCCAGCGTTCCGGCGGCTACAACCCGCGTCACGGGTCGATCGTGATTGATGCCGCCACCGGCACCATCTTGTCCCAGAACGGTGCCGATACCCAGGTCTATCCGGCCTCGCTGACCAAACTGATGACCCTGCTGATCACTTTCGAGGCTCTCGAAAAGGGCACCGCCAGTCTGAACCAGAGCATCACCTTCAGCAACCATGCCGCCGCCCAGGTCCCCAGTAAACTGGACATTCCGGCAGGATCATCAATCGTACTGAAAAACGCCATTTACGCCATCGTCACCAAATCGGCTAACGATGTCGCCGTTGCCGTCGCGGAAAATATCGGTGGCACCGAAGGCCGGTTCGTCTATTTGATGAACCAGAAAGCCAAGGAAATCGGCATGAACAACACAAGGTTCGTCAATCCGTCCGGCCTGCACAACCCGTCCCAGGTGACGACGCCGCGCGACTTCGCCACACTCTCCCGCTATATCGTCAAAAATTATCCGCGCGAATACCGTTACTTCGCCACGCGCAGCTTCACCTATAACGGCATTGCCAACCGCAACCATAACCGCCTGATGGAAACCTATTCCGGCATGGACGGTATGAAGACGGGCTATACCATTCCATCAGGGTTCAACCTTGCCGCCTCCGCCGTTCGCAACAATCGCCGCCTGATCGCCGTGGTCATGGGCGGCAAAACCGCGCAGGCCCGCAACACGGAAGTGGCCGGTCTTCTGGATGAGGGGTTTGAAAAAATCAGAACCATGGGCGCCCAGCAACTGGTGGCCTCCAACACGCAAGCGCCGCAGCAGGAAAATCGCCTCGCCGCAACCACGGGTACTGCGGGTCTGCAGCAAAGCACCGTTCCAGGCACCGCCCTGCCTCAGCCGGGACAACCGGTTCCGGCCAAAATCGCAGCCATAGACCCGAACCCGACCCCGATGCCGGTCAACAACGCTATGAGCGAAATGGCAGGCCAGGGCGATATCGACCCGGCCGTTACCCGGCGTTTTGAAACCGGGATGATGGCCATCAACGCCATCAAGACCCTGAAACCCGGTCAGGTTTCCGCCGTTCCAGCCAATATGGGATCGCAGCATGCGACCTATGACCCGTCCGGCGCGCCAACGCCGCAACTCTCGGGCGACAGCAATCAATGGGCGATCCAGCTTGGCTCCTTTAACAGCCGCGTCCAGGGCGACCAGGCTCTGGCCGCCGCCGTGACGAAACTGCCCGCCGGTCTTCGCACCAATGCCAAACCGATCATCGTTCCGCTGAAGGCGGGCGAGGGTTGGGTCTACCGCGCAAGGCTGCAGGGCTTCTCCCAGGCTGAAGCCTCCGCAGCCTGCAAAAATTTCAACAACTGCCTTGCGATTTCCCCCCGTGCTTTTTAAAGGCAGGACAGTCTTTATCACCGGTGCCAGCCGCGGCATCGGGCGCAGCATTGCCCTTCGCCTAGCCGCCGAAGGCGCCAATGTCGCACTGATCTCCAAGACCCAGCAGGAACGCCCCGACCTTCCCGGAACAATCCATAGCGTTGCCGGGGAAATCGCCGCCGCGGGGGGCAGCGCCCTGCCGATTGCCGCCGATGTCCGCGACGAAGAAGGCATTGCCCTCGCCGCCCAAAAAACTGCCGAAACATTTGGCGGCATTGATATTGTCATCAACAACGCCAGCGCCATCCATTTCGCCGGAACCGAAGACACGCCGTCAAAACGCTACGACCTGATGATGGATGTGAATTCCCGCGGTACCTTTACCTGTGTACAGTCCTGTCTGCCCTGGCTGCTGAAAAGTGATGACGCCCAGATCCTGACCATGAGCCCGCCGCTCAACCTGAACAGCAAATGGATCGGCGTTTCGCCCGCTTATGCCCTGTCCAAATATGGCATGAGCCTTCTCACGATCGGCTTTGCGCGCGAGTTCGCCGGGAAAATACGTGCCAATACATTGTGGCCCAAAACCTTTATTGCGACCGATGCCATCCGGGTTAATTTTGGCTCTATGCTGCAGCAATCACGCCAGCCCTCGATTGTCTCCGACGCCACGTTCGCCATACTGTCCGGCCAGATCGGCAGGCTGACCGGACAGCATCTGATCGACGAGGATGTGCTGCGCCAGACAGGCATCAGCGATTTCCTCCCCTACGCCACCGATCCTGCGCTTGAGCCGCAGGAAGACATCTTTCTGGATTAGGTGACCCCATGAACCGCAGGCAGAAGAACAACCAGGCCGGAAATATCATCTTCTTTATTCTGCTGGCGATTTTCCTGATCGGTCTGGTGACGGCGGCGTTGCGCAGCGGCGGTATCGAAAGCGCATCCATCGACAGGGAGGACATGACCATCAAGGTTTCGCAGGTCCGTCAGAATGCCGCCGAAATTGAACACGCCGTCAACCTTGTGATGCAGAACGGCATCAGCGAGAACGATATCAGCTTCGCCAACGCCGATGCGCCGAGCGCCTATGGCACGCTCAACAGCAATCCGAAGGCCGAAGTGTTCAACACGGGCGGCGGCGGCGCGCGTTACAGACCCGCCCCCTCAGGCGTCAATGACGGAAGCGGGTGGGAATTTTATGGCGCAACCGCCCTGCCCGATGTGGGCAGCGAAAAACCGGACCTTGTCGCCGTTCTGCCCAATGTGACGAAAGATTTCTGCGCCCAGGTCAACCGGATTAACGGGCAGTTCCGTGATGCCCCCCCGGCTGCAACCGCGGAACCGATTGATGACGGCACCTGCGTTAACGGCGGTTCAACCCTGCGCTTTGGCTCCGCCGTGCATTTCCCGTCGAGCAGCATCAACACCATGGACGAGTCCAGCTTTACCGCCAAACCGGCAGGCGAAGCCTGCGTCCAGTGCAGTTCGGGCGCAACGACGTATAATTATTATCACGTATTGATGTCGCGCTAGGGCGCTTAGGTCTGCGGTGCCAGGTCTGGACCGGATTTGGGAGCCATCGCCGCAACGCGGCGCATCCCCATATTGATCGCATCGAAACTGCTGGCGATCACCTTGGCGAAGCGGGTGTGGATTTCAGACTCAACATAAGGCGAGACAGCATGGGCAAGCCTGATACAGACCCCTTCCGAGGCCGTAATGCCGCTATCCGGCGTCCTAAAAACAAGATTATAGCCGTTGGAAAGCTGCTCCCCGTTCTTTGCGCGCGCGAAATGGAGGTGACAGTCCCCGGCATCGAGGTTCATCGGAACCGGCTGGTTGTTGAATTGGGACGCAATGATTTCGGCCAGCTTGTTCAGGTCTTTAACCGGAAAATCAGGATTTGCGGCATACAGGGTCATTGCGGGCATGACATTGCCGTTATCGTCGCGGGCCATGATCGATACGCTCTTTTTCATCGGGCCGGTCGGAAGGCCGTAATTGGTTGTGAATTTTAGAGTCATCACTTGGATTCCTGTCGTTTCGGCTTGCTTTTACACACCTGTTACCCTTATGTAATAACGCGAAAACATTAAGATTTAACTAACCTACCTCATTTAGGAGAGCGCCATGACCGCCCAACCGAAAACCGTCCAGAACGACTACAAAGTGAAGGACATCAGCCTGGCGGAATATGGCCGCAAGGAAATCGTTATTGCCGAAACCGAAATGCCGGGCCTCATGTCCATCCGCAAGGAATTCGGACCAAAGCAACCACTGAAAGGCGCGCGTATCGCCGGTTGCCTCCACATGACTATTCAGACCGCTGTTCTGATCGAAACCCTGACCGCCCTCGGCGCTGAAGTGCGCTGGTCCTCCTGCAACATCTTCTCGACCCAGGACCACGCAGCTGCTGCGATTGCCGCAACCGGCGTTCCTGTGTTTGCCTGGAAAGGTCAGACCAACGAAGAAGCCGAACAATGCATCCACGACACCATCAAGGGACCAAACGGCTGGACCGCGAACATGATCCTCGACGATGGCGGCGACCTGACCGGCATTATGCACCGTGAATACCCTGAACTGATGAAAGACGTGAAGGGTCTGTCCGAAGAAACCACCACCGGCGTTCACCGCCTGCACGAAATGGCAAAAGCGGGCAAACTCGCCGTTCCGGCCATTAACGTCAACGACAGCGTCACCAAATCCAAATTCGACAACAAATACGGTTGCCGTGAATCACTGGTTGACGGTATCCGCCGCGCAACAGACGTGATGATGGCCGGTAAACTGGCCGTCGTCTGCGGCTTCGGTGATGTTGGCAAAGGCTCGGCTGAATCCCTCCGCAGCCAAGGCGCCCGCGTTGTCGTCACCGAAATCGATCCGATCTGCGCCCTGCAGGCCGCGATGGAAGGTTACGAAGTCCTGACCATGGAAGACGTTCAGTCCAAGGCCGACATCTTCGTCACCACCACCGGTAACGTTGCCGTGATCACCGTCGATCACATGCGCGCGATGAAAGACCGTGCCATTGTCTGCAACATCGGTCACTTCGACTCAGAAATCGAGATTGAAGGCCTTCGTAACTTCAAATGGCACAACGTGAAACCACAGGTCGATGAAGTCGAATTCCCGGACGGCAAGCGCATTATCGTTCTGGCTGAAGGCCGCCTCGTCAACCTCGGCTGCGCCACCGGCCACCCGAGCTTCGTGATGTCTGCCTCTTTCACCAACCAGGTACTGGCGCAGATCGAACTCTGGTCCAACACCGCCAACTACAAGGCTGGTGAAGTTTACGTTCTGCCAAAACACCTCGATGAGAAAGTCGCCGCCCTGCACCTCGAAAAACTCGGCGTGAAACTGACCAAACTCAGCAAAGAACAGGCCGCCTATATCGGCGTTGGCGAAAACGGCCCGTTCAAAGGCGACATGTACCGCTACTAATTTTAATCGATCCTGAAAAACCCGGCCTTTTGCGCCGGGTTTTTTTATCGCCTAAAAGTGGAACACGGCGCCAAGTTTCAACGCATTGTCATGCGGGTTGAAATTGGTATTGGTGCCGGTATTGAAATTGTCTTCGCTATAATTGGTGTAAACATATTCAATGCGGGTCTTGAAAGGACCGACAACCGCCAGTTCCGTACCCAAACCCAGCGAATATCCATCCAGCCATTTTTCATCGCCACCAACACTGAACTGGCCACGGCTGTAACCAAGAATACCGTATCCAAGCGCCTGATTACCCCAGGTAAAGCCCGGACGCAGGGACAGCATCATGCTTTCGTCTTTGTTGAAATTGGTCCCGAGCGCCGTATCGTTATTGCTGCCGTTCCAGTCATAGCTGAGTTCCAGGGCGGTATAGCCCGACCAGATTGAGCTGAGGAAGGACGGATCAAACTGCCAGCCGTAACCGACCAGAACGCCGCCTTCCGCACCGTTCATATCGATGTTGTCGGTGCTGCCCACGCCGGTGCGAGTTGCCTCGCCGTTCGTCCAGTTATAATTGACCGTACCGCCCAGATAGGGGCCGTTAAAACTGCCGTCACGGGCAACATCGGTATTGTAATAAGAATCCGCCGCATGGGCCGGGGCCGCAGCAATCAATAGCAGGCAGGCGGCGCCCGACAAAAGAGCGGACATCAGAATTTTTTTCATGGCATTTCTCCGACTGGATGGTGATTGAAAAAGCCGACTGCGCGGCGGCGTATCGATAGATGAACTATAAACCTGACTGATTCGTTCCATAAAAATTCTGGGCCCTGATATTTTTCGTATTTCCCGCTTTGGGCCCGCGTTGACGATTGTACAAAATCGCTCCGGTTGTTACTCTCTCTCTATGACTCTCGCGAAGGCCCCATCCAGAAAACCAGGTATGCTCTCCACCCTTCTCGGCGCAGATAAACTGCGTGCCGAAAAAGCGCGGCTGGAAGCTTTTCTGGCAGCCTTCCCGGGAGAATATTGCGGCTGGGACCCTGACGGCACCCTGGCGTATTCCGAAGGATTTTGCGGCCTGCTTGGCGTCGATACAATCTCCACCCTGCATGAAATCCAAGCCCGCCTGTCACCCAGCGATGCGATGGCGCTTGAGGGCCTGTTCAGCCGCCTGCAGGCGGAGGGGGAGAATTTCTGTATGAATGTCCGCACCGCCGACCGCACAAGGTCCTTGAAACTTTGCGGCACGCGCGGCACCGACACCGAAAACTTGACCAGCTTTCATATCCTCTGGCTGGAGGATATCACCGCCGCCGTCAATGAAGCACGCAGGCAGGAGGAAAGCGTCAGCCACAACACCCGCGAAGCGGCGCGCCTGCAACTCTCTCTCGATCTTTTACCGATTCCCCTTTGGATGCGGGATTCCAGGACCGATATCGTCTGGTGCAACCGCGCTTATGCTGCGGCGCTCGACATCTCCCCTGCCAGCGTGATTGCGGAACAAAAGGAACTGCCGCAATCATCGAAGAAAAGCCCGACCGCCCTGCGCCCTGCCGGACGCGCTCTGGCCCAGGCCGCCTTCGATACCATGGAACGTCAGGTAACGCAGGCGCATATCGTTCTCTCCGGCGCGCGCCGCCTGTTGCAGATCCAGGAAATTCCCTTGACCGGCATGGGCATGACTCTTGGCATGGCCGAAGACCTGACGCGGCAGGAAGAACTGGAAACCGTCCAGCGCCGTCACAGCGCCGCCAACAAGGAACTTCTCGAACACCTGGGCAGCGCCATCGCCATCTTCAGCGCAGACCAGAAAATAGAATTTTTCAATTCGGCCTTCGCCCAGCTCTGGCAACTGGAAGACAGATGGCTGAACACCGCTCCGAAACTGGGCGACATCATGGAAAAGCTCCGTGAAACACGCCACCTTCCGGAACAGGCCGATTTCAGGAAGTTCAAGCAGAGCTGGTTGAATATGTTCACCGGGCTGATCGCCGTGCATGAGGAAATGCTTTATCTGCCCGATGGTCGCGCACTTCGCATGCTGGTCATCCCTCACCCCCTTGGCGGATTGATGATGACATTCGAGGATGTGACCTCTTCCCTTGAACTTGAATCCTCCTATAACACATTGATCGCCGTGCAGAAGGAAACGCTCGACAATTTAGCCGAAGGCGTCGCCGTGTTTGGCAGCGATGGCCGTATCAAATTGTGGAACCCCCCTTTTGCCAGCCTGTGGTCCCTGAACCCCGAGGATCTTTCCGGCGATCCGCATATCACCCGTATCGTCGATAAAATGAAACCCTTCTTTAATGAGAGCGACTGGGCGGCACAACGCGACTTCCTGATCGGGCTCGGCCTTGGCCGCAACACCAGTGAAGGCCGTATTACGCGCAAGGGTAACACCCTTCTCGATTACGCCACCGTCCCGCTTCCCGATGGCGGTGTCCTTATGGCGCAAAGCGATGTGACCAATAGCGTCCAGGTTGAAAACGCCTTGCGCGAACGTAACACCGCCCTTGAGACAGCCGAACGGCTGAAACTCGACTTCCTCGCCAATGTCTCGTACCAGTTGCGTACGCCGCTGAACGCGATTATGGGCTTCGCTGAAATTCTCGATAAGCAATATTTCGGCCCCCTGAACCAGAAACAGCTTGAATACACAGCCGGTCTGCATGAGGCAGGGTCACGCCTGGTCAGCCTGATCGATGACATTCTCGATCTCTCCACCATCGAAGCCGGCTATATGGAGCTGGATCTCGGTCCAGTCGATATCGACCGTATGCTCAAGGACCTCGAGGGCTTGGTGCGCGACTGGGCCGGAACCCGTAAAATTATCGTTCGCATGGATGTGCCGCAACCAATTGGCACTATCAACGCAGATCTGCGTCGCCTGAAACAGGTGATGATTAACCTCGCCCGCAACTCCATCGCCTTCACCCCGGAGGGCGGCAATATTACCCTGAGCGCGCGCCGCGATAATGATTCGGTGATCATTGCCGTTATTGACACCGGCTCGGGCATCAATGCCGAAGATCAGGACCGTATTTTCGAACCGTTCGAACGCCTCTCCATCAAGGGTGATGGCGCCATCGACCATCGCGGGGCTGGCCTCGGCTTAAGCCTCGTGAAAAATATTGTGGAGCTTCATAAAGGCTATGTCAGTCTGCAAAGCGCACCCGGCAAAGGCACAACGATCAACATTACATTACCTGCAACTTAACTACTGGCAGACCGCCCAGGTTTTACTTTTTTTGTCTTTATCGAATTCACCCATGACCTCAATCGTCCCCTGCGCCACGGTATAGCAGGAAAAGATCGGCACCACAGTCCGCAGCAGGAAACCGATGCGCGTCCCGTTATAATAAGGTCCATTGGTGCAGAACTGTTTCTTCTCTCCCGACGCCAGGCGGAAATTCGATGTCGCCCGCCCCTTCAGCCCGGCAAGATTGGTGTAGTAATTACTGAGCACCGAGCCGTTGATGGTATAAGGGGCATTATTGTGCACGAAGAAACATCGTGTCCCGTCCGGATTCGCCGGCTCGATCATCGGCGGCGGCACCAGCAACTGCCCCTCATCAGGTTTGGCGCCCTGCGCGGCCAAAGCCGGTGCGGATAAAAGGGAGAGTGCGGCAATCATGATAAGCAAATATTTCATGACTTTATTATATCACGCTTACGCGTCCAACCGTTAAGCGCTAGGCCGTAACTTTGCCCGGGACGGCGGAGGCCTGCGGCACACCCTTAGTTGTCGAATATTCCATGTGCAGCTCGACGCCGGGATGAATACGCTTGTAAATCGCATGGGATGCCTGCGCGGCATCTGCAAACCCTGTCAGGATGAGTTTAAGTTTGTTGCTATAAGAGGCAATGTCGCCAATAGCATACACGCCTGGAACATTCGTTTCCGCCGTACCTTGATTGACCGCAATATGATGATGTGCGATATCCAGACCCCACTCCGCAATCGGCCCCAGCGAACTGGCCAAACCAAAGAAGGGCAGTAGGACATCAGCCTCCAGCCGTTTTTCCGCGCCGTCCATATCTGAAACGATAACCGCGGAAACCTTGCCCTCCGCCCCTTCCAGTCCATGAAGCTGATACGGAACCACCATCTGGATGCGACCTTCAGCCGCCAGGGTCCGCATTCGCGTTACACTTTCCGGCGCAGCCCTGAACTGGTCTCGGCGATGGACCACCATGACGCTTTTAGCGACATCAACAAGAGACAAAGCCCAGTCAACCGCCGAATCCCCGCCACCTGCAATAACAACACGCTTGTCGCGAAAATCTTCGCGGCGCCTGACCATATAAAATACTGATTTACCTTCATAATCTTTAATGGCATCAAGCGGCGGGCGATTGGGGCCAAAAGCCCCCCCGCCAGCAGCAATAATGACGGCCCGCGCAGACACAACATTGCCTGAAGATGTCCGAAGATTAAAAATGTCGCTATTGGAAACACTCTCCAATGATTCCACAGTTTGACCGAGCAGATATTGAGGGTCGAAAGCTGCCGCCTGCGCCTCCAGATGGGCAATCAGGTCGCCCGCAGCAACACTGGGGAAACCCGGAATATCATAAATCGGCTTTTCAGGATAAAGCGCCGTGCATTGCCCGCCGATATCGGAGAGCGAATCAATGACTACAGACGACAATCCCAGCATTCCGCACTGGAACACCGCGAACAGGCCGACCGGCCCCGCGCCGATAATAGCGACATCTTTCGTAATGATGGACATGACCGACTTTTAAACGCTTACGTGTAAAAAACCAATGGGAAAATCAGCGGTTATAGCTGGCCCACACCCTTTGACGGACGGCAGCACGGTTTTCACGGCTGTGATGGCCGGAATGGGCGGCCACACCGCTTTGCCATTTCGCCGCCTGCGCATATTGCGCCGAGAGTTGTGTTTGCTGGTTCCGGTAATGCGCGGCATTCCCTGACTGAAAATGGCGCGCCTGAACATACTCCGCCACCTGACGCTTTGAAGCAGTCAGGGTAAAGGGTGAAATCACCGAAAGATCCGGAATGGATAGCGTGGCCAGACTGACCGCAGCACAGGAATCCGCAGCGGCGGCCAGCGCAATAGCGAGAATAACATGCCCATTAAAACCGCCAAAGATCAGACGGCGCGAACTATGTCGCTCAATTTCCATGTCGCCATCATCAGCGATAAGTATAACCGGGCCGTTTGTTTCGGACACATCATCAGACATCGTAATTTTTTCTCCGTTCTCTGCAGCCAAAGCCAAAAGCAGCGCCTGAACGGCGTGAACATCGCCGATATGAATAAGACGATGTGTAATAGGCTGATCCCGCACCCCATCGTCATTTACCGCAACCAAAACAACCCGCGCAGCTTCTTCCGGCACATCTTCTGACATTATGACTTCTCCCCAGTTAAGGATGGACTCATATCGGCTTCACAAAGATTTGTCCAGAAATGCATCAAGGCGGTTTGTCGCCACGGTTTCCTCGTCTATAACTGAGGAATGATTGCTAATACGCTCTTCATTTCGACATCCGAGGAAGAAACCGCCGAATTCGCCCGCGATCTGGCGTTGCTCCTGCGCGCGGGCGACGTTTTGTTCCTGGAAGGCGACCTGGGCATGGGCAAAAGCGTCTTCGCCCGTGCTTTGATCCGCGAATTGTCCGCCGCCCCGGACCTCGAAGTCCCTAGCCCGACCTTCACCCTGGTCCAGACTTACGACACCATCAAAGGCCCCCTGTGGCATTTCGACCTTTACCGCATCAAGGCCCCGGAGGATGTCTATGAACTTGGCTGGGAAGACGCGCTGGCGGAAGGGATTGTCCTTGTGGAATGGCCGTCACGCCTTAATTCCGCCCTTGCCCCCCGCAACCGGCTTGAGCTAGGGTTTAGCACAGCAGATAAAGAGGGGACCCGTCATCTGACCTTCACCCCCCATGGACAGTGGAAAGATCGCCTGTGACCAATAAGAGAATTCCGGACAAAGCCTTTATCCTCGCCGCCGGCATGGGAAAACGCCTCGCTCCGCATACCGACACCAAACCGAAACCGATGGTTGAAGTCGCCGGTCGCGCCATGATCGACCGCACCATCGATGAGCTGGAAAAGATCGGCGTGAAGGACATCACCGTCAATATCCATTACCGCGCCGCCCAGCTGCAGCAACATCTTGCCTCCTGCACAATTCCGCGCCTGACTTTTTCTTTTGAATCTGCCCTCCTCGATACCGGTGGCGGCGTTAAAAAAGCCCTCTTCACTATGGGCGATCAGCCCTTTTATGTCTTCAGTGGCGACACTGTCTGGGAAGACGGCCCATCCGGCAACACATTGAAAAGACTTGCAGAAGCATGGGATGATACGACCATGGACTTCCTCCTTTTGCTGCAACCCCTCGACAGCATGCCCGTCACGGAAGGCTCAGGCGACTATAACCTCGACGCCAACGGAAAGCCGGTCCTCACCCTTGATAAAAGCGGCAAGTATTTCTGGCCAAGCATCCGTATTGTGCACCCGCGTTTGTTCGACGGCACCCCGCCCGTTAATACCCCGTTCTCCTTCCTCGACCTGATGAAAAAGGCCGAAGCCTCTGGCCGTCTGGCCGCCCTTGTTCATGACGGCACCTGCTACCACATTTCCCGCCCGTCAGATCTGGATGAAGTGAACCAGCATCTGCAGGGTGCAGCAAAAACACCGGCCTCCGGCCCCAAAACCCCATGACCGGAACGCCCGCCAAGGTATATACCATCCCGGCGGGTATCCCCTTTGGCGAAGCTCTTGCTGCAAAATTGCTGCAGCAATATAAAGACCACCCCGAAAAACTGGCGGAAATCCTGATCCTTCTGCCCACCCGCCGCGCCTGCCGCATTGTGCGCGATGCTTTCCTGCGCCAATCCGGCGGTGTCGCCCTTCTCCTACCGCGCCTGCAAACCCTGGGTGATGTGGATGAAGATGCCCTCGGTCTGGAAATTGCTGCACTATCCGAAGCCGGAACCGATGCTCTCGATATCCCGCCAGCCTTATCAACTCTGCGCCGCCGGATCATCCTGACCCAGTTAATTCTCTCCCGTGGCGACTACCAAAACAGCCCCGATCAGGCCCTCCTCCTCGCCGATGCCCTCGGCCATCTGCTGGATACCATCTATACCGAAGGCCGCGACATTTCGGCCCTTCCCGCCCTCGTCGACCGCAGCAAATTCTCCGAACACTGGCAGATTACCCTGGATTTTCTGACCATTATCTCGGTTGCCTGGCCGGAAATACTGAAAGAAATGGGCGTCATCGATGCCGCTGACCGCCGCAACCGCCTACTGCAATCGTTGGCCGACCACTGGCAAAAACACCCACCGACCACCCCGATTATCGTCGCTGGCTCAACCGGCTCCATCCCCGCCGCCGGAAATTTGCTGCACATCGTCGCCACTCTGCCCAATGGCTGTGTAGTCGTCCCAGGCCTCGACAAAATCCTGGATGAGCGCAGCTGGCAGAAATTAGATGATACCCATCCCCAAGCCACGCTTCGCAATCTCTTGAACCGTATGAACCTTGACAGGTCTCAGGTGCAGAACTGGACAGACCGTATTCCGCCACGTCAGGAACTGGCTGCCGAAATCATGCGCCCTGCTGAAACCACTGATAACTGGCGCGCCCTCGGCCAAAATGCCCCGCCAATCCGCACCGCACTCGAAAACCTGCAACGTATTGACTGCCCCACCCCCCAGGAAGAAGCCAGATTAATTTCTCTGATCTTCCGCCATGTGCAGCATAATCCCCCGTCAACCGCCGTTCTTGTCACGTTCGACCGTGACCTGGCCCGCCGCGTGGCGGCTTCCTGCGCCCGCTGGGGCCTGACGATCGATGATTCCGCCGGGATTCCGCTTGCCTCGACCCCCGCCGGAACCTTCCTGAATTTGTGCGCGCAGGTATCCGTTGAACAACTGGCCCCGGTTCCCCTTCTCTCCCTTCTGAAACACAAACTCACCACCGCCGGTATGGACCCCGCTGATTTCCGCGCCGCCGTCCGCCGTCTTGACCGCGATGTCCTACGCGGCCCCCGCCCAGGCCCCGGACTGGAAGGGCTGCAGCAACAAGCCACCTTGAACAAACAAGGTGACCGGCTGCAGCAATTTTTTACCGCCCTGAACACCTGCCTTGGCCCATTTCTGGACCTTTGCGACGGTCATTCCCATCCTTTTGCGGAATTCCTGACCTCCCATCTGACCGCCGCCGAGGCCTTGACCGGTGGCCCGGACCCCTTATGGACAGGGGAAGATGGCGATGCCGCCGCGCTCTTTCTCGCCGATCTTCGCGCCAACGCAGCCAGCCTGCCCAATATCACTTGTGGCGATTACCTCCCTATGCTGCAGACCCTGATGCATGGCATTACAGTCCGACCGGCATGGGGCATGCACCCGCGCCTTAGTATTCTCGGCCCTCTCGAAACCCGGATGCTGAATGCCGATGTCGTTATTTTGGGCAGCATGAACGAAAATTCATGGCCCCCGGCTCCTGAAAACGACCCGTGGATGTCCCGCCCGATGCGGAAGGATTTCGGCCTACCTGCCCTAGAGCGCGGTGTCGGCCTGTCCGCCCATGACTTCGTTCAGGGCTTTTGTGCTCCGACCGTCATCCTCACCCGCTCCGAACGGGCAGGCACCGCGCCGACCATCCCGTCCCGCTGGCTCCAGCGTCTTGATACCGTTTTAAAGGCCACCGGCCTGGCCATGGCCAAGACCGACTGGCTTGACAAAACCCGTGAACTGGACGAACCCACTGAGGTAAAACCCGTCCTCCGTCCCGACCCGCGCCCACCAGTCGAAAAACGCCCGAACCGCCTGTCCGTAACCCAGATCGAAACTTGGATGCGCGATCCGTACGCCCTGTATGCAAGGCACGTACTCAATCTTGATGCCATTGATAATATTGATGAATTACCGGGTGCGGCCGATAAGGGTAACATCACCCACAAGGCTCTTGAGGAGTTCGCCAAAGCCTACCCTCTAACCCTTCCCGTTGATGCCGAGGCCCAGCTCCTTACCATTGGCCATACCCTGCTGGACGACCAGATCAAAGACGTACGCACCCGTCACTTCTGGGGCGTACGCTTCGACAAAACCGCAGAATGGTGGGTTCCGCATGAGATTGAGTGGCGTACAGACGCACGAACACTGAAAACCGAGATCAAGGATGAGATGATTGTTCCCGGACACGACTTCACCCTCGTCGCTAAGGCCGACCGGATCGACCTTTTAGGCGGAGGCGAAGGCATCGCCATCATCGATTACAAGACGGGCAGCCCGCCAAGCAAGAAGGATATCGTCGCTGGTCTATCCCCTCAACTCCCCCTCGAGGCTGCCATGATCCGCGCGGGAGGATTTACAGAAATCCAGCAGCGTGATGTCGGCTATCTCGGCCATTGGGTCCTGAACGGCAAAGATGGCGGCAAAGCCGACCAGATTAAGGAGGACCCGGCCATCCTCGCTGACGCCGCCCTGACCGGCTTGCAAAACCTGATTTCCGGCTTCGCCAATCAGAACACCCCTTACTTGAGCGTTCCGCGCCCGAATGCTGCACCCCGTTATAATGACTACCGCCATCTTGCCCGGATTCAGGAATGGGCGGTTCTGGACGATTCAGACGGGGGTGATTCATGACTGCTCACCAAGCCCTTAAACGCAATATTACCCAACTGACCGAAGATGCCGACTGCCTTCAGGGTCAAGCCTCCGACCCGCAACAATCCGTCTGGGTTGCGGCCAGCGCCGGATCGGGAAAAACCAAGGTTCTGACCGACCGGGTCCTCCGCATCCTTCTTCCCCGCGCCGATGGAACGCCGGGAACACCGCCCGAACGCATCCTTTGCCTGACCTTCACCAAGGCCGGGGCGGCAGAAATGGCCGTCCGGATCAACCAGTCCCTCGCCGCCTGGGCGGTTGATGACGAAGCCGAGCTTCATTCCAATCTAGGTCGCCTGCTCGGCCACGACCCGAAACCGGCAGAAATGGAAGCCGCCCGCCGCCTTTTCGCCCGGGTCATCGATTCCGAAGGCGGCCTGAAAATCCTGACGATCCATAGTTTTTGCCAGTCAATCCTTGGCCGTTTCCCGATCGAGGCGAGACTCTCACCCCATTTCAAACTGGTCGATGAACGCAAAGCGACAGAAATCCAGAAATCCGCCCTCGAACACGTCATCCGCGAAGCCGACAATCTCGAACTCCGCGACGCCATCTACCGCCTCTCCACCGAAAAAGGCGAAGAAGATTTGCTGCGCCTCATTCAGGGTTTGATGGGCGAGCGTCAGAAATTCGCCAAAATTCTGAAATCCCCGGAAAATCTCTATAGCACGATCTGCACTTTCCTCGATCTGGACGAAACCGACACCGTCCAGTCACTGCTCACCGCCGCCTTCAGCCACCCTGAAATGGACCATGTCGGTCTGCTGGATGCTGCATCCGCAATGGCCGTAGACAAAACCGCAACCATGCAAAAAAGGGCGGGACCGATTGCAGCATTATTAAAAACCACCCCTGGAGATCGTCACCATCATTACCCGGCCTATGTCCGGTCTTTCCTGAAAGATGACGGCCTGCCCTACGCCAAACTGTTAATGGGGGACCTTGCCAAAACGCGTCCGGAACTGGAACGGGTTCTCTCAACCGAGGCCGAGCGCATAATCCGTCTGCAAGACCAGATCCGTGCCCGCAACTGCGCCGGTCTTTCGCACGATTTGCTGCGCGTTGGGGCCGCCGTTATGGCGCGGTATCAGCACGAAAAATCCATGATGGCCGCGCTCGATTACGACGATCTGATCGCCTGCACCCTCGATCTGCTGGAGGGCCGCACCATGGACATGGAAAACGTCGTCCCTTGGGTAATGTTTAAACTCGATCAGGGCATCGACCACATCCTTGTCGACGAGGCGCAAGATACGAACCCCGACCAATGGGCAATTATCCACGCCCTTTGCAGCGAATTCTTTACCGGAGAGGGTGCCCGTACCGACACCAACCGCACCATTTTTGCCGTCGGCGACGAAAAACAATCCATCTTCGGCTTCCAGCGCGCCGCCCCGGAAAAATTCCGCGAGGCCGAGGCGCTCTACAAACAACGTGCCGCCGAGGCTGAAAAACCCTTCGCCTCAATCCCCATGACCATGTCGTTCCGCTCGACCGAGCCTGTTCTTGCTCTGACTGATGCCGTTTTCGACGTTATGGAACCATGGAAAGCCCTCGGCCTGCCGGAAGGCACAATCGTGCAGCATTCCAGTAAACGCGAAGGACAGGCTGGACTGGTCGAACTCTGGCCCCCGGTCGGCCCGGTCAGCGCCCCGGAAATGGAACCATGGGCTTTACCGATTGTTGTGGAAGACCGCGAAAACGCGGAAGCCATGCTCGCCCGCCGCATTGCCGGGAAGATTAAAGGCTGGATTGGCAGCGAAATTTTGGAGGCTTATGACCGCGCGGTCCAACCCGGCGATATCATGATCCTCGTCAAATCTCGCGGCACGATGGTCGAACATCTCGTCCGCGCCCTGAAATCTGCGGGTGTCGAGGTCAGTGGCGTCGACCGCATGAAACTGGCCGAACAGATCGCGGTACAGGATCTTCTGGTCGCTGCACAATTTGCCCTGTTGCCCGAGGATGACCTGTCCCTCGCCAGTCTCCTCAAATCCCCCCTAATCGGTCTTGATGAAGAGGGTCTTTATAATGTCGCTATCGACCGTGATGGTAAATCCCTCTGGGCTGCAGCAAAACTGAAACTGCCTGAGGCCATGACAACATGGTTATCCGTCCTGATCGCCAAAGCCGGGACCATCCACCCTTACGAATTCTTCAGTGATTTGCTGCACCTTCCCTGCCCGGCTTCCACTTCCGGACTGAAGGCTATGATAGGACGTCTGGGAGAAGACTCTCTTGATCCGATGGAGGAATTCCTCAACACCACCTTGTCCTACGAAGCCGAAAATATCCCAACCCTGCAGCAATTCATGGCCTGGCAATCGGCTGGCAACACCGAAATCAAACGCGAAATGGAATCATCTGGCGGGAAAGTCCGTATCATGACCGTCCATGCCTCTAAAGGGTTGCAGGCCCCCATCGTCATCCTGCCTGACACAATGCACACCGCCACCTCTATCGGCAAAATCGGCCTGACTGAACGGATTGTGTGGACCGCCAACGGCCCTCTCTGGTCCCCGCGCGGCGAAGACGACTGCAGCGCCTATAAAACCCTGATCGCCGAAAAGAAAATCAAGCTGGACGAGGAATACCGCCGCCTTCTCTACGTCGCCCTCACCCGCGCCGCCGACCGGCTTTATGTTGCGGGATGCATCAAGGGCGCACGCAGCACCCCGGCCCCCGATTGTTGGTACAACTTGATCGAAAACGGCTTCAAACGCATGGCCGACCGCCATGAAAGCGTGATTGTAGAAGAGGGCGACGAAACCCCCGGCACCCGCATCCGCTCGGCCCAGACCGACAAACCGGACAAGAAAGACAAAGGCACCGA
>JAQGJB010000050.1 GCA_028290825.1 Micavibrio sp.
ACGGGAATATGCGGAGAATCCTTATGGGTCGCCCCTGAGGAGTCCATGGATTACCTGAACCTTTGTTACGAACGGATTGTTAAATCAGAAGAATTTCATTTGGTGGGAACCACGCCTGAAAGTCCGGATGGTATGCAACCAGAATATTATGGAGCGAATCGGGCGGTCAACGCGATTGCAAGCCCTTTGCAAAACCAGTCACAGCTTTTATTCCTTGATTCTCATAAGTTTTTGGCAATCCGGGTAATAAAATTACCTCACAAATCATATTTTCAACAGATTATGAAAAAATTATTGCTTTTTGCCGATAGCTTATGGTAAACATCTTTGTCTCTGTGTGTGAGGGACATCTACAGAAGTAGAAGACTGAATCGTGTGTAAAAAATGTGGGGAGTAAATCATGATATCCATCCTGATGCTCCTGGTTATGTCGATAAGCGGAGGCCTGTTTGCGGGAACAATCCTGCATTCCTTCAAATGCTTATCGCGTTTTAACCAGGCGCTTGATGTGTACCAGAATTTCTGGACTTAAAAGACATCGAAACTGAAAAACCGTCCGGCCATTGTTTTCTGGCCGGACGGTTTTTTTATCACTGAATTCTATGGGAAGGTCAGGCGATTTCTGGGATCAGTCGTCGAAACGACAAGCTCCGCCCCGTTAAAAAGACTGGTTGCGCCCGTGCATGCCTCTATTTCGCTGACACCGACATGATAATATAAGCCGCTGGTTCCGTGTGCAGGCAATCGCCACGCCTCTGAATTTGTCGCCAAGAGAATCTCTGGCGTAAGCTTCAAGTTCCGGCAACGCGGTCAGCATTTTTTGTAAGGTTTCTGCTTTGACCCTGTACATTATTTTCCCCCTTAAAAATTTGTCCAGAATGTCTGTAAGCCGGGTTCTGTAATCGACAACCATTCATCTGGGACGTTTATTACTAGACGCCTCAAGCAACCAACCCGGGCCACGAGTCGAAAACATCTCATGTGCGGCCCCTATTTGGTCTTGCTTCCGGTGAGGTTTGCCATACCGTCTCTGTTACCAGATCCGTGGTGGGCTCTTACCCCACCGTTTCGCCCTTACCTGATCCGTATTGCTACGGCCATCGGCGGTTTGTTTTCTGTTGCACTATCTGTCGCATCGCTGCGCCCGGGCGTTACCCGGCACCGTGTTTTCGTGAAGCCCGGACTTTCCTCCCTCCTTGCGGAGAGCGGTTGCCCGACATTCTGGACAAAAACACTATGACAAAAGACTGTCGGGACTTCAAGGACTATATGCGTTCTTCGCTTTCAGCAGCCAGTGCAGCCGCGCCGCCGTATCCTGATCAGCCAGCCCCTGCCGTTTCTGCACATACGCTTCCGGCTGGAAATGACGCTGGAATGCCGCAATGACATCGTGATCGGTTCCGTTCGGGTCATACCCATACTCGGTGAAGGCCTGGCGCAGGGATACAGGATCAGCATAAAGTACCGCCGCCATATCGTAATCATCCTGATCCGGACGCGGCCACATGCCGATCCCTTCCTCGGCCAGCCATTCCCAGTCCAGCTTTTCACCGGGGTCCGGTTTCACGCGGTCGCGAGTGACATGCGGAAAGATATCCGAATGCCCGAGGATGTTATGCGGTGGAATATCATTGCGGGTCAGGATGTCCTTCACCAGTTCGGCGAGGGACTCCATCTGCTCCGGCGTGAAATCAATATAGCCCTTGTCGTGGCCGGGATTGACCAGTTCGATGCCCATGGAATGGCTGTTGATATCCTGCTCCCCGTCCCACCATGATTTTCCGGCGTGCCACGACCTGTTGGCTTCCTCGACGAACTGCGTCACCGAACCATCGCGTTCGATCATGTAATGCGGGCTGATCGGTCCGGCATTCGGATCGGCTTTACGGTTCATATAATAATCTTCCGCTTCCTGTCCCGTTGCTGTGCCCGTGTAATGTAATATCAGGATTTTCGGCTGCACACCACCGGCGCGGTCGTTGAAATTCGGTGAAACCAGTTTGCGGATGTTTTTCATCTAATGCCCTGCCTGATAATCTTTCAAAAACTGCACGACAACTTTAACAAAGCTTTTGCCCGCAATCGCGGCTTGGCTAAGCGTATGTTCGTGTGACAAAACTTCGTCGCTCATTCCCTCGCCCATATTAGTGATCGCCGAACACCCGACAACCCTCATCCCGCAATGACGCGCGATCAGGCAATCCGGAACCGTAGACATGCCGACGGAATCCCCGCCAACCATTTTTGCCATGCGGATCTCCGCCGCCGTCTCGAAGGTCGGCCCCAGCAGCCATACATAAACGCCCGATTTAAGGGTGATACCAACCTTTGCCGCCGACCGCGTCAGGATCGTGCATAGGTTTTTGTCCCACGCATTGCCAAGGCCAAAGAACCGCGGCCCCCATGTATCGTCATTTTCGCCCATCATCGGGTTGGTTCCGGACAGGTTAATATGATCGGCAATTGCCATCAATTCACCGGGCTTCACATCCGGGCGCAGCGAACCCGCTGCATTGCTCAGGAACATTGTATTAACGCCAAGGGTTTTCAGCGTCCTGATCATGACCTTCAGCTGATCCGCGCCAACCCCTTCATAAAAATGGACGCGGCCCTTCAGCGTAATCACGGGAACGCCTTCAATCGTCCCCGCCACAAATTTCCCCTCATGCCCGGGAACGCTTGGCCGCGGAAAACCCGGAAGATCGGTGTAGGGAATAACGACAGCATTCTGCACTTCATCGGCCAGACCGCCCAGGCCGGAGCCGAGAACAATCGCAATGCCCGGCTTTAAAACGCCGATCCGGCTTCTGATGATCGCCGCGCTCTTCGCAATATCATCGTTCATGATTTTATGATGCGGCTTCTTTTTACGGCAAAACATTATTGATCTCTCTGGTTTTCTTTAACGCCCCACAATATCACTAACCCGGCCAGCCAGAAAAGAAGGATTGTAGCCATCCCGGCCCGCTGCGTTGAAAAAACCAGTACCGCAACGCCATAAGCGGCAGGCCCGAAGAACGACGCAACGCGCCCGGTCAGGGCATAGAGTCCGAATGTCTGCCCCACATGCTCCGGCGCCGAAATCCTTGCCGCCATCGTTCTGCTTGCCGCCTGCACAGGCCCGATAAACAATCCCATTACCATGGCAATACCTGTGAACATCACCTTGTCCTGCGCCAGCAGCACAGCGCACCCGGTAAGCAGCAATCCTATTAGAGAAATCAAAATCGTCACCTTCGATCCTCTGGCATCATCCAGGAACGCAAAGCCCGCCGAACCGATGGCCGCCGCAACATTTAATCCGATCGCAAAAATCAAGATATCCTGAAATCCCATGCCGAATGTTCCGGCGGCGTAAATGCCACCCATCGCGAATAATGTGTTCAGGCCGTCGCGGTAAAGCGCACTCGCCACCAGGAACTTCAGGATATTGCCGCGCCGTCCGACTGTCTGCACTGTTTCCTTCAACTGCCGCAGGCCATGCACAACCGCCTGCCCAAGGCTCATGGCCGAACGCGGCACATCTTTGGTAAAGGCCAGAAGCGGCATCATAAACACCATCATCCATACCGCCACCAGCGGACCCACGGCACGGATATTCTCCGATTGCCCGGTGGGCAGCGGCAATAAAGGCGCCTGCTTCCCGATCCCCACCAGCAGAACAAGCGATAGCACCAGGCATGTCATTCCGCCGGCATAGCCCATCCCCCACGCCCAGCCGGAAATCCGCCCGATCCTGTCCGCCGGGGCCAGATGCGGCATCAGCGCATTATTAAATACCTGCGCCATCTCATGCGCGACGTTGGCCAGCACCAGAAGACTTAAGACCAAAAAGATATTTCCAGCCGACCCGTGCGGCATCCCGAAATAGAGTAGCGCCGTCGCCGCCGCGTTTAGTGCGGTGAATAAAATGATCCACGGCTTGCAGGCCCCGAAATAATCCGCAACCGCCCCCAGTACAGGGCTGGTCAGCGCAATCAATCCGCCCGACACCGCAATCGCAAAGCTCCACTTCGCGGCGCCCAGCGTTTCATCGCCGACGATCCCGCGTCCGAAATACACTGCGTAAACAAAGGTGATGATGACACTCGCAAACGCCGACAGACCCCAGTCGTAAAAACACCAGGATACAATCGATCGTTTATTCCGGAAGGTCATTTATTGAAAGATATGCGCGTAATAAAATGCGATGTGAATGACCGCAAAAATATAATATCCGCAAAGCTGATAAGCGCTGTCAATCGCAACCGCATTCATCGGATATCCGGTATAGAGCGCACCCATCACCGTTGACGGCATCGAAAAGGCCACCCACAACAGACAGGCAAGGCAGATCAGACCCGGGTTGGGGGTCAATCCAATCACCAGAAACGAAAAGAAACACGCCGCAATCATCCACAACGCAAATGAAACAACCGAATGGTGCGGTTTCGGCGCCACATCCCCGGGATTCTTGCCCCTCGCCGCCAGCCACCTGTTCCCCATGACTTTCGGGCTATACCACAGCCAGCCAAGGCCATAAGCCAGACCACCGGAAACAACTGTCTGAATATAGGGAAAATCCTGAAGTAACATTATTTACGCCTTTCGGGTTGCGATCATCTGTTTGATCTCGCCAATTGCTTTGGCGGGGTTTAACCCTTTCGGGCATGCATTGGTGCAGTTCATAATCGTGTGGCAGCGATAAAGACGGAACGGATCTTCAAGTTCATCAAGGCGCTCGCCCTTCGCTTCATCGCGCGAATCCGTCAGCCACCGCCATGCATTCAGCAGGATTGCAGGACCCAGGAATTTTTCGGGGTTCCACCAGTAACTCGGGCATGAAGTTGAGCAGCAGAAGCAAAGAATGCATCCCGCCGGCCCTCTTCCATCGGCCCCGTTCAGTTTCTCTGCGTCTTCGGGACTTTGCAGGCGCTCACGGCTCGGCGCCGGTGAATCCGCCTTCATCCATGGCTCGATAACCTGGTACTGCGCGATCAGGTGCGTCTGATCCGGCACCAGGTCTTTGACCACCGGCAAATGCGGCAGCGGCGTAATCTTTACATCGCCCTTGCAATCGCCAATCGGCTTAAGGCAGGCCAGCGTATTCTGTCCGTCGATATTCATCGCGCAGGACCCGCAAATCCCCTCGCGGCACGACCTGCGGAACGTCACGGTTGAATCGACATCGTTTTTAATGTGGATCAGCGCATCCAGAACCATCGGCCCGCATTTGGACAGATCGATGGTGTATTCATCCATACGCGGGTTTTCGTCCTCATCCGGATTCCAGCGGTAGAGCTTGAATACTTTTTTGCGCTTGGCGTCGTTCGCCGCCGCATCGATTTTGCGGCCGGCTTTGACTTTTGAATTTTGGGGAAGGGTAAACTGGGCCATAAGAGACTTCGATCCGTACGGGGGAAAAACTCAACCTTATGAGGATAGAATCAGAACCCGGGCCTGTGAAGCCCTAATTGGCGGTTTATAGCAGATTACGGGGAGAATTCAGGTCGGCTGAAGAACCTTGCTCTCAAGATCCTGCGTCAGGAAGTCGCGCGCTTCGCGCCATGCCTTGACACCTGCGATGCCCCCGGCCTCAATCGTGGAGGTCAACCGGCCTACTTCATTCTCAATGTATTTCAGGCCTTGCAGAATCTGAACGGTATGCGGTGTGCCATGTTCGTTGGCAACCTTGTCGCTTTTGTAGAGGTTATTAAAGGCCTGCCGTAAATTAGCGCAGGTTGCCTTGCGAAAGGGTGCGGACGCCATCGAGGCAAATTTATCGACGAGGGAAACATCATCCTCCGGCTTATGGGGGGGTTCAGTGGAATAGCTTCCATCGATCTTGATGTATTTGCGCTGCAATTTTGGTGACATCGAAACCTGCTCCCTATGCTTTTTTTCTAGCCCTATCCTTATTTGTTAGTCTAATCGTACCATTTCAAGGGACAATCGACAAGTTTACTATAAGCTTATGAAAAACAAGCCTTTTATACATTGCTTTTCCTCTTCTTTGCCACATTTTAAACGTGCCGAGGCGCAACCATAGGTGATCAAAGGTATAAAATGAGAGGTGTTATGCATAATATAACCGTTTACGATCATAAAATTCCTGCCCTAGGTTTCGGCACATGGAAACTCTCCGGTGCTGATTGCGTCCGCGCTGTCGGCCTTGCCCTCGACATTGGTTACCGTCACATCGATACCGCCCAGGTCTACGAAAATGAGAGCGATGTCGGCACCGCACTGCAAAGTTCCGGCGTTCCGCGTAAGGACATTTTCCTGACCACCAAAATCTGGATGGATAACGTCCGCGACGGCGATCTGCAAAAATCTGCGGAAAAATCCTTAAAAAAACTCAAGACCGATTACGTTGATCTTCTTCTCCTGCACTGGCCCGTCCATGACGTGCCGCTCCAAGAACAACTCGCCGCCCTGCGCGCCGTCCAGAAATCAGGCCAGGCAAAACTGATCGGCGTCTCCAACTACACAGTGGCGCAGATGCGCGAGGCGGTCGAGGATCTCAGCGCACCCATCGTCGCCAACCAGGTGGAATACCACCCCTTCATCTCCCAGAAATCCGTCCTCGACTACGCCCGCAAAAACGGCCTTGTGCTGACGGCCTATTCACCGCTTGCGCGCGGCAAGGTCAATGATGTGCCCCTGCTGCAGGAGCTTGCCCGCCAGTATGGCAAAAACCCGGGTCAGATTGCGCTTCGCTGGCTGATGCAGCAAGATCATGTCGCCGCTATACCAAAGGCCGCCAGCGAACAGCATATCCGCGACAATTTCAATATATTCGACTTTGTGCTCAATGAAGCCCAGATGCAGGCGATCAGCGATCTCGCCCGCCCTGATGGCCGCCTTGTAAACCCGCAATGGGCGCCGCAATGGGATAAGGTGGCCTGATTTTGCACCTGCCTGGAACCTGGCTGCTTTCCTTGTCTTGACCCTGAACCTAGTGTGGATACTCTGGGTATCCGTTGTAACATCAAACAAGGATCAATCATGCCTATCCTGCAAATCCACCTGATTGAAGGTCGCACCGTTGAACAAAAGCGCGCCCTCGTTGAAAAAGTCACCCAGGCCGTCTGTGAAACCGTCAACGTCACGCCGGAACACGTAAAAATCATTCTCATGGATATGGCGCGTCACGACTATGCCACCGCCGGAATCCTCAAATCAGACGAACAGAAATAAAAGACATGCACCAGCCCGCAGACGAAAAGTCCATAAACCTCGCCCTTCAGGGCGGCGGCTCGCATGGCGCTTTTACCTGGGGTGTGCTGGACGCGCTCTTGGAAGACGGGCGGCTTAAATTCGAATCCATCTCCGCCACCTCCGCCGGATCGATGAATGCGATGATGGTCGCCTGGGGTCTGGCCGAGGGCGGTGCGAAAGGGCGCGACAAAGCCCGCGAAATGCTGGAAAAATTCTGGCGGGAAGTTTCCTCTGAAGGACTGTATTACAGCCCGGTAAAGCACTCTCCCCTCGATCTGCTCGAAAAATATAATCCGTTTTTCAAACAATATAATTTTGACGAAACGGCCAGCTATGCCGCCTTCGAGGCCATGACCAGTATCGCCTCCCCCTATCAGTTCAATCCCATGAATTTCAATCCGCTGCGGACCATTCTGGAGCGCCTGATTACCTTTAATAATATCAACGACGGGAAGACCACCAAACTTTACATCACCGCCACCTGCGTGAAAACCGGCATGCCCCGCGTATTCAGCAATGATGAAATCACAATCGATGTGCTGATGGCCTCGGCAGCCCTGCCCACCATGTTCCAGGCCGTCGAAATCGGCAATAGCTTCTATTGGGACGGCGGCTATATGGGGAACCCTTCCTTATATCCGTTCTTTTATGAATCCGCCTCGCGCGACATCCTGATCGTTCATGTCAATCCGGTGATCCGCCGCGAACTGCCCGACAAGCCGCACACCATCGACAACCGCGTGAACGAAATCACCTTTAACGCCTCGCTGATCAAAGAATTGCGTGCCCTTTCCTTTGCCAAGAAACTGGTCCGCAATGGCTGGCTGAAGGACGAACATAAAGATAAAGTGCGCGATATCCTCGTTCACGCTATTCGTGCCGATGATGTAATGCAGGATCTGACCGCCGCCAGCAAATTCGATACCGATTGGGATTTCCTGTGCGGTCTGCGTAATTTCGGGCGGGCCGAAGCAAAAAAATGGCTGGAGGTCAGCTATCCCTCAGTGAACTATAACGATACCGTAGATATAGACCGCGAATACCTGGATATCCGCCCCGGTCAGGACCATCAGCCGCCAAAGAAGACCGAAGCCGGCTGATAACATCCGCCAATAATTATAAACCCTCGGGCTGCGCTGCCGCAGGAACACGCTCCGGCTCTGGAACGGCCTTTGCTTCCGGCTTCCGGCTGTCATCCCCGCCATCGCCGTCACTGTCATCATTGTTGCCGGCCTGTGGCTCATCGATGATTGGCACCGGCATAGCCTCGGCAGCGAACAGGAAGTCTTTCTCAATCGCATTATTCTCGATATCCACCGCCGTCAGGTGCGCGATAATGAAATCGGGAATACCGGATGGGACCTGCTGCCCCTTTTTCTTGAAGTGATCCGCAATCAGCGCCTTTAAGGTCGGATATCCCTTGCGGCGGTAAATCTGCAGCTTTTTCTCAGCGTCCTGTTTTTCGCTTAAATCGTCATCCGTCTCAAACTCTTCCTCGGTATAGGCCGGGGCCAGCGGATCTTTGGTGATTTCCAGCAAGGCATGATAATGCTCGGCCGCATCCTGATGCAGTTCCTTGATATCAACTTGGGCATCCTTCATGTTGTCGAGGAACTCGGTTGCCGCGTAAAGGGCCAGCCCAATGGCATCCTCGTAGCTGACGGTCGATTCTCCGCTGAATTCGTGACTGATCATAAAATTGCCCCTTCGCTGTTGTGCTAATCAACAAGCGGGCAGGTCTTTTGGTTCCATAAATCATTTCTTGACCCGGAAGCCGGATAAATCGTAGATTTTTAGCAATAAAACAATAAAAACAAAGGTGTGTAAGCAAATGAACAATCTTGAAAGGCCCGTTTCGCAGCTCAGAAACCTTCTCAAAAATGCGGCACGGTCGGGCGAAACCGCCTGCATCTCTGCCTCTAATCTTTCGGCCGCAGAGAAAATTGCCACGCAGGATAAACTGGCTGTCGAAATTTACGTTATCCCTGACACAAAAGAAAAACCGCAACCCCGGTAGGTTGCGGTTTTTTTAAATCCGGATAATTTAGTAAACCCGCGCTTTCGGTGGAACGGCTTCAACCTCGTTGGTCAGCGTCGTCAGCTTCACGGGACGGTAATCGAACTTCACCCGCCCCTGCTCATCCACCCAGGCCAGCGTGTGCTTCATCCAGTTGACGTCATCACGGTTCGGATAATCCTCACGCGCCTGAGCGCCGCGGCTCTCCTTGCGGTTCAGCGCTCCCTCAACCGTTGCAACGGATTGATAGAGAAGATTGTCCAGCTCCAGCGTCTCCACCAGATCGGTATTGAAAATCAGCGAACGGTCTTTGACACCGATATCGCCAAGCTTGGCGAAGCATTCAGCCACAGATTTGCAGCCCTCCTGCAGCGTTGTCTCGGTCCGGAACACGGCCGCATTTTTCTGCATATTCCGCTGCATCAGGTTGCGCAGCGTTGCCGTGCTTGTACTGCCCGATGCATTGCGGTAACGGTCAAACCGCGCCAAGATTTTATCTTCCGCGCCCTTCGGCACAGGCTTATGCTTCGTACCCGGAACAACGGTCTTTGCCGCATGAATGGCCGCCGCACGGCCAAACACCACCAGGTCGAGCAATGAGTTCGACCCCAGACGGTTCGCGCCATGTACCGAAACGCATGCAGCCTCGCCAATCGCCATCAATCCCGGAACGATCCGGTTCGGGTCCTGCGGTGTCGGGTTCAGAACTTCGGTCTGCAGATTGGTCGGCACACCGCCCATGTTGTAGTGAACCGTCGGCTGCACCGGGATCGGGTCCTTGGTCACATCGACATTCGCAAACACGCGCGCCGTCTCCGCAATTCCCGGCAGGCGGGAATGGATGATATCCGGGTCAAGGTGTTCGAGGTGCAGGAAAATATGATCCTTATGCTCCCCGACACCGCGCCCTTCATTAATCTCGATTGTCATCGAACGCGACACGACGTCGCGTGACGCCAGGTCTTTCGCGGATGGCGCATAACGCTCCATAAACCGCTCGCCCTCGGAATTGGTCAGGTATCCGCCCTCACCGCGCACGCCCTCGGTAATCAGGCATCCGGCGCCATAAACGCCGGTCGGGTGGAACTGCACAAACTCCATATCCTGCAATGGAATCCCGGCGCGCAGCGCCATCGCATTGCCGTCCCCCGTGCAGGTATGTGCGGAAGTGCAGGAGAAATAAGCCCGGCCATAGCCGCCGGTCGCCAGAACTGTCTGGTGCCCGCGGAAACGGTGCAGCGTCCCGTCCATCAGATTCCACGCCATGACGCCGAGGCATTCCCCGTCATCACCCATGATCAGGTCGAGCGCGATGTACTCAATAAAAAATTCCGCATCATGCTTCAGCGCCTGCTGATACAGCGTATGCAAAATAGCATGCCCCGTGCGGTCCGCCGCCGCGCAGGTGCGCTGCGCCGTACCCTTGCCGTACTGTGTGGTCATACCGCCAAATGCGCGCTGGTAAATCTTGCCCTCTGCCGTACGGCTGAATGGAACCCCGTAATGCTCAAGCTCGATCACCGCCGGAATGGCTTCCTTGCACATATATTCAATCGCGTCCTGATCGCCCAGCCAGTCCGACCCCTTGATAGTGTCGTAGAAATGGTAACGCCAGTCATCCTCGCCCATATTCCCGAGCGCCGCCGAAATCCCGCCCTGCGCCGCAACCGTGTGCGAGCGTGTCGGGAACACTTTCGTAATACAGGCCGTCTTCAGCCCCTTCTCCGCCATACCGAATGTCGCCCGCAACCCGGCACCACCGGCGCCGACAACAACAACATCATATTCGTGATCGATAACCTGGTATGAATGAGGCATGACTTATCCCGTGAACGCAATTTTAAGAATGGACACAACACTGATAATCGTCAAAACCAGCGACACCAGTTTAACACCGTAAACACTGATGAATCTCATCGCCGTGCCATGCACATAATCCTCGATGACCACGATCACGCCATAGGCCGAATGATAGAACATCGGCAGCAAGGTCAGGATCATCAGCAGCGCATTCAGCGGCTGGTGCAGCCACGCCGTAAACGACGCATAATCATGCCCCATATGCACAACCGACCATGTCAGCCAGAACACCAAGGGCAGGATCACCAGTGCACTGACGCGCTCCGCCATCCACTGCCCCGATCCGTGATGGGTCGATCCCAGCCCGCGCGCTTTCGCAAGCGGCGCAACCAGATGATCCGAATGTTTTGTTTTATGCTTTTTCATTTGCAAAGTATCCCGCACCAGAGAATTGCCGTCATGACCGCCGTCGCGATCAACACAACGATACCGCTCATCTTCGCGGTTTTAATTTCAAAGCCGAAACCGACATCCCACGCCAGATGGCGAAGACCGTTCAGCGCATGATAGAACAGCGCCACACTCCATCCGAACAGCAAGACCTGCCCGGTGAGGCTTCCCGCAAAATCGGCAAACTGCGTAAATGTATCCTCGCCCAAAGCCGCCGCCGCCAGCATCCATACCAGCATGAGCGTCCCGATCGACAACGCCACCCCGGTCGCACGGTGCAGGATGGACATGGCCATCGTAATGGTCCAGCGGTAAATCATAAGATGGGGGGAAAGAGGACGTTCACGCATAGGGGCTTAACCTTGTGTCGGCGGTTTGATTTTAAAACGGGTATCCGGCAGCTTGTATAGGACGACAGGAAAAACTTTCCATTTTGAATTCGCAGCGGCAAAAGCATCAGCTGCCGTTTGCGTTGCCTCGACCAGAAATGTTTTTGAAAAGGAATCGACCAGCTTCAGATCCGGCGCAGATTCGATAACATCCTTCGCCTGAGTATCGTTCAGGGCCTTGTCTTTGCATAGAAATGAGAATTGCTGGTGTTTCATCCGCGCTGCCTTTCATCGCAAGGCATCATAGGCCCGGCCGGAGGGTTTTTAAACCCCAAACCCTTGATTCATCCGCAGATCAATTATCAATATGAAAATTAAACAGCCGCCTTGAAAACCAGAGCCGCACCGTTCATGCAGTACCGCAATCCCGTCGGCTTCGGCCCGTCATTGAACACATGCCCCAGATGACCGCCGCAATTCGAGCAATGAACTTCTGTCCTGGTATAACCAAGGATGGTGTCACTGCTTTCCCCCACCGCACCCGGTTTGATCGGCTGGTAGAACGAGGGCCAGCCTGTCCCGCTGTTGAATTTTGTTTCCGACGCAAACAGCGCCTGGCCGCACCCCATGCAATCGAACTCGCCCTTGCGGTGCTCGTCATTCAGCGGAGAGGTAAACGCCATCTCCGTATCCTCATGGCGCAGGACCTTGTAGGATTTCGGCGGAAGTTTCGCCTTCCATTCTGCATCGCTCAGCTTGAAGGGAAAATCGCCCCCTGCCTTATCTTTTGCCTCCGCCTTGCTGAAAAATCCCATGCCCGCCCCCTTGCCGATGATGCCCAGCGCCAAAACGCCGCCCAGACCCATGCCGATAAAATTGCGCCGATTGATCATCCTTCACCTCAATTATTCAGATAAATCATGAGCCCGCACAAACAAGCGGGCCATCAGGGCATATTTGTCAAAAAAGCTGAATTACCGAAGGGATCAGCCGGGCCGGGCAGCCCAGTTCGCCTGCAGTTTCTGGCCGGTACGGGAGGACGGATGAACCACCTGCTTCACGGCAAGATTATAGAACGCAACCACCACATCGACCACTTCCTGCAGGCTGGTTGCGCCCTCGTAAACTTCACCGGTCGCCTTCAGGGCGCGGATCCACAACATGTATTCCGATTTCCTGATGCTGAGGAATACTTCATCCGCCAGCCTGTCCGATAACATGGCCACGTTGTACAACCCCCGCGCCGTTTCGATCGGCAGGCATACCCGGTTGCCCACGAAATTCGCATCGTCCGTATCAAAACTTTCAAGGCCGGTACGCAAGGCCAGTGTCGTCGCTGCGATTTTTTTCTCATCAGGCATGACATAGCCCAGCGCAGGCCCGCGCATCAGAATTTCCTGGTGATGCGAATCCTTCAGGACCGCTTCCATCTGCTTGACCATGTCAAAGGCGCAGGAATAGAGGAACAGATACGCCCGGTACACTTCGGGGTTCACCATGACGGATCTGATCTTTGCCTCTGAGACAGTTTGGTCGGTTGCTGGCGGATTGAAAAAGCCTTTAACCCCGTTCATGGCGCACACGCAACCCAGTTGGCAGGCAATTTCTCGCCCTGCGGTGCATGCGCGTCCTGTGCCACGCAGGTCGCGAGCAGTACATGCCATGTCTCGCTGACTTTCTTGTAGCCGACCGGCCCTTTATAGGGCGCGCCGTCCTCTTTCAGCTGAGCAAAACACGCCTGATAATCGCGGTTGTAGAAACTGTTCACGGCCATGGTGATCAGGTGCGCCGATTGCACGGCTGTTGCATGGAACCCGCTCGCCGTATTGAACGGCAGGCGCAGGCTAACAACCTCGCCTTTGGCATTGAATGTCAAGGAATCGATATCATCCGTCCCAAAGGAATTGAGGCAGTCTTTCAGAACCCGGACCTGCTCGCGGAAATCACGCTCGATCGGCATGCGCAGGCCCATCGCAATTCCCATGTCCATCACGCTCTGATGATCTTTGTGGTTCAGCACCTGCTCCATCGCATGGGTCAGAAGCGCTGCCGAATGATAAAGCTTCACATAACTGTCATAAACAGGCTTCGGCACAGTCACGGTGCGCAACCGTGTCCCCGAGGGAGCACGGGTTTTCTGCGTTGCCGGATAAAGTGAATATTGCTTGGCCATTCTTGTCCCTGTTCATCACGCCGCGGCTCTCTGGCCCGGTCAGACGAATAAATATGGGACTAAAGATAGTCTTTTACAAGCACTTCCGCGATCTGAACGGCGTTTAGGGCCGCCCCCTTACGTAAATTATCGGACACGCACCAGAAATTAATGCCGAAATCCACGGTCGGGTCGTCCCGGACACGGCTGACAAAAACTGCGTCTTCCCCGGCGATTTCAACCGGGGTGATATAGCCCATGTCGCTTTCCAGGTCGATCAATGTCACGCCCTTGGCCCGTGCCCAGATTTTCTTGGCATCTTCCGCGGTCAGTTCCTCTTCGAATTCGACATTCACCATTTCGGAATGCCCGATAAACACCGGAACGCGCACGCAATTGGCGCAGACCTTGATTTTCGGATCGAGGATTTTTTTCGTCTCAACCGCCATCTTCCATTCTTCTTTGGTCTGCCCGTCATCCATGAATGCATCGATCTGCGGAATGCAGTTAAAGGCGATCTGCTTGTCAAACTTTGCCGGCATCGCCGGGTTGTTCATGAACACACCGCGCGTCTGGCTGAACAATTCGTCCATGCCCTCGCGGCCCGCGCCGGAAACCGATTGATAGGTTGATACGACAACGCGCTTGATCTTCACAACGTCATGCAGGGGTTTCAGCGCAACAACCATCTGAATGGTCGAGCAGTTCGGATTGGCGATGATGCCCTTCTTTTTATAATCGGCAATAGCCTGTGGATTCACCTCCGGCACCACCAGCGGAACATCCGGGTCCATGCGGAAATGGCTGGTGTTGTCGATGATTGCCGCAACCGATTTGGTTGCCTCGCTGGCGAACTCTGCCGATACCTTTGCCCCGGCTGAGGACAGGACGATATCGACACCCTTGAAATCGAACTTGGCAAGATCCTGCACGGTCAGATCCTGGTCGCCGAACGACACCTGCCCGCCCGCCGATTTGGAAGACCCGAGCGCCACAACGTCACTCACCGGGAACTTGCGCTCGTCCAGTATGGCCAGCATCTCCCGGCCGACATTTCCACTGGCGCCGACAACGGCAACTTTATAAGTCATGAGTTTCCTGCCTATTTTATTAATCTGCGATGGTTATATAGCATTCTTTCATCAACCGAAATCCCCCTCTCTTATCGCATTTACGCGCCGCGGCCTGCTCCTGCACCGGGGTGAGCGCCAGAACCAAAACTTCCCGCTTCCGCCGACGCCCCAAGCATGTATAATTTGCCTTGATAAAACCCTTAAAAATGGCCCCCCATGATTAACAAGGAATTTTTTGAAACCGTGCCGCTGGGCCTCTGCGTCGTTCAACGCGGCGGCGCTACCTTCAAAATTCTCTACGCCAATCATGCCTTCCTTTACCTTCTCCGCAACCCTGCTTTTGTCACGCCTTTCGATGTTCTGGGCCAGCCCCTCGCCGGTATCTGGCCGAACAGGGCGATGTCCGGACTGATCCAGAAACTGAAAACACCCTCCCCGCCGCGCGACTTCACCCTGCCCGTGGACGATGCGGAAGGCGAGATACAGCGCTGGGCCAAAATCGCCATCAGCGAAGGCGAATATGACGGCCACGATGCCTATGTGCTGTGGGCCACCGATATCTCCGCCAGCAAGGTTGCCGAAACCCGCCTGGAGCAGGCGGTCAAGGCCGCGGATGCTCTGGCCCAGGCAAAATCCAATTTCCTCGCGACGATGAGCCACGAAATCCGCACCCCGATGCAGACGATCTATGGCTTCCTCGAACTGATCGGTGAGGAAAAACCGGAACAAGCCGTACAGACCATGGTCGATACGGCCAAGAAATCCGCTAGCGGCCTCCTCGAAATCCTCGACGACATCCTTGACTTCGCCAAGATGGACGCCGACCAGATGGAGCTTGACCATTTCGAAGTTCCCGTCCGCACGCTCGTTCGCGGCACGCTCGAAGCGCTATCAGTCAAGGTCCATGGCAAGGATGTGCAAATTCTTGATGACATCGCCCAGGATGTTCCCTTCGTCGTCATCGGGGACCCCAAACGCCTGCGCCAGATCATCATGAACCTGACCGGCAACGCCCTGAAATTCACCGGACAGGGCAGCGTGACGGTCAGCGTCTCGCGCAAGACCAAAGCCATGGCCGCGCCGAAAACCGGCATCGCCTTACGCTTTGAAATCCGCGATACCGGCATCGGCATGAACGAAGACGCGCGCCAGCGCATGTTCAAACCCTTCTCCCAAGCCGACAGCTCAACCTCACGCAAATACGGTGGCACCGGCCTCGGCCTCTCGATCTGCAAACGCCTGGTCGAATTGATGGGCGGCCAGATCGGCGTGGAAAGCTCGCCTGGCGTCGGTTCCGTCTTCTGGTTTGAAATCCCGACGGAGGAAGTCAGCATCCAATCCTCCACTGCCGATCTTCCTTCGCTTGAGGGCATCTCCGTGCTTTCCGTCGAAGACCACCCGCAAGGGGCGCGGGAAATCGTCAAATCCCTTCAGTCGATGGGCGCAATTGTTGAAAGCTGTCCGACTTACAAAGAAGCCCTCGACCTTGTCCGCCGCCGCCCCTTTGATGTCGGCGTGATCGATCAGGGTCTGCCCGACGGGCTCGGCCTGGACCTGATCAAGGACGTCATGAACATGCGTCCCGGAATGGGCCTGATCATGTATACCGTGCGCGATGACCTTGGCCTGCAGCACAGCCTGCAATCCCTCGGCGTGACCTATCTTTCAAAGCCCGCCAGCCGTCTCGGTCTCGGCACCGTTGTGAAAGACGCCACGCGCAAGCAAACCCGCGTCAGCGCCGATGGCATTGTTCACCTGCTGATCGCCGAGGATAATGATACGGTGCGCGAAGTCCTTCGCCGCCAGCTCGAAAAGCTGAATGTGACCGCCGATTTCGTAACCAATGGAAAACTGGCCCTGGAGGCCATGGAAAGAGTCGATTACAGCATCGTCTTCACCGACCTCCACATGCCGGAAATCGACGGCTATGACCTGGTAAAAATCCTGCGGGAACGCGAGGCAAAGGAAGGCCACAACGCCGGGCACCTGCCCATCGTCGTCCTGACCGCCGATGTGCAGATGGCCCAGCGTCAAGTCTATCTGGCTGAAGGGTTTGACGAATGCCTTTTAAAGCCCGTCTCCCTCGGCCAGATGCGCCGCCTGCTGATGCGCTGGGGTCTGCTGCCCGATATCGTCGTCGCAGAACCCGAAGAACCTGCATCAGTTCCCGCGCAGGGCAGCGCGATTGACATAGGACTGCTGATGGAGCAAATGGGCATGGACCGCGAAGGGGCCGTTGAAATCCTTGGCATGTTCGTCGAAATGACAGAGCCGCTCATCGACCAGATTCAAAAAGACAACCACGCGCGCCACTTTGAATCCCTGACCGAAGCGGCACACAGCCTCAAGGGCGCTGCCCGCTCGGCCTGCTGCTTAAAGCTCGGCGATCTCGCCGCCCGGCTTCAGGACGAAAGCGCCGACCGCAAACCTGCCGACAGACTGGTCGCTGCAATCGTCGATTCCTTCAACGATGTCAAAACATCGCTGCACTCCCTTTAGGCGGCGCGGCGTTATCCGCCTGTGAAAAAAACCTGTCCCGTGGATTAAGGGCAGCTTGGCTCATCGGGGAATTTCGACTTTTTCGTGACTGGCGCGACATCGGCCTTGTGCGAAATCATCCACATCCTGAAACACGTTGATTTCAAAGGACAGCTGATCGTTCCGGCATTATCCAGATCCTTGGCAGAGGTCGAAGCATCGATAACATCCGCTTCGCACACCCCGAACTGAGCGTTCAGTTTTTGCAGGGCGCTCAGAATATAGGCATCGGTTTTGTCGCTGGCGATCCAGTAAAATACGCCGTCCAGACCATTATAATATTGCCAGTCCCCGAACAATGCCGGCGGCGGCGGCATGAACTTGCCGGAGCTGCCGTTAAAGATCGGCGTATGGTTCGGATCGTCACCCGGATTACCCGGACAACGCAAATCCTTGACCAGGTTTGGCGCATTGACCGGCGTGACCGGATTGATGAGGCGCGTCGATGTCGGCTTGACCGGGAAATTCTTGTTCGCACCCAGATCGGTGAGAGGGGGAATGGCAGGTGGACTGGTTTCCGAACCATTGCCGATCCCGGAATCACCTTTGCTGTAAACGACCGCGCATTCCTGGATATTGGTGCGGATAAATTCCACTTGCGACGACAGATCGGCGGTCAGCTTGAAGCTGTTCTGCGATTGCGTCTGCTGGCTTGCAGGCTGCATGAAACTGATGGTCAGGGCCGCAAGCAACGCAATCGCAATCAGGATATAAACAAGGGCGCTGCCCTTTTCCGTGCCGGAAATCCCGGTCCTGGGCCATTTTGAAAATCTGCTCGGCATCTTATTTCTTTCTTTGAAAACATTCAGGGCCTGATACGAAACGCACCAGGCCCCGTTGCTAAATTGTAGCGCCGCCGAACCTAGCGTTCAACAAGCACGTGATAATAGGTATATACGAAATTTGGAGAGGAACCGGTCACGAAGCAACCAAACGGTTGACCTGCGAGTGCTGCTGCTGCACTTCCGAAGGTCGCGGCCACGCCACTTGGAATCCCTTGATGGTTAAAGTCCATATTGTCGGCAAGCGTTACTGCTGACTCACCCGTGGGTATTCCGCTCGTAATATCAATGCCAAGCTGCTGATCCATTTTTGTACAGATCGACTTTGTAACACCTGGGAGAAAGGCAATAATTTCATTTCCTGTATTGTTAGCCACTGTAATACCGACGTTCTGAACTTGGTATTTAGAACTAAAAATCCATGTACCATAAGATCCTGATGCCATGATCTCTGAAGGTGCCGTTGCATATGTGGCCCCACCACCGAGGGTCGGATAGAAGACACCACGCTTTTTAAGAGCATCCGTGGTCAAGTTTACAAAGTTATTGGAGGGATCATCAAACAGAAGATCCTCAACACTTATGCCACTACTGACAATCATCCTGACGATCGCGGTCCGGACCCCGGCGGGATACTGGGTCAGCTGGGAGGAACTGACGAGGCTTTTTTCGCTGTTGGCATCGCCACCGCCCGAACGGCTCGACTGTGTGACTGCATAAGACAGGGCGGCGAACAACGCCACCGCAATCAGGATCAGGAACAGGACGTTGCCGCTTTCGCCGGCGCGTACGCTCTGTTGTTTCGTTATAGTCATTTTATGCTCCTTGATACCTGAACGTTTTAATTTGGAAGTCGAAACGGGATGATTATGCTTAAAAAATCATCCCTATTCCATACCTAACCTGATGGTTTGTCTACAGAAACCTTATTTATCTTCAGAAGTGCGGCCAGCTTGTCCCGTTCGCATTCCCGTCCTACGCAAAGCTTGTCGATACTGACGCGCCAGCCCGATCCGCCGTTTTGAACTTGGCCGATAGCCTCCCTGAATTCTGCAAAATGGGAGGTATCCGCTGCCGTGATGTAAATACTGGAACCCTGACTCTTGATGCTTAGCCCGCGGTAAATATCCGCCAGATCCTTGGCGAACTTGTCGACTTCGGCTGACGATACGGGGATATCGGTGATCTTCGGCACCATGGGTTTGAGCGCTTCGGTATTTTTAAGCTCCGCGCGCATTTCGATCAGCTTCTTGGCATCGATAAAGGTAAACAGGCCCAGAGCCGCAGCAGCAGCCCACGCAATCCCGCCCGCCATCAGCACCTGGTTCCCGACAAGAACCGGCAGCTTCTCCAGAAAGGCATTGAGATCGTTAGCGGCAGAAGGCTGCATGAATTTCTGCAGACTGCGCATATCGAAACTTTTGAAATTCAAATCTTTATCCCACAATCACAGTCTTGTTTTGCGATCTTATATTCATTATACCGCAAAAGCTTTACAACATATTAAAATACATGGGTCTATCCTACGGATAAACATAGAATTCATCGCTATCTTACAGTTAGTTACCCTTTAGGCGTACCCGTCCGTCCGCTTCCATTCCCGGCTGGATTGTACCCTTGACCGGACCAACACCCTGCGTAAACGATTTCGGGACCAGAGCGTCCCATGATGCGGAACTGCCTTTGACCTCATACTTGACCAGAGTGCCCTCGATCGTCCGCAAAGTGTCCAGTAATTGCTGGATCTTGACCATATGTTTAATGGTATCCGACTGCAGAGCGTTATAGGCGTTGATCATCAGATCATTGGACGCCTTTTCGGATGCATCCCGGACACTGACAAGATCGCGCTGCAGAAGCGCAGTCCATGCATACTGCACCATGATCAGAAAGATGCAGAGAAAACAGACCGAAAGACCGGACAGCAAAAGGGTGCGCGCGGTTGAACGCGCCAGCAACTCAGTCCGCAGGGCACGGTTTTTCCACGGCACGATCGTTGCGACGTCAGGATTGATGGTGACGAAATTCGCGTCCATGCTCTGAATCCGCGGCAGCAACGTTCTGGCCGCACCGATGAACACCTGCATCCGCCCCGTTTCCGGGTCCCAGCGCAGGGCCGATGCCATACCTTCCTGTTCATAGAGGTAAACCGTCTGACGGTCCCAGAATTCACTATTGCCCGGCAATGCCGCCGCCAGCGGACACCAGCTATCCGGGTTCGATGCCAGCGCCGTCGACGGGATGGCAAGATACCAGCAGCGGCCGCCCTCAACCGAGTAACAATAATGCACACGCTCGGTTCCTGAAGCCTGCGCTGCGGCGTTCCACACCGCTTCCTCTTCCATCCCTGGAATTTGCGGGATCGATCCGCCGATCAGTTCGGAGGGGAGAAACGGCGTGAGGTCGGATCTGAAAGATTTCGTTTCGCCGGCAATCGCCTCTGCCATGCCGGACTTCGGACGTACGGGTCCGGCTTCAGGTTGCGGTCCCGCATCCTGATCGGCCTTGGCGCCAAGAACTTTGTCTTTCAAAGACATCGTCAAGCTATTCCGTCCCTCCGTTCATCATACCGCCCATCATGCTGTCCATACTCATGTTCATCACAGTCAGGGCGAAAATCGCGCTACCGAACGCCAGGGCAAGATAAACACCGGTCAAGGCAAACGCGATCCATACGATCAAAGAATGTTTTGTTTTCGCCGCTGCGGCACGCATTTCGGCAATAGATTCCAATACTGTAGCAACTTGTGCCAGATCAGACAAGCTTGCCAGCTCAAGGCGTTCACTGCGGGTCAGGGGTTCCCGGTCCATCGCCGCGCCGAGATTGACGCCGTTCTCAAGCTCTTTCGCCGCCGCCTTCCAGTAATCAGCAACGTCAGGTACGGTCGTCGCTTCGGAAGATTGACGTAACGCCTCATCGATCGGCACGAGGCCACGCAACATCCGCGCTGCCGCGGCCATCGAATCCGCAAAACCCAGATCGCGTAAATATCCGCCGACCAGCGGTATTTTACGAACCACCCGCGCCGTGGGCCAGTCGGTTTTCCCCTTATTGAGGAAGAAGGAAATAATACACCACACCATAAAGGCGCCGGAACCGAACGCCGTCCCGATCAGGATATCCCAGGTCAGAGAGAGGTTGCCAACCACGCGCACGAAATGCTCATGCTCCGCCGCATCCTTCGGGGCATTGTCCTGAAACCATTTCAGAACCATGCCCTTTCCCCAGAACAGGGATTGCACGATGGAAACCACATCAAAGCCCAGCCACGACATCGTCCCGGCGATCTGTCTTGTATTTTTTCGCTTCTGACTGATGGCATGTATCGCGTGCGGAATCCCTTCCTGCAGCTTGTTGGCGCGCTCGCTTGCGGCCAGGATGGCGATGGTGCCGTGATCGAAAGCGCGAAGCGCCTTCAGCGCGTCAATAACCCCAAGCCCCCGCGCCAGGGCCTCACGCGCCGGCGCAAGAATGTTCTGCCGCATCGGGTTGTTTTCCGCCTGAATGATCCGCCACAGCGCAACGCCCGGCGATGTCGATGTGGAGCGGAACTGAATCCCGCGCAGCAACTGCACCTGCCACCAGGTCGAGCGCGCCAGCATCCGTTCAAGCGGTGACCGTTCATGCGGCCTGATGGTCAGGACAAAGCCGCCTTTCTTCGAAATGGCGGCCCGCACATCTTCGGAAGACGGCATGTAATAAGACTCCACGACCTTCTTCGGCCCGGAGCTTGAATCATAAGCAACTTCAGCAACCCATTGCTGCATAAAAGAATAAATCCTGTTTCCGGGATACCTGACGCCTTGAAGAGGGCCAGAATAGGCCGCCAAGAACAGGCCTGTGAATCAGACCCCACTATGAATAATTATGAGGCCGAATTGAATATTCTTCAAGGATTGAAGTGAGGAAATATGGGAAAAAAATTTTTTAATAGCCGAAAGGCTTAGTCTTCAAGGTTAGAAAGCGCCGATTTCGGATCAACCAATCCGCTGACCACCAGATCGACCAGACCTTCGCGCCGTGTATGCATAATTACGCCGTGGGCATGACCGATGGCGTTCACGTTCTGCAACAGCGCATCGTAAATCTTCTCCCGCTGCGACGGGCCGAGAGGAATCAGAATGGCGTCCAAAAGCAATGTCCGGCCCATAATACCAGTCCGGTTGCACAGATCGCACCCAGTAGGATTATGCCGTTTCACATTGGTATCCTCCTCCAGCCCCAGCAGGTGAATTTCATGCCCGTCCAGAACGTCCCCAAGCTTGACCTTGTGCGCGCAGCCCTGGCACAGCGTCTTGATCAGGCGCTGGTTCAAAATCGCCTTCACCTGTTGCGACAGCGTGAACGTTGATGACCGCTCACGCGACACGGGCATCATGGACCGCAGACGCTCAAAGGTCTGAAGCGCCGTATCGGCGTGGACCGTGGAAATAACCGTGTGGCCGGATTCAGCCGCCCGCAGCGCCGTCTCAACCGTATCACCGTCCCGCATCTCGCCGATGATGATGTAATCGGGGTCATGACGCATCGCCGCGCGGATCAGGTCCGAGAACTCGCCCCCCGGCATGCCGCCCCGCACCTGCCACTGCGTCGCATAGCGCAGCTCATATTCAATCGGATCTTCAATCGTCAGGACATGGCGGCGTCTGCGGTCGATCTGCTGCACGCAGGCATAAAGCGTTGTGGTTTTACCCGAACCCGTCGGACCGGACAGCAGGATCAGACCGCCCCCGCCCTTGATCTCCGGCGACAGCAACTGCGCCAGGTAATCGCCGACATCCTGGTGACGCCGGAATAATTCATCGAAACCTTTCAGCGCCGCGCGGTCGAGAAGACGCAGCGTCAGCTTTTCCCCGTCCTGCGCCTGCGGCCCCGCCGCGACACGGACGTCAATGTTACGGCCCTGCCACACGAAGGAGAAACGTCCGTCTTTGGGCGTGGTCCTGTCACCGAAGTTCAGGCCCGCATCACGTTTGATCAGCGTAGTCAGACGGGCCATCGCATCGTTCGGCAGCAAGTGCATTGGAATAACGTCACCATCGATCCTGTACCTGATCCAGTTCGGCGTTTCCGGGTTGTTATCCTGCAGGATGTGAATATCAGATGCGCGCAGCTGCAGCGATTCCGCCATCATGTCGCGCATGAACTGGTTTAGCAGCAAACCGTTATCGCTATCCGCCAGCCACATCGCCAGGGTTTTTTCCGTCCTGTCGGCGGACAGATCGTGCACCGACCGCAACGTATCGAGCAGTTCCGCGCGGTCCCAGACCTCAATCTCGATCCGTTCCACCACCAGACCCGAACGGCTGGCCGTGGACAACAGCGCCTTCAGCTGCCGATCGTTCATTTCATGCAGCGGCGCAATCCGCAGGATCTTGTCCTGCAACCCGATCAGGTGAATGGAGAGCGGCAGCCAGGACTGGACAGGAAGGATAGAACGCAGCTGGTCCCCGGTGGCGCGGTCGCGCGTCCCCTCCTCCTCGTTCTTCGAAGATCCGCCGACCCCGGCTAGGTCCAGCAATTGTTCCGTGGACCGCGAAACGCCCTGGTTGAGAAGGACACCACGTTCCTTCTGCACCATATCAAGGTAACGTTCCCGGCCCTCATGTGATTTCTGCTTGCGGCGGTCCGCCCACATCCGGCGCTCGATCCCGTCCGGCGGTGCGACCGCGCGGCTTTTGCGGCGGTCCTCGCGCGCTTCGCCGTCCGCTGGCGCAGGCGGAGCCACCTCACCGGGCAGCCCTGTACCGTCGGCAACTTGTCCTACAGCACCGGCTTCATCTGGAAGATCGTCATCGGTCATGTCTATTTAGATAGTGATGGAATGGAGGCTGCGACAGGGGTCGGGGCCGCGGAAACGATTGGCGCGGCGACAGGTGCCGTTGGTGCCGGTGTCGCCGCAACCGGCGTCGTGCCATTGGCATTCTTGGTCGCTGTCTGCGAGGACAGCGCGCGGTCGAACAGCAACAGAACCTTTTCGTCACCGCTGCGGAATTCAACACCGCTGGACCGGATTGTAACCATCCACGGGAAACCGCCAATAACCACCTGTTCTCCATTGCGGACGATACGGCTGCCGCCCGGGCCGGTGATGATGGAACGCTTGGCCGAATGCGACGTCACGACAAATCCGTCCAGAACCGTACCCGGATCGATGTTTTTGTCCTGCACGATGATCTGGTCGTTCAGGCCCTTGTCGCCCGAAATGGACGCTGTCCGTTCGGTGCCGCCCAGTTGCACATCCGCAAGCCGGATGGCTTTGTTATCCTTGCTGACGATCCCCGTTGCCGTACCGCGCACAGGCAGGACCAGAACGCCGCGTGCGCCGTCATGCACAACCTGAACGTCGTCCAGAATGGCGCCGGCCCGCACCGGATTCCAGGAAATGGTCAGGGGGCAGGCTTCAACCGGCTCCAGAACCGTTTTACCCCGGCATCCTGATTGCGCCAGCGACAGACCGCTGTCACCGCCTGCAAGGCCGATATTCTTGATGGTCACCGCCGCATCGCCGACATTGACCAGAGAGACCGTAACGGAGGATGCCGTATCGATCCCGGTGCCGAAATCCACTTTTTCCTGTGACGCGACCAGAAGCCCTTTTCCGGGAACCGCCTGCGGGAACGTTTTTGCCGCAATGGCATCGTCCGGCGTAAACTCACCCAGCAACGGCACGCTGGCCACTGTTGTCGGCCCGCTATGCTCAACAACCAGAACACCCGTTGCCTGGCCCCTCAGAATTGGCGACCAGATCATGGTGACGATACAGGCCTGGCCGGGACCGAGCTTTGAACAATCGGTGCGGAACGTAAACCCGGCCTGCTCCGCTGCCTCGACATAGATGGACTGAATATCGATCGGCTTCGACGTAATATTGCGCAGGACGACCGGCTGCACCGCTGGCTGGCTGGTGGTCAGTTTCTTGAAATCGAGGATCGCCGGGATCGCTTCGACATCGCTCTTGAAGGTGTTCTTGTCGGTATCGGTCGATGTTTCGACATTACCCTGCAGAGTACCGGTCACCAGGCGCGTCACGCCCGAATGCCGCATCAGCATTTCTACGCGCCACCGCCCGGCCTGAAGACCCTGGATGGAAAGGCCGATCGCGCAGGTCGCGCCCGCAGCCAGCGGCTCGTTCGAACATTCGTTCAGCGTCACCGCCGCCGATACAGTCGATGACGGATACAGGTTGATCGCGCCTGTGGTCAGGGCGCGGCCGCTGTCATTGCGGAATGTCGTGACCACCTGGGCCGTGGCACCGATGCTGATACTGCCCGCATCGATACTGGCGTTGACCGGAACCAGGTCGGCAATCGCCCCGCCCTTGTTCATATTCCCGGATCGTGAGCCCGGATCGTCAAACGCCGATTGCGCCGACGCCATGACCGGATTCAGCAGGCACAGCGAAACCGCCAGCGCTATTATGGCCCGGCCTGTCTTTACTCTGCTGCTTGCTCTGGTCGCGAATATCATCT
>JAQGJB010000087.1 GCA_028290825.1 Micavibrio sp.
GCCTTTTTAAAATGCCCGTTTCCTAAAAAACCGCGATGGGCTGATAAAGGTGAAGGGTGCGCAGATTCAAGAACCAGGTTTTTCGACCGGTCGATAATCGCGCCTTTTTTCTGCGCATACGATCCCCACAGCATATAGACGATATGTTCGTGCCGGCTGTTGACCGCGCGGATAACCGCATCGGTGAATTCCTCCCACCCTTTTTTCTGGTGCGAACCGGCATTTTCGGCCCGCACGGTCAGGGTCGCGTTGAGAAGAAGCACACCCTGCTCCGCCCATTTGGTCAGATCGCCGGTGCGCGGCATCTTGATGCCGTACTCCGCCTCGATCTCCTTATAAATATTCTGCAGGCTCGGCGGCAACCGCACACCCTCACGCACCGAAAACGATAACCCGTGCGCCTGGCCTGCACCGTGATAGGGGTCCTGCCCAAGGATAACCACGCGGACCTTGTCAAAGGCCGTGGTGTTTAGCGCATTGAAAATTTCACTGCCCTTCGGATAGACAACCGCCCCGGCCTCCTTCTCCTGCTGCAGAAACTGCTTCAGCTTCGTCATGTAAGGCTGATCGAATTCCGCACGAATATGCGCCATCCAGCTGGGGTCGAGTTTCGGCGTAGACTGGTTCATGGCTACAGTTCCCGGATGTCCCTGACACCACCGGCCTTCATCAGTCCCGACCGCGCCTGCGGCGAGAAACTGTAACTGCCGGGCAATGTCATTACGGCGATTTCCTTATCATTAAACGGAACCTCGATCACAATTTTCGCAGGGCCCCGGCCTTCGGCGCTCAGGAAGTCTTTCAGCCTCTGGATCGCTTCAGGTGTTTCAACGACTACACGCACCTGGCTGATTTTGCTGGCGAGTGCCATATCCAGCGGCTGGATATCATGGACCATGAACCGCACGCTTTCTTCCTGCGGCTCTGCCATCGCTTTGAGGAGGAGTGTTTCACCCTCAACCAGAATATCCTTCGCCCTGGCCAGCAATTCCGAGAACACGACCACTTCAAAAATCCCGGAAGAATCCGAGAACTGCAGGAACGCAAACTTGTTACCCGATTTCTGTGACACCTTGATCTGCTTTTTCAGGAGAACCCCGGCCATATTGACCATAGCCGCAACCGGCCTGTTCTCAATCTGCGCCTCCACCTCGGCAATGCTCAGGATACTCATCCGCTCAAGCTGTGCCGCCTTGCTGTCCAGCGGGTGGGCGGAAAGATAGAACCCGATCGCATCGAATTCGTGCCGCAGCTTCTCAAGCTGGTCCCACGATTCAACGCGCGGTAACGCGGGCATTGGCGTGCCCTGCCCCGACGGTCCGCCGAACAGGCTTGTCTGCCCCGATGCCCGTTCCGCCGCCAGACTTTGCGCATGACGCAGCAACATTTCAGACGAGGTGTAAACCTGCGCCCGGTCGGGATTGAAACTGTCGAACACCCCGGCACAGGTCATGTTTTCCAGCATCCGTTTGTTCATCGAACCCTGATCCATCCGTCCGGTGAAATCTGCAAGGTCAAGGAACGGTCCCTTGGCTCTGCGCTCGGCCATGATCCTGTCCATCGCCTGCGCGCCGACGCCCTTGATCGCAGCCAGGGCGTAGTGAATCTGTTCGCCGTTTACCCGGAACTCGACCTCGGACTCATTGATATCCGGCGGCACCAGTTTCAGGCCCATCTTGTGAAGGTCCTGTTTAAAGATGGCCAGCTTGTCGGTGTTGCCCATATCCAGCGTCATAGACGCTGCCATAAATTCCGTCGGATAATTCGCCTTCAGCCATCCGGTCCAGTACGCGATCAGGGCATAGGCAGCCGCGTGGGATTTGTTGAAACCGTAACCGGCGAATTTATCGATCTGGTCGAAAATCTCCGACGCGCGTTCCTTGGTCAGGCCGCTATGTTCGACCGCGCCGTCCACGAAGATTTTCCGTTGCGCCGCCATCTCCGCCGGGATTTTCTTACCCATCGCCCGGCGCAGCAAATCCGCGCCGCCAAGCGTGTAGCCCGACAACGCCTGCGCCGCCTGCATAACCTGTTCCTGGTAAACCATGATGCCGTAGGTTTCTTCCAGATAAGGCTTCAGTTTCGGATGCATATAATCCGGCTCGAGCTCGCCCGCTTTGACATCAATGAATTTTGGAATGTTATCCATCGGACCGGGACGGTAAAGCGCGACAAGCGCGATGATGTCCCCGAACCTGTCCGGCTTCATCTTGCGCAGCGTATCGCGCATCCCCGCACTTTCCAGCTGAAACACACCGACCGTCTTGGCCTCCGCCAGCATCTGGTAGGTCTTCGCGTCGTCCAGCGGAACTTTCAGGATATCGATATCCTCTCCGCGCGACTGCTTGATCAGTTTCACGGTTTTGTGGATGACCGTCATGGTTTTGAGGCCGAGAAAGTCGAATTTCACCAGGCCAGCAGATTCAACATATTTCATGTTGAACTGGGTCACCGCCATGGTCGATGACGGATCGCGGTAAAGCGGGAGAAGTTTCTGCAACGGACGATCCCCGATCACCACACCGGCGGCATGGGTCGAGGCATGACGGTTCAGGCCTTCAAGCTGTAAGGCAACGTCGATCAGCTTAGCTGACGTATCGTCCGCGTCGCGCTGGTTGCGCAATTCCTGATCCTGCTCCAACGCCTCTTCGAGGGTCAGCGGATTCGCCGGGTTGTTGGGGATCATCTTGGCGATCCGGTCGACCTGGCCGTATGGCATCTGCAACACGCGACCAACGTCGCGCACCACCGCGCGGGCTTTCAGCTGCCCAAACGTAATGATCTGCGCCACATGATCTGCGCCGTAACGCTTCTGCACATAATTGATGACTTCGTCGCGGCGGTCCTGACAGAAATCGACGTCGAAGTCAGGCATGGATACACGTTCCGGATTAAGGAACCGTTCAAACAGCAGATTGAAGCGCAGCGGATCGAGATCGGTAATCTTCAAAACCCACGCAACCACCGATCCGGCACCCGAGCCTCGTCCCGGCCCGACCGGAATATCATTGTTCTTTGCCCAGATAATAAAATCGGAAACGATCAGGAAGTACCCAGGGAAACCCATCTGGATAATGGTGTTGAGTTCGAACTCAAGACGTTCACGGTAAGGTTTCGCCGCTTCCACCCGTTCGGCCTTGCCCATCTCCGGTGTGTAGACAAAGTTTTCGAGCCGCCATTCCAGCCCTTCAAGCGACTGGCGGCGAAGCTCCTCCACCTCCGCTAGCCCGCTTTCACTTTTAAACGGCGGCAGGATCGGATTGATGGATTTCAGAAGATAGGAACAACGCTGCGCGATATGAACCGTATTTTCAATCGCCTCGGGAAGGTCGGCAAACAACTCCTCCATTTCATCGGCGGATTTGAAATAATGCTCCGGCGTCACGCGGCGGCGGTCGGCCTCGGTAATATAACGCCCGTCGGCAATACACAGCAGAGCGTCATGCGCCTCATAGGTCTCGCGTTCGGCAAAATACGCATCATTCGTCGCGACCAGCGGAATATTGTGTTTATAGGCAAGGTCGAGCAACGCCTCCTCTATTGCGCGCTCATCCGCCCATTCATGGCGTTGCAGTTCGATGTAAAACCTGTCGCCAAACGCTTTTTTGAGCCGCTTCAGGGCTTCTTCAGCGGGCTTCGCCTGATTGTGCAGAAGATATTGCGACACCGGCCCCTTGATCCCGCCGCTCAGGCAGATCAAGCCTTTATTCAATGATTCAAGATCGTCCCATTCAATATGGGGAACTTCCGGCGGCTCGACCGCCATAAATGATTTACTGACCAGAGCGCAAAGATTACGATACCCTTCCTCGGTCTGCGACAGCAGCACAAGCTGATGCCCCTCCAGCCCGATCAGAACCTGGCACCCGATAATCGGCTGCACGCCACCCTTGGCCGCCGCACTGGCGAACTCCAGGGCACCGAACAGATTGCCGCTATCCGTAATGGCAACCGCCGGCATCCTGCGCTCCTGGCACAGGCCGACAAGATCCTTGATCTTGATCGCCCCTTCCGCCAGCGAATAGGCGGAATGGACATGGAGATGGATGAAATTTGCGGTCATGACATTTTAAAACTAGAGGAATTCAGGCAATTTACCAAGTTTGAAAAAAGCCCTGTTAGATATTGACATATTTACAGAGACTTCTCTAAGATGCCTTTTTTTCAAACAGGAGATTATTATGGCGAAATCAAACAAAAACCAGCAGACCGAGCCTCGGGAAAGCGCCTTTTCAGAATTTGTAGAAAACGCAAAATGGCCGCTTGGCATCGTTGGCTTTCTCGCAGGGGTCAGTGTTTTAACCTACGCCTTTAATCTCTACGAAAAACCAACGGAAACATTACAACAAACAAAAAAATTCGTGGGCCAGGTAAAAGATATTTTCGCTTCTGAAGCGAGGATTACTCCGCCTGATTGCGTCAACGAACTAAGCAAGACGATCGTCAGCAACGGCAAAAAATACACAATCACCTGTGCACCAAACTAATAGCTGATCAGCTGCCCGTTCTTCATTTCAAGAATGCGGTCCATCTGTTCCGCCAGTTCCATGTTATGCGTCGCGATCAGCGCACCGATGCCATTGCGCCGGACCAGATCGATCAGCATCTGAAAGACCCCCGCCGAATGTGTCGGGTCCAGATTACCGGTCGGTTCATCCGCCAGCAGGATATGCGGACGGTTGGCAAGGGCGCGGGCAATCGCCACACGCTGCTGCTCCCCGCCCGACAGTTTCGCCGGACGATGGTCGAGACGCTTTTCAAGACCGAGCGCGGTGAGGATTTTCTCGCTCCGCATAGTAGCGTCCTTGCGTTTCGTTCCGGCGATCATCTGCGGCACGACCACATTTTCAAGCGCCGAAAATTCCGGCAGCAGATTGTGGAACTGATAAACGAAGCCGATTGATTCCCGGCGCATGCGGGTGCGCCCGTCATCATCAAGACCCGTTGCATCCTTGCCGTTGATAATCACATTGCCGGAGGTCGGCGTGTCGAGCAGACCGATCAGTTGCAGCAGGGTCGATTTCCCCGCCCCGCTCTGCCCGACCAAGGCAACAATCTCGCCCTCGCCGATCGACATGTTCAGGTCTTTAAAAATGGTCAGGTTTTCACCCGCCTGTTCAAAGGTCTTTTCAAGATTGCGGACTTCAAGAAGATTAGCCATAGCGGAGCGCCTCCACGGGATCGAGTTTCGCCGCGCGCCAGGCCGGGTAAATCGTAGCCGCAATCGACAGGAAGATGGCAAGGCCGACAACCGTCATAACCTCCTGCCAGTCAATTTCCGCGGGAAGCTTCGACAGGAAATAGATTTCTTTCGAGAACAGTTCCGTGCCGGTCATATGCTGCAGCACCTGGCGGATCGCCTCGATGTTCAGGGCAAATTCAATCCCCAGCAAAGCCCCGACAAAAGTGCCGAACAAACCTATGCTCGCCCCGGTCAGGATAAAAATTTTCATCATACTGCGGCGTGACGCACCCATGGTGCGCATCACCGCAATATCACGGCCTTTATCTTTCACCAGCATAATCATCGACGAAATAATATTGAACGCCGCAACAATGATAATCAGCGTAAGGATAAGGAACATCACATTCCTTTCCACCTGAATGGCGTTAAAGAAACTGGTATTGCTGTCTTTCCATTCATGAACGGCGGCCCGCCCCTGAATGACCGGCTCTATGCCGCGTGTGATGGGCGTCATGTGCTGGGGGTTATTCGTAATGACCTCAAGCGAGGTTACAGCTCCCTCCATCTGAAAGAAGACCTGCGCCGACTCAAGCGGCATAAAGATGAAGCTGCTGTCATATTCGAACATACCGACATCGAAAATCAGGCCGATCGTGTATTGCCGTGTGCGTGGAATGGTGCCGAACGGACTGGCCTTGCCCTTTGGCGATACAAGGGTGATCTGATCGCCTACGCCGAGATGAAGCTTATCCGCCATGACCTTGCCGATGGCGACATTATTGTTGTTGAAATCGGCAATCGTGCCTTCCTTGATCGATGTGGACACAATCGGCTTCTTTGAAAAATCGGAGAAGGTCATGCCACGCACCAATGCACCGTTGGCATAACCATTCATCGACATCAGAACCTGCGCCTCGATCACTGGTGCGACGCCTGTCACGCCCGGCACCTGCGCCACGCGGCGGGCAAGTGTGTCGTAATCCATCAATGCGCCGGAATCCGAATAAATATTGATATGCCCGTTCAGGCCGAGAATCCGGGTGATCAATTCCCCCCGGAAACCGTTCATTACGGACATCACGATAATCAGCGTCGCCACACCCAGCATAATGCCAAGAAACGAAAACGCAGCGATGACGGAAACAAATCCCTCCGCCTTGCGCGCCCGCAAATACCGTCCGGCCATCATCCGTTCAAAAGGGGAAAACATTAATACGATTTCCCAACTAGAACTTTACGGCCTTCGTCCTCAAACGGCAGGCAGCGTGATGAAAGTGACAGTTCCTTTTTCAGGACATCATAATCCGCACCGAACAAGGACGTATCGATGCGGGCGAAGCCGACCTTGTCCGCCTTGAAGAACTCGCGCACTTCCGCCAGTGACTTCATATCGAAAATATGGTCGCGGGTGAACTTGGTTGATTTGGCCAGCATATCTGCCTGCATCTGGTCGAGGACCTTCTGAACCGTACCGCAGAATTCATCACCGGTAACGATAGCCTTGGAGTCTTTGCCCAGATCGCGGCGGACGTATGAAAGTTTGCCTTCATCCATTTCACGCTGGCCGATCTCGACACGCAGCGGAATACCGAGCTTGATCGCCGACCACATTTTATCGGAGGAGCGGGAATCCGATAAATCAAGATGTACGCGAATGCCCTGCGCCTTTAGACGCGCGGCAAGCTGGCGGCAATGCTCAAAAACGGCGCTGCCGTCATCTTTTACAATCGGAATGATCGCCACGTGGTAAGGTGCAAGCTTCGGCGGCAGGATAAGACCGTCATCATCGCTGTGCGACATGATCAGGCCACCGACGGAACGGGTCGAGAAACCCCACGATGTCGTATGGGCATGATGTTGCTGACCATCCTCACCCTGGAATTTAATGTCACATGATTTAGCAAAGTTCTGACCCAGATCATGGGAAGTACAGGCCTGCAATGACTTGCCGTCCTGCATCATCGCTTCGATGGTATAAGTATTGATCGCACCGGGAAAACGTTCATCCGGGGTTTTCTCGCCCTGAATACCGCCGATGGCAAAGAACTCTTCATAAACCTGGTTATAGACACCAAGCATTTTCATCGCGTCTTCATGCGCTTCCTCAGCCGTTGCAAAGGCATTATGCCCTTCCTGCCACAGGAATTCAGTAGTGCGCAGGAACATGCGCGGGCGCATTTCCCACCGCATGACGTTGCACCACTGATTCAGTTTCAGCGGCAGGTCACGGTAGGACTGAATCCATTTCGACATGGAATCGCCAATAATCGTTTCCGATGTCGGACGAATGACGAAAGGTTCTTCCAGTTCTGAATCAGGGGCAGGAACAAGCTTTCCGTCCGGCCCTTTTTCAAGACGGTGGTGCGTGACAACGGCACATTCCTTGGCAAAGCCGTCAACATGCTCCGCCTCGCGGCTGATGAAGCTCAGCGGGATGAGGAGCGGAAAGTACGCATTCTTAACGTCGACATCCTTGATCTTATCGTCAAGCGCACGCTGGATCAGTTCCCAGATCGCATAGCCATAGGGCTTGATCACCATGCATCCGCGCACGGGCGAATTCTCTGCCAGGTCCGCCGCCTTAATGACGTTCTGGAACCATTCGGGGAAATTTTCCTCGCGCGTCGGCGTGATGGCCGTGCGGGTGTTTTTACCGGCGGATTGTTTTTGCTGGGCCTGGGTGTTGGTCATTTTTCTCTCTCCTAAACGAACCCCCCTCTCACGATGTGGAGGGGGGCTCTGTGTATCCGACTTAACTTAAAGTCTTATTACTGCGCGCCCCCGGATAATGTCCCGTTTGCAGGTGCCGGAGCCGGTGCAGCCGGTGCCGGTGTTCCGCTCAGCGGATCGAGCGGAGCGCGAGGCACATTGCCTTCGGTCGGTGAAACAATCGCACCGCTGGCTGGTGGTACTGGCGCAGCGTTTGGAGCAGGAGGAGCAGCAGCAGGTGCTGGCTCAGGTGCTGTCGCGATCGGTGTTGGTTGCGGCGCTGCATTCGGCATTGCCGGTGGTGTCGCGTCAAGAACCTGCGGGGTTGGCGCGGCAGGAACAGGTGCGGCAGCCGCTGGTGCTGGTGTGGAGGCCGGAGCAGGCTCAGGTGAGGCAGGCGCAAGGGTGGTTGCCGGTTCTGCGGTCACTTCCGTTGTTGGCGCTGCTGCAACTGGCGGAACATCGGCATGCTTCGCTTTGGCTGCGGCTTTTTTCTTGCGTGGTTTTTCATCGATGGTTTTCAGGGCTGCTGCCTTTTGTTTTTCCATCGCGCAGACTGTGTCGGCAGGACCGCTGACATCCTTGCCGTTAATCATGACGGCGCCGTTCTGCATGATATCGATTGTGCCGACCTGGGTATCCATTTTTGACCCGGCAGGCAGGACGCTGTTGAAACGCTGCGCCATGTCGACGGTGAGGGGAATGGTCATCGATTTAGGCGCTGCCATCGGCGCAGGTGCAAGATCGGCCGACACGACAGGTTTGCCTTTTGCATCAACGCCCGGCTTGTAGTCGGCACCGATGCTTCCGTTTTTGTAGCTTCCGCGCACAGAGCACAGAACACTGGTATCTGCCATCGCAGGAACCGTGACCGCCATTGTGGCAAGGAAGGAAACAGTCATCAAAATCTTGGTCTTCATAGTCCTTGGTCCTCTTTCATCATTTGAATCGCAATGGCGCGATAGTCGATAATTCCGTTTTGAATCAGCATGTAGACAATAAGCAGGACAACTGCGGAAATAATGCTGGTCACCAGAAACTTGATCCCTAAATTCGGCGAATTTGGGGCGCTTGTCGCGTGTCCATGTCCGGGCTTTGTCGGCGGCCGACTCTTCCAGGGGAGCACTGTAAACAGGACCAACCACCAGATCAATATGTACAATACAATTCCGGTGAATAAAGTCATAAAACTCAGACCCTTACGATATGAACCGACATCTTGGGCTTGAGGCCAAGTTCGGAACTGACAAGGCGGCGCGCGGCAACACGGACCTGTTCCGCGACTTTGTCGTTGCTGGAAAGCTCGGAATCCCGCAGTTCTGCGAGTGCGTCTTCAACCTCGTCGGCGATATCCTGCTCAAACGCGGCTTCCTGTTCATTGCCGTGGTCAATCAGGCCCATGGTCGTGATCTGCGGATCTTCCGCAAGGCCACGATCGTCAAGGACGAGGGTTATGTGAATGATGCCGGTAAACTGCATCTTCCGCCGTGCGGAAATCGCAACGTGGCCGGATGGGATAATACGGTTCGGCTCCACCGCCAGAACACCTGTCGGAATATGGTCGATGATCTCGGCCCCTTCCGGTGCGATGCGGATGACCGATCCGTTGGTTGGAACGACGACAGAGGAAATCTGTGCCTCACGGGCCAGACGCGCCTGCGCTTCAAGTTGCGAACGTTCACCGTGGACAGGAATGACGATCTTCGGACGGACCCAGCGATACATGTCGAGAATTTCATCGCGGCACGGGTGGCCGGAAATATGAATTTTATGCATCGTATCGCCTGTGCCGATAACGCGCACGCCGGAGGCTGCAAGATTGTTTTTAACTGCGTTTATTTCCTCTTCATTGCCGGGAATAGGCCGCGCGGAAAAGACAACCGTATCACCTTTGTTCAGCGTCATGAACGGATGCTCACCACGTGCAACGCGTGACAGCATCGCATTGGTTTCACCCTGTGACCCGGTCATGAGGATGACAAGGTTTTCATCTTTAATCTTGTCCATCTGGCGGTCATCAACAAATTCCGGAACATCGCGAAGGTAACCGCATTCCATCGCCGCCCCAACCATGCGGTGAAGCGAGCGACCCATCAGAACGACCTTGCGTTTATTGGCTTTCGCCGCCTTGCAGATGGAACGCACACGTCCGACATTGGACGCAAATAATGTAATGGCAATCCGCCCCTCGATCTCGGGGAACAGGTCGCCTAACCCCTTCTCAACATCAGCTTCGGACCCTGTACGGCCCGGAACGTCAGCGTTTGTAGAATCACCGACATAGGCCAGAACGCCTTTGTCGCCATAGGCGCGGAACAGCGCTTCATCTGTAATATCACCGAGCGTCGGCGTCGGGTCCATGTTCCAGTCGCCGGAATGGAGAACACGCCCAACCGATGTTTCAACACCAACCGCCAGCGCATCGGGAATGGAGTGGGCAACGGCCAGGAATTCACAGGTAAACGGACCGAGTTTAATTTGATCGCCGGGACGCACGACATGAATCTTCGCGCGGTCATTGCCCGGAATATCCGCCATTTTCAGTTTCAGGATTTCCGCCGTAAACCCGGAACAATAAATCGGGCAGCCAAGGCGTTTCCACAGATACGCAACCGCGCCAATGTGATCTTCATGAGCATGAGTGATAATCAGCCCGACAAGGTCTTTGGCGCGGGCCTCAAGGAATGCCGGATCGGGAAGCAGGATATCAATTCCCGGGAAACGATGCCCCGCAAAACCGATACCGCAATCAATCGCCAGCCATTTGTTGTCGATTGTATAAGCATTGAAATTGACCCCGAATTCCTCACTGCCGCTGAACGGAATGAAGTGAAGGTCTTTGGGATTAAGGACGAGGTTTTTTGAATTGGACATTGTACTTTTCGGCTTTTATTGACAGGCCGACAACGTACTCCGAGCTTATTCGAAGCGCAATGTGTTTATAGCTAAATAAGATGGCGATACTCTTGCGGAACACGATCTTCAAGTCCTTTAGGACAGCCATTCACAGTATGGAGTACCGTTTCTGAGGCATCTTGAAGATCCCATGCTGCAGCACGCCCAAAAGCAACATGAGCATGGTTATCGGTATGAGGCACAGCGTATGCTACCTGAGTAGGGTCAATTTTGAGTGGTTGAACTTTATACCAATCTTCTACTAACATTTTTACACCCTCTTTTATCATTCTTGGTGGAGTATATTATTTCAATAATACAAGTGTCAAGAAATTAAAAGAACACTTCCCCTGCCCTGATTGTAATTAAATTACCTTTTTCTAATTCCATTTTAAGGCCGCCATCGGGTCCGAGATCGCGGAAAATCCCCTTTTCCGTCCGGTCCGGCAGGCGGGCAGAGATTTTATGATTTAGCCCATGGGCCTGTTTCAACCAGTCGCGGCGCACCGGTTCAAACCCTGTCGTTTTCCAGCTTTCATAATAGTCAGCGATCTGCACCAGCAATTCATCACGAAAACGGTGCACGGCCAGACGTTTCTCCCCGGCAACCTGCTGCAACCCGATCCGTTCCGGGGGCGCTGCATGAATATTCACCCCCATTCCGACGATCAGCTTCTCAACAACACCCGCCTCTGACAGCCCGGTTTCAAGCAGAATGCCCGCACATTTCACGCCGTCAATCAGAACGTCATTTGGCCATTTAAGAGTTTTCTTATGCCCGGCAGTGTAAGGATCCATCGCAGCAGAAAGGGCCAGCGCAATCACAAATGAAATCTGCCCGGCCAGGTCCGGCGTGCACATCGGGCGCAGGAGGAACGACATATAGAGATTGCCAAGCGGAGAAATCCACTGATTGCCATGACGTCCACGGCCACCCGTCTGGATCATCGACTGAATGACCACGCCTTCCGCCGCACCCTCCTCGGCGCGGGCAATCGCGATATCCTGTGTACTGCCAAGGGAGTCAAAGACTTCAATATTCCAGGAGATCATAGCGTTAGGATGCCAGGTTCTGCACTGGATACACCCGGTCACCTTTTGCAACGGAAACAATACTTTTATCACTCACCATCAAGCCAAGATGTTTCAGGCTCACATTATGCGCCGTAAAAATATTTCCGGCAATTTTGTTGAACTCAACGCCAAGAATGCCGGGTAAGGCAGATGAAACTGCCTCTACGGTGACAGATGTAAAAGGGACATCTTCTCCAACGCTTGTCGTGGCAACCGCTGAATTTAGACGGAAATTCAGCTTGTTACTTTTAAGCAATAGATCACGCAACGATCCCGGCTGAGATAGTGGCTTCAGATTTTTGTAATCCATTCAATTATTCCTTTGTATTTTCTGCCACCGGAAATAACGATCCTGCCGCCGCCTTGCTCGACTTGAGCAGCGGGTCCGGCGACAGTACAAACAATACGACGAACGCGACGCACACACCGGCAACGATCTTCTTGCCCATACCTGGCTCACGGTCCAGAACGGCAATCGATTCATCGAAGAACATCGTTTTGATAATACGCAGATAGTAATATGCCGATACAACCGAAGTCAGGACACCGAAGACCGACAACACATAAAAATGCGCTGACATTGCTTCCTGGAACACCACCATCTTGCTGAAGAATCCGGCCAGCGGCGGAATGCCGCTCATCGAAAACATCATGATCGCCATGCAGTAGCAGATCACAGGATTGGTTTTGGAAAGACCGGCCATATCGCTGATCTTTTCAACCGCAACGCCGTTCCGGCGCAGCATCATGATCAGGCCGAACGTTCCGGCGGTCATCGCCATATAAATGGTCATGTACAGAATCGACGCCCCCGCCCCCGCCGCCGTCCCTGCAACCAGGCCGACCATGGCAAATCCGATATTCCCGATTGAGGAATAGGCCATCAGGCGCTTGATATTATTCTGATTGAGCGCGGCAAAGGCACCCCACGCCATCGACGCTGCGGACAGGAACCAGAGAATTTGCTGCCAGTCCGGAACCATCGACGCAAATGGCCCGTAGATCAGGCGCATCAGCAGACCGATGGCCGCAACCTTCGGCACAATCGCAAACAGCGCGGTCACCGAAGTCGGCGCACCTTCATATACATCCGGTGTCCACATATGGAACGGAACGGCGGAAACCTTGAACGCAATGCCGACCAGAACGAAAACAAGACCGATCACTGCACCCGGCGTTGCCGGGGCAGCGGCCAGAGTTTTGGCAACGGTATCAAAGCCGAGCGCACCCGTATAACCATAGACCAGCGAAATCCCGAACAGCAGAATGCCGGACGCCATGGACCCCAGAACGAAATACTTCATCCCGGCTTCCGACGATTTGGCATGATCGCGGCGGATCGCGGCCAGAACGTAGAGACTAAGAGATTGCAGTTCCAGACCGACATAAAGCGATAGGAAGGAATTGGCCGACAACATCACCATCATGCCCAGCCCCGCAAACAGGACCAGAACAGGATATTCAAACCGCGCCATGTTTTCCTGCGCCATGTAACGCAGCGACAACGCCACCGACCCGATCAGGCCGAACAGCACAAGGATTTTCATGTAGGCGGAGAACGGGTCAAAAATAAACTGACCCGAGAATTCAACCTGTGAATCCCACTTCATGCCCCAGATCATATAAGCGGCAATCGCCATCGCGATCATCACCAGACCGCCGATGGACCGCGCCGGATTACCTTTGAGGCACGCCCCGAAAACCAGAAGTAACAAACCCGATACGGCCAGGAAAATTTCCGGCTTCACGATTGACAGGGATTCCCATGTCCAAAGTGTTTCATTCATGGGAAGTCTCCGTCTGTGCAAGGGCAGTTTGATAATCTCCGATCAGTTTATCGACCGAAGCCTGGGTTTTATTTATGACCACGCCCGGCGAAACACCGAGCCAGAGGACCAGCAGGGCCAGCGGCACGAAATTGATTTTTTCTTTCCATGTCAGATCCAGCATCTCCGCCGCATCCGCATTGGTCTGCGGTCCGAAAATCACACGGCGATAAAGCATCAGCATATAAGTCGCGCCAAGCACGATACCGCTGGTTGCCAGCAGGCCAACCGTGGTGCTGACCTGGAACCCGCCGAGCAGAACGAGGAATTCGCCGACGAAACCGGACGTCCCCGGCAGGCCGACGGACCCCAGCATGAACAGCATGAACATGGTCGCATAAATCGGCATGTTTTTGACGATCCCGCCGTAACGTCCGATCTCACGGGTATGCAGGCGGTCATAAACCACACCGACGCAAAGGAACAGCGCGCCGGAAATCAGGCCGTGGCTGATCATCTGGAACATTGCGCCCTGCACGCCCTGTGCGTTCAGGGTGAAAATACCAAGCGTCACGAAACCCATATGCGCGACGGATGAATAGGCAATCAGCTTCTTCATGTCTTCCTGCACCAGAGCAATCAGTGAGGTGTAAACAATCGCGATGATCGACAGGCCGAAGATATAAGGCGCGAAGAAATGCGCGGCCTCCGGGAACATCGGCACCGAGAACCGCAGGAAACCATAACCACCCATTTTCAGCAGAACACCGGCCAGAATGACCGAACCGGCCGTCGGCGCTTCAACGTGCGCATCCGGCAACCATGTATGCACCGGCCACATCGGCATCTTGACCGCAAAGCTGGCGAAGAATGCGAGGAATAGCCAGAACTGCGCTTTATAAGCAATCCCGCCCGCCTTGACGATTTCAGGAATGTCGGTCCCGCCATGGAAATAGATCCACAGCAACGCGACCAGCATCAGGACCGAGCCAAGCAGCGTATAGAGGAAGAACTTGAACGCCGAATAAACCCGGCGCGGCCCGCCCCAGATACCAATGATCAGGAACATCGGGATCAGGACGCCTTCAAAGAACACATAGAACAGAATGGTATCGAGCGCGCAGAACGTGCCGATCATGAACATTTCAAGGATCAGGAACGCCGCCATGTATTCCTTGACGCGCTTCTGGATGGAATCCCAGCTGGCCAGAATACAGATCGGGGTCAGGAACGCCGACAGCGCAACGAAGAACACGGAAATCCCGTCCACGCCCATATGATAGCTGATCCCCAGCGAAGGGAACCATTTGAATTTCTCAACGAACTGGTAATCCGCCGTGCTGCCATCGAAATGGTTCAGCATATAAGCCCCAAGAACCATGACGATCAGGCTGGTATACAGCGCCGCGTATTTTGCATTCCGCGCCACATTCGGCCCGTCGCCCCGCAGGGTCATGATAAACAACACCCCCGCCAGCGGCAGGAACGTCATCAGGGAGAGAAGCTGAAAGTCGACCATCTTATGACCCGAAATTTAAACGATAAACAAACCACGACACCAGGCCGATCAGGCCGATCATCATGACAAACGCGTAGTGAAACATGTATCCGCTCTGGAACCGGCTGAGCAGGCCGCCGAAGGATTTCGATGTCGCGGAAATCCCGTCCGGGCCAAGCCCGTCGATAATCGCCTTGTCTCCCACCTTGAAGAAGATGCGGCCGAGTTTATAGGCCGTCTGGACGAACACGGCATGATAGATCTCGTCAAAGAACCATTTATTGTAGAACAGCGTGTGCAGCGGTTTGAAGCAACGGACAATCGACGCCGCCATGCCAATACGGAACATGTAAACGATATAAGCAAAGCCGATACCGAGAATACCTGCAACCAGCGGCGCCAGTTTCACCCATTCTTCAACATGGTGAGCCTTCAGAACGGTGTCGTTTTCCGGCAGGACCTTCAGGCTTTCACCGAGGAATTCCGCGTGATCCGTACCGAAAGAATGCATAAACACCGCACCGGCCAGAACCGCACCAGTCGCCAGAACGAACAGCGGCAGCAGCATCACGAACGGTGATTCATGAACATGGTCGATCACTTCTTTATCCGCACGGGTATTACCATGAAAAGTCATGATAATCAGACGCCAGCTGTAGAACGCGGTCATCAGGGCGGCGGCGATACCCATCGCGAACGCATAACGGCCAATGCCCGAACCCGACGCGAACGCCGCCTCAAGAATAAGATCTTTTGAATAGTACCCGGCGAAGAACGGGATACCCGCCAATGCCAGCGAACCGATCCACATAAGCACATAAGTCGTCGGGATCAGCTTCCAGATACCGCCCATTTTGCGCATATCCTGCTCGCCCGACATTGCGTGGATGACAGAGCCCGCACCAAGAAATAGCAGCGCCTTGAAGAAAGCGTGGGTCATCAGGTGGAACATAGCCGCGCTGTACGCCGAAACGCCGAGCGCGAAAAACATGTAACCAAGTTGCGACATCGTCGAATATGCAATCACGCGCTTGATATCGAACTGGGTCAGGCCGATGGTCGCCGCCACAAACGCCGTAGTCGCACCAACGAAGCAGACAATCGCCCGCGCATCTGCCGAATATTCAAACAAGGGCGACATACGGGACACCAGGAACACACCGGCCGTCACCATCGTCGCCGCATGGATCAGCGCCGACACAGGCGTCGGGCCTTCCATCGCGTCCGGAAGCCAGGTGTGCAGACCAAGCTGCGCCGATTTACCACAGGCCCCGACGAACAGCAGCAGGCAGACCAGCGTTACCGCATTCACATCATACCCGAGGAAATTGAACGTATCCGCCGCCTTATCGGCAACCTGCGCAAAAATTCCGTCAAACTGCACTGTACCAAAAATCATGAATGCCGCCATGATCCCGAGGGCCAGACCGAAGTCGCCAACGCGGTTCACCACGAACGCCTTGACGGCAGCCGCATTGGCGGAAGGCTTATAGTTCCAAAACCCGATCAGGAGGTAAGACGCAAGGCCAACCCCTTCCCAGCCGAAGAACAGTTGCAGAAGGTTATCCGCCGTCACCAGCATCAGCATCGCAAAGGTGAACAGCGACAGGTAAGACATGAACCGCGCTTTATTCGCATCATGGCTCATATAGCCAACCGAATAAATATGAACGCAGGCCGAAACGATATTAATGACGCACATCATGATCGCGGTCAGTTGGTCGACGCGCAACGCCCATTGAACATTAAATGTCCCCACGGCAATCCACGGTGCCAGCGCAATGGTGCGAGGATCATGACCAAGAACAACCTGATAGAACAACGCGCATGAACACGCCGCCGCCATAACCAATCCGGTGCAGGTTACAAACTGCGCCCCTTTATCGCCGATCTGCTTTCCAAACAGGAAGGCAATCAGAAATCCGGCGAGTGGGGCAAAGACGGCGATGAGTTCCATGGATGACTCTTAAGTTTAGAAGATTAGGGTTTCGGTATACCGCATTGGCATTGATGCCCGGGCTGCCCGCAGGGAATGGGCGCGGCATCTTTGGGCGCACGGACCAGATCATTATTGCTGTCCGTATCGCAGTAGATAACACTTGGGATAGCGCTAATATCGCTGTGCAACCGGGCCAGATCAGCCCCTTGCTCCGCAAAAACGCTGACGGTGACTTCTCCGATTTTGTCCATTGCCACCATATGGGGGACACGCGCAACGTCGAAAACATCCTTCAGAGATTTGATTGTCGTCACCAGGCGATTGGTGCAGGCCTGTTCGGTTTCATTGCCAATTTCGGCAACAACGTGTCCGTAATGATAAAGTTTATCAGTCATGATTATCCCTTTAATGTGGAAATATCTTCAACCGCGATCGAACCCTTGTTGCGGAAGAACACAACCAGAATAGCCAGGCCAATAGCGGCCTCTGCGGCGGCGACGGTCAGGATGAACATTGTAAAAATCTGCCCGCCCAGATCGTGCATGAACGACGAAAACGCCACGAAATTGATATTGACGGCCAGCAGCATCAGCTCGATCGACATCATGATAATGATAACGTTCTTGCGGTTCAGGAAAATCCCGAAAACGCCGAGCGTGAATAAGAGACCGCCAAGAATCAGATAATGATGAAGACCGATTTCCATGTTAAGCCCCTGCCCCCGGTGTGATCGATTGAACGGACATCGCATCCGCCGGTTTACGCCCGACCTGGTCGCCGACTTTCTGGCTGCGCACACCCGGGCGGCGGCGGTGGGTGAGGACAATCGCCCCGATCATAGCGACCAGCAGAACGAGGCCCGAAACCTGGAACACGAAACCATATTGCGTATAAAGGATTTCACCGATGGCCTTGGTGTTTTCAACATCGGTGACCGGCGCGGCGGAGTGCGCGACCTGATCCGGCGCGAATTGCCATGTACTATATAATGCAATGAGTTCAGTCAGCAGAATGCCGCCGAGCACAATCCCGAGCGCCACATGTTTCATCGCGCCCTTGCGAAGATCGGCAAAACTGACGTCAAGCATCATGACCACGAACAGGAACAGCACCGCGACCGCACCGACATAAACGATGACCAAAATCATCGCCAGGAATTCAGCACCGAGCAGCACGAACAGACCCGCCGCGTTAAAAAACGCAAGGATCAGGAACAGCACCGAGTGCACCGGGTTACGGGCGGAGATAACCATCACGGCACTGAAGGTCAGGATGGCGGAGAAAAGATAAAATGCGATGGTTTCCAGCATGGGATGAGTCCTTTGGAATGCTGCCTTTTTCTAATATGACTCAAGCCCTTAAGCAAGCGGCGATACAATTTTGTTCCCGAAATAAATCAGTTGCAATTTAAGTTGCGGGAGTCAGAATGAGTTATGGGATTCGCCCCACCCGCCTCCGACTCTCCCTGGCCGTCCGGCCATTTGTGATGTTCATCATTCTAGAAGGATTTACCGCTGTGAAAATCGCGCGCTTTATTGCATTCTCCGCCCTGCTCGGAACTATTATGTCCATTACCCCTGCTCAGGCCGTTAACATTGACCGCGTATCCCTGTATGCTGGCGCTTATGATCTTTTCGAGAACGATAATCAGGCAACAGACTTCCGGTTTGAGTAC
>JAQGJB010000115.1 GCA_028290825.1 Micavibrio sp.
AGCACCGGCATGCAAGGCACACCGATGTCCTTGCATTGTTTTTGAAGTGCCTTGCGCATATCGGGATCGACCATCGTGAACAATACCGGCCCGGGGTTTTCACGGATATCGTCGATCACTCTTTCAAGCTGTTTTTCCGTGCGCACGAGTGGCCAGAACCGTTCGACGGGAGCGATATTATCAAACTGCGCCAGGCAGGCGCTGGCCACGCCCTGCAACGTCGTGCCGGTCGCGTCGGAGACAAGGTGGATATAGAAATCGTGCGGCGGCTGGGCTTTTTTCATCCGGGCCAGTATAGGCTATGCAAAAAGGGACAGAAACGGTTTTCTGTCCCTTTTGACTGAATACTAAAGTCTTTCTAACGAACCGGAATGACTTCCGATTGCGGGAAAATTTTTCGGGCGAGGGCTGAGTCACGGAACGGCACGTTATTCACCATCACCACTTCCATGTCGTACATCAACTGGAACATATGGGTCTGGTTGATTTCATCATTGAGACCGGCGAAGAACGGGTCGCGCAGAATTCCAGCACCAAGACCGGCGAGATAGCACTTACCATCCGGGAGGATCGAGAGGGCTTCGATACCAGCCGCTTCCAGGCGCTTCTGGCCGAACGGGTTGATGCTGTCTGCGTCCTCCATAATGCCGTCCAATGCTTCCAGCGCATCGTGATCGACGCCGTCCACGCGGGAGACATCGGCATACCATTGACGGAAGGCATAAGCGAGCGCCGCGCCGCTGAACAGAGCACCCGGATCACGTTCCAGGAAGCGGGTGAAAATAATCGCCATGTCGCCTTCCTCGGAGCCGAGGAGATGACGCCAGACTTCCGTGAAACCTGCACCACGCAGTTCCCAGCCGCAGAGAATGGTCACGGTGTCGCAGTCGGCAGAGCGAACACGCTCCACCATCAAAATCTGTTCCGGTGCATATGTCGCATGGATATCGCCAAGGCGATCCTCGTGCCAGGCATCACGCAGCGCGCGCATCAGCGTGGTCAGCATGATATGACGGAAAAAGCCCGATTTACCGAGGGCCGATGCATCAAGGCAGAAATGATCGATATAAATAATGCGCTCGTCCTGGTCCATGCAGAAGCCCTGGTTTTTCAGGTCGGCGAATTCGACAGCCCAGCCGTTATGCGCCGCCGCATCAAGCAGCATGCGCGCCGTCGGGCTTTGATTGACCATCTGCGCCGCCCATACCAGTGCATCATAACGGTTGCGGAAGTTGGGCGTCTGCCTGTAAAGCGTCTCAAGATCCAGGTGCAATGCGTCTTCGGCAAGATCGGCAAGGGACCAGAGTTTGTCTCTGGCGAGATCGGCGACGCCCTCGGAGATTCCCGGGCCGTCCATATCCTGCAGGTTGATCCTGCGAAAATGGGATTTGCGGCTCAGGCGTTCTGATCTCATGTCATCAGCCCCTGTTTCCCAGACGCTTGGTGAATGCGTCGATGTAAAGGACATTTCCGGCTGCCGATCCGGCATCATCCGCATTGAGCCCTGCAGCGCGTGCAGCGGCGGGAAGTTTGGCCAGGTTTGTGAGAGGTCCGTCCTTCCGGCCCGGGAGAGCCAGAACGGTTGATTTCTTTCCATTGTCGTCGCCATCCATTATTTTTGTTATGGAAGAACCGTCCGATTGGCGGTCCTTGTTAGGCGAAGAGGTTTGCAATTCCTGTTCCGTTTCGCGGAAAGAACGTTCGAACTTGATAAACCACAGGAAATTCGCGTTGGAGCGGTCGCGGATCTCTGTGAAGAGGGGGTCGGAAATGACCGTTGCGACGAAAGGTGACAGGTAATTCTTGCCGAACGGCATTGTCCCCAAAGCCATAATCAGATCGGCACTGACCGATTTCGACGCCTGTTCATTGTCAAAGACATAACCCTGATAGTCGGACAGCATCGCCTGGATCAGCGCACGGTCTTCATGGCGGCAGCGATCGGACAGGAACCACGCTTCGAAGACAGCGGAGGCCGCCTGACCATCATTGATGGTGCGGAAATCGAGATAGGCTTCACGTGCAAAGGCGCGGGCCAGATCTTCAAAGGCGGAGACCTCAAGACGCTCCCACGCGTCTTTGTTTCCGGCCAGTTGCAATTCCCACGCGCCGCGGATCATCGCGACGGAAAGGTCTGCGTGCTGGGCACGGTTGATCAGGATCGCCTGATCAGGATGGAAGGTCAGCGGATGAAGCAGAGCGCCGTTCTTGTGCTGCCATACACGACGTAGTTCACGAATGGCGAGCAAAACCTGGTCGGTTACATCGCGAACAGGATTCAGGAAAACAGTGCGGGCCTCACGGTCATAAAATGCTTGTTCCACCTGCGCCGAGAAGGCGAGATTGATGTTATGGGTTTTTGCCGTGTCCAGAAGAGAGGCGACAAAACGGCTTTCCCGCAACGCTTTTTCAAGCGTTTTCAGTTGAAATGAATGATCCCTTTTCGGAATCAGGGATTCGCCAATGATCTCCATGGACTCATCAACAAAGTTGGCGAGACGAAGTTCCGCAAGCTCCGACAACCCGGTCGAAGGCTCGAAACCCATAATCTTTTCCTTGAGATCGGCAACACTCTGTTCAATCGCATTGATGCCGAACGGATCGTTCATGTCCTCTTCAGCAAATTCGTCGGCCACATCGCCTTCGAAATCCATGAAGAACAGCGGCTGGTCGCCGATGATCGAGCAGCGCACGGGCTGCCTGTTATTGAGGGTGTAGGCAAAGCGGCAATGCGCCTGCTGGAAAATCGTGATGGAGCCCCCGCTGCCATCGTCCGAACCGTTTTGTCCCGTTTTCATGGTATGTCCCCAACCATTATGATGAAATCATTGTAAATCCGGGCTTTACGCCCTGTTATGAGTCCATTATGGGGGGTGGAGGTTAACGCTTTCCTACCAGAAATAAGATTCTTCGAATATTCTTTTAAGTCTGAAATATCAAAGGCTTAGATTCTCTTTTTGGTAAGGTTTTGTTAATATTTGCGGCGATGCGAACACGATCATATCAATCTTTGCAGATTTGCGGCCTTTCGGTCCCTATCCAGAAGATCAGGGCGGAAGAAGTTTTTGCGATTTCGGGCTCCATTCCCCGACGCGGCTTTTGATATCCGCGATCTGCAGCGGGCTAAGATGCGCGGCGGCGGCGTCCCGTTTCGTTACCCATCTGCCGGTGCCTTCGGTGCGGGGGTCCAGCAAAAACCAGTAATAGGCGCGCGCATAGTTTTGTTCAACGCCCTGGCCCGCGTAGTAATGCTCGCCAAGTTCAGCGAAATTGATATTCCCATTCTCGGCTGATTTGTAATACCAGCTGAAGGCCGTTTCCTGATTGGCAGGGACGCCCTGCCCGCGCTCATAGAGACTGCCGATTTCCTCCATCGCTACGGCATCGTTCTGCGCCGCCGCCTTACGGCACCATTTCATAGCCTCCACATAATCGCCGCCACCGATATCCGGGTTTTGATAGAGATAGCAAAGGCCCCGCTGGGCATTGATGAAACCGCGCTCTGCCGGATTTTTGAAAAGCCGGAAGGCCCGCTCTGGATCTTCCTGAACATGACCGCCGTAGAAATACATACTGCCAAGAATGTCCTGTGCCTGGAGGGAGCCGTGTTCCGCGGCAAGGGCGTACCAGGACATCGCTTTGTCTTCATCTTTCAGTCCCGGCTTCGTATCGTACATATATCCCAGCGCGAATTCGGCATCGGCATTTCCCTGCGACGCGGCACGGTTCCACCATTTGAAGGCTTCGGCGTCGCTTTGCGGCACGCCTTCTCCAGCATGATAATTATAGCCGAGATTATATTGAGCAGCAGGATCGCCTTTTTCCGCGCGGTCTGAGAGGCTGCCGATGCCTGCACTGCCGGAAGACGCAAATCCAGCCATGGTCAGAAGGGTCATGACAAACACAAGACCCAGTGGTGTGAGCGCCAGCGACAACACCCTGCGCCGGTAATATTCCAGCGAGCAGTAAATCAGGACACAGGGATAGACGGCGGTAAAGACGCAGATGACGATATCAAATAGTTCAAGACTGTGTGTCGCCATGTGCCGATAATGACCCATGAACCCCAACGGGAATATCCACGGGAAAAAGATCAGCCAGGCAAGACCGAGACAGAACAGGCCGGAAAATTTCTTCACAGTAAAAGCCTATAGGTTGCCGGGTAAACCTTCGCTTGCCGATACGCCGATCGTACCGCCGGTCTGCGTTGTGCTCTGGCGTTCTTCAATCTCGTCAATCTCGCGGATGAACAGCTGCTTTTGCAAGAGGCTGAGGCCCTGGAATTTCCGCAGGATATAAAACTGATGCAGACAGTCCAGGCTTTCGGGCGAAAGGGGCACATCATCCGGCGTACGTTTTGTCTGTTCGATCGACCATTGCAGGATATTGGCCAGATCCTGACGTTCTTCCTTGATGGATTCCTGGAACAGATAACATAGCGACTGGATCAGGCCGTCTTTGAATCTCTGGTCATCTTCAAGTCGAATTTTACTCACGCCGCTCTCCTGATGTCGTCACCGGTCTGGGAATACATCGCAATGCTGGCCGAACGGGGTTTTTGCCCCTCCCCGTAATTCAGCACATCGCCGTAGAGTCCGGTTGTTTCACGCACTTTTTTATTCATCTTTTCACTGACTGGCATCAAGGCCGCGCGCACGATGTCCGTCGTACCGGGCAGCAGTATTTCCGGGCCAAGCCATTGCACATCCCATCCGGCGCGCACAAAAGTGCTGGCCCAGATTTTCGGCAGCATGAAACCGACATAGCAATCAATGCCGCGCTGTAATCCGCGCTCCATATAGGCAACGACCAACCCGTCGATCACTGGCTGGCGCTGCTCTTTGCTGAGGAGGGTCCGGTCAAGCACCAGGCGGCTTGCCTCAACCACTTTGGGGCTGTGCGGAAAATTCTGAGTGATAAGAAATTTAAACGCTTCCGACAGCATATAGGGGATCGTTGTGGGGTAGGAGCGCGTCACGCCCAGAACATCGCCGGACGAATTCCGTGCCACGTAATATTCGGTGGCAAGATTGTCATACTGGTCGAACTCCATGCCGTCGACAGTATAGATATTGCCCCATTTTTCTTTCTGGATGACTTCGCGGTAACGCAGCCGGTGCTGGCCGAGCAGGGGGTTGCCGGGGAAATGATGGTTTGTTGCTATGCTGACGCAATCGATCATGCATCAAGCTTAGAAAGAACGATCAGACTTGATAACTACCGTTTCTGGTAGGGGTTACCGACGAAAGCCGGAGTGATGAGGTTCAGCCTGATCGCTTTGGTAATGGCATAAATCCGGCCATGCGCCTCGAGCTTCGTGAAAACTTTTTTCCAGTGAAAGCGCACAGTGTTTTGGCTTATGTTCAGGATTGCGGCAATGTCATCGTCGGTTTTCCCCTCCGCGGCCCAGCTGAGAATCTCCGTCTCGCGGGCGGTCAGTTTGATTTTCAGAGGTTTGCTGAGCATGGCCCGGTAGGTTTCGTGAAAATAAACACTGAGAAGATAGGCACCGGACAACACGGAGTAATGGTTTTCTTTCAGCGCCGACTTTCGGGCGAGACCAATGCCGACCAGTTCATTACCCTGCCCGCAAAGGGAAATGCTGATACCGTCGGTTACGCCGGAATCTTCCGCCTCCCTCATCAGGCGCAGGGAGGATTGTGCAATACCCGGATCATCGACAACATCCGACCAGAAGAAAGGTTTGCGCGAACTCAGCACGGTCTGTGTCACCGGGTCTAATTCGGCGTAATTCTTTTCTTTGTAAAATTTCATCCAGTCATCGGGATAGCTGGTGGCTAGGCCGTGCTGGCGCGGCAGTCCAAGGGAGGGGTGGTCCGTGACCAGGCTGTAAGCAATGCGTTCATAACCATGGCCCTCCATGATCTGCCGAAAGTTTTCGAAAGCCTCTTCGGGATTCCGGGCGGTGTTAATAAGTTCGATATGCTGCCCTAAATTTTTCATCAACGCCCCCAGGTCGTTATGAAATTCAACTCACAATTTAATTTTTTTAATTAGCGGTAACTAAAGTAGCGTCATTTTAAATACAATTACAAGCTTCCTGTTATCCAAGCACCTCGTCTACAACGGGAATATCCTCGATGACCAGTTCTTCATCTTCCAGATTAACATGACCGTGATGGTCCACCACGATATCCGCCTTGAACAACGAATCCTTAAATAGCATCCGTGCAGAAAGGCGATAAGTTCCATCATTATCAATGCCATACAGATGTAACGGCGCAATCAGCGAACTAACGGCTTTGCGGGCGTTGACGGGCGGTTCATCCTTCCAGGAAATTTCGTCAACATTTTCGATAATCACAAAACGTCCGTGACGGCCGCGCACATAGCTGAAAAAGAACCGGACATAATCGTTGATGGTGCTTTCGTCGAGGGTCAGCGGCGCATTGTCGTTCAGGGCATAGATGGGCTTGTTGGTCCAGTCCAGCATGACCGCGGATCCGGCATCGCCCGCCTTATAGATGAGGGCTGTTTTACGGGCGGGCATAATCGTATGGTCGGAGATCTCTATAAACTGATAGCCAGGGTAAAACGAAACCGGGGCGCTCAGAACCGTGGCTTTATCCGCCTGATAGGGGCTTCCGTCGATCTGCGGATTAAGCTCCGTCAGAAGGGCATGGGCTTCAACAGTATCAAGTTTGGTGAGGGCGTTTCGAAACATGGCCATAGTCTAAGGCTTCGCCCGGGCCTTGCCAAGCGTCCTGTATAACCCTGTGCAGGAATCAGGGTACAGGGCTGTGGATTAGGTTGGGGGCCGAATTAACCCCCGGTCACAGCTTTATTGGAGGGCGGTTACAAAGCTGGTGAGAAGTAAAACGGGGTTGTTCATGTTCTGGGGAATGAAAGGCGCGACTCGCACGGAAACGGCGGCCTCTGGGAATCCAGGTTGTGGGGATAAGCATGGTATAAAAAAGCCTCCCCATTATCCACAGGACCTATTACTATCTACATCCTTTCTTTAATTATAAATTAATGAAATTGTAGAGCAGAAATTAGAGCCCGGCGCGAAAGCAAACGGGCAAACCGGATAAGCGAAAAATGACCAAACCTTTGATCGAGGCCCTGAAGGGCAAAGCCCAACCAACTGCGCCTGTATGGCTGATGCGCCAGGCCGGGCGCTATCTGCCGGAGTACCGGGAACTCCGCAAGGAGTGCGGCGGGTTTCTCGATCTCTGTTACAACCCTGACAAGGCCAGCGAAGTCACGATGCAGCCGATCCGGCGTTTCGGCATGGACGGTGCGATTGTGTTTTCAGATATCCTGGTGGTGCCGCATGCGCTGGGGCAGAAGGTCGAATTCCTGGAAGGTGAGGGGCCGAAGCTAGATCCGATCCGGCAGGTGGAAGATCTTCGCCGTTTAACCCGTGATAAATTTCATGAACATTTGGCGCCTGTTTATGAAACGCTACGCCAGGTCAGGAGCAAACTGGCGAACGAGAAATTCGATAACACCGCCTTGATAGGCTTTTCCGGTGCGCCGTGGACCTTGGCCTGTTACATGGTCGACGGCGGATCAAGCCGTGATTTCATTCATACAAAAACCTGGGCCTACAGCGATCCAAACGGTTTCGGCGATTTGATGGATTTGTTGTGCGAATGCATCGTTGATTATTTATCGGCGCAGGTTCAGGCCGGTGCAGAAGCGGTTCAGTTGTTCGACAGCTGGGCAGGTATTCTCGATCATACGATGTTCAGCCGCTGGGTTATCCGCCCGACACGCAAGATCGTCGAAGGGTTCAGGGAACTTCATCCCGATATTCCGTTCATCGGTTTTCCGCGCGGCTGCGGGCGGCTTGCGCTTGACTACGCACAGAACTCGAAGGTCAGCGCCCTGTCGCTCGACCCGCAGACAGCGCCGAAATGGGCCGCGAATGTTTATCAGAACCTGATGCCCGTGCAGGGGAACATGGACCCGGTGTGCCTGCTCAGCGGCGGGTTGACCATGCAGTCGGCGGCCGAGGATATTCTCGTGCATCTCGGTAAGGGGCCGTTCGTCTTTAATCTCGGTCACGGTGTGATCAAGGAAACACCGCCGGAGCATGTCGAGGAACTGGTGCAGATGATCCGCGACTGGAAGTAAGGTTTTCTAAAATGCGTAAGATTGCTGTTGTGCTGTTTAATCTCGGCGGGCCTGATGCTCAAGAGTCGATCCGGCCTTTCCTAAAAAACTTTTTCATGGACAAAAATATCATCACCGCGCCCTGGCCGGTGCGTTTTTTTCTGTCAGAACTGATTTCGCGCAAACGTTCGAAGAAAGAGGCGGGAAAGTCTTACGGACTGCTGGGCCATAAATCCCCTTTGCTGGAAAATACGAAGGCTCAGGCGGCGGCGCTCGAGAACGCCCTGAACGACAGTGACCCATCATGCACCTGGAAGACCTTTACCTGCATGCGCTACTGGCATCCGATGAGCGACGCGGTTACGAAAGACGTTCAGTCCTGGCAACCGGACGAGATTGTAATGATGCCGCTTTATCCGCAGTTCTCGACCACGACGTCGTGGTCTTCTTTTGAGGACTGGCACCGTGCGGCTGCTGAAACCGGGTTGTCCGTCGCAACGCGAACGATCTGCTGCTATCCTTTTAATTACGGTTTTATCGAAGCTTCGGCGCATCTGATCCGCCGGGCGCATGACGAATTTATCGTCGCGCATCCAAACCTGTTCCCGCGTGTTTTATTTTCGGCGCATGGCCTGCCTGAAAAAATCATTGAAGGTGGTGACCCGTATCAATGGCAATGCGAACAATCCGCAAAGGCGATTGCGGAGGCAACGGGTATTGCCAATCTCGACTGGCAGATCTGTTACCAGAGCCGCGTCGGGCGGCTGAAATGGATCGGCCCAAGCACGGATGAGGCCTTGCGCAGGGCCGCGAAGGATAATGTCCCGGTGATTATCTATCCACACGCTTTCGTCAGCGAGCATGTTGAAACGCTGGTGGAAATCGAGATTGAATATCGCCATCTGGCGGAACAGCTCGGCGTTCCCGGCTTTGTGCGCGTGCCGACGGTATCAACGGCACCAGAATTTATCGCGGGCCTCGTCAGTGAGGTCATGAATTGTCTGAACAATGATTCACGTGAAAGAATATGCCCGCAAAATTTTATACGGTGCTATTGTCAGCAGGAAATGAGTGGATGTGTTTAGACAGGTATCGCCCTGCGTGGCGTGATCCTGTAAATGGTCCGTTGGACATCTGTGGCTGGAGAGGCATGAACTGTGCTCCCCTTCAGGACGACAAGTCCGGACCCTCCGCCAGCGCATCTGCTGACCTCGTAACGTGAAGTATTGTTCACTCTGATCCTGTCTGTGTGCTCACGAAAAGCAATTAACGTACTTTTTTCATGGGCACAACGTACCGCACGGACAAAGCCAGCATACGGGACGCCATCCAGTGCAAAATCAATATGCCATTGTGGATTCCTGTGCGATGAGGTTACAAAATCAACGTTGAAACCATCGGTCAGATCAAAGACTGGCGACAGTTGATGAAGGTCTGATTTAACCTGAGACGTTACGATGCATGCCCGTTCTTTCAGTTCCGGACAGGTTTCGTTGGTTTTGGTATGTAATGAAAGCTGCCCGCGTATTTTATCCTCAAGCTCTCCGACGTTATTGAGCCCGACGGGGATTATCATTCTTGGAGAGTGGGCCCCGATCCAGTCGAGGGCTTCCCTGAGTTTTCCGGCTTTGCTGTGGTCGTTTATCAGCAGGGCGCCTGCTTCGGGGGATTTAAATCTTCTGATTGCCAGCGAAACGGAGTCCGGGTCGTCAGCGTTTACAGTAAGGATTTCACGTGTTTGTTCACCGTATCCTCGTACCTGATTTCGCGCAGCCTGAAGGAAAATCGTCTGTAAGGTTCTGTCACTCATCTTGACCGCCTCAGATTTTCTTAGTCGGCCCGCAGGCCGGATGGTTTTAAAACTTAAAGCCTTGGCTTTGCGTGTATGAGACGATACAAGGGTGCAAGCTTAAATGTCAAGGAATATGTAATATGCTCCTCTCTTACTTCCCATGGCTCCTGTCCTTCCATATCCTTTCCATGATCGCTTGGATGGCGGGGATGCTGTATCTGCCGCGCCTTTACGTTTACCACGCCGCTGCCGCCAAGGGATCGGAGCTGAGCGAGACGTTCAAGGTGATGGAACGGAGACTCCTGCGCGGGATCATGAATCCGGCGATGATTTCGACCTTCCTGTTCGGGGGTATGCTGATCGCCGCCAACCCTGCGCTTGCCCAGGGAGGATGGTTTCATGCCAAGGTTCTTCTGGTGCTGATGATGGCGGGTCTGCACGGTGCGTTTTCGAAATGGCGCAAGGTCTTCCTGCACGATGAAAACACACGCTCACCGAAATTCTACAAGGTGTGGAATGAAATGCCGGCATTGCTGCTGGTCTTCATCGTGATCCTTGTGGTGGTAAAACCTTTCTGATCGCGGTCTTATTGCAGCCACGGTTTGGGAAGGCCCATATCGACCGGGCGGTCCATCTGGAACGGGGCCTCTTCGTCTTCGCCTTCGGGGATCAGCGCAATCGCCTGTTCGATATCGGCCAGAGAATACTCATGTCCGATTTCGGCGCAGTATTTCGGATCTTTGAGATGCAGTTCATGAAGTTCTGAAACATAGGCAAAGAGAGCCGTAAAATCCCTGAGTTCGGGCGTCAGCAGGACAAAACCCTGATCGGTGAGCGCGATCTTGAGTGCACAGGGTTCATGCGAACCCTCTTCCATATCGTGTTCGATCGCAACCAGGGCCTCGGCCAGCGTGTGACCGAATTCGTTCAGATTATATTTGTTCTGATCCGACGCTTCGGGCAGGAATTCGATTTCCATGGCGTATTGCCCGAAATCTCCCGGACGGGAGAGGCTGACCTGAAACTGATCAATGTCGAAGGCCGTGCCCAGGGTATTGCGGGTAAAGGCGGCAATGACATAGCGGGCGAGCATTTCCGGGTCCGGCGTTTTACCGGCATTCTCAAAACTCTCGCTCAACGGGGGCAGGGTTGCGGTCATATCTTTGAATTCCTGTTCTTTACATTGTTTTTTAATTTTCTTATGGTAAAATATGCTGAATCCCGTGTTTTTTGTCAATCTCCGGAATACTGTTGACGCAGGGCTTTGAAATGGCTATAAAAACTCTGTCTTAAGTAAAGATTTTTCAAAGACAATTTGGCACTTCGGACCAAAGTCCCACGGCAAAACCGGGGAACTAAAAACAGGCAAAAGACCTGTGATAAAAATTCAAAATTGGCGAAATCAAAATCTCATCCCCCAAAATTTGGCACCTTACAGATAACGATTTAACAGACGGAAACCATCACCTTGTCCTCTCAATCCGGTCAAGAGCCCCAGCGGGCCAGCGAACCCTCAATGAATTTACAGGAACTTAAAACCCGTTCCCCGGCGGAGCTTCTGGCTTTCGCGGAAGAACTGGGCATCGAGAACGTCGCGTCCATGCGCAAGCAGGACATGATGTTCGCGGTTCTTAAATCCCTCGCCGAGCAAGGCGTGCCAATTTCCGGCACCGGCGTTCTCGAGGTTCTCCAGGACGGCTTCGGCTTCCTGCGGTCCCCGGAAGAAAACTACCTTCCCGGTCCAGACGATATTTACATTTCACCTTCGCAGGTTCGCCGTTTCGGTCTGCGTACCGGCGATATCGTTGACGGCGAGATCCGCGCCCCGAAAGAATCCGAGCGTTATTTCGCTCTCCTCAAGGTCGGCTCGATCAACGGCGAACCGCCGGAGCGTATCCGTCACCGTATCAACTTCGACAACCTGACCCCGCTTTACCCGGACCGCAAGATCCACCTCGAACTGGCCGACCCGACCTCCAAAAAAGGTATGTCCCAGCGCGTGATCGAAATGGTCGCCCCGCTCGGCTTCGGCCAGCGTGCATTGATCGTGGCGCAGCCACGGACCGGTAAAACCATCCTGATGCAGGATATCGCGCATTCGATCATCCAGAACCATCCGGAAGCCTATATCATCATCCTCCTGATCGACGAACGTCCCGAGGAAGTCACCGACATGGTGCGCAACGTCCTCGACATCTACCGTCAAAAAGGCCGCCGCGTTCAGGGTGAGGTCATTTCCTCGACCTTCGATGAACCGGCAACGCGCCACGTCGCCGTGGCAGAAATGGTTCTCGAAAAAGCCAAGCGTCTTGTCGAGCAGAAGCGCGACGTTGTCGTTCTCCTCGACTCCATCACCCGTCTGGCGCGTGCTTACAACACGGTCGTTCCATCATCCGGTAAAGTTCTGACCGGTGGTGTTGACGCCAACGCCCTGCAACGTCCGAAGCGTTTCTTCGGTGCTGCGCGTAACGTTGAAGATGGAGGATCACTGACCATCATCGCGACCGCGCTGATCGATACCGGCTCCCGCATGGACGAAGTCATTTTCGAAGAATTCAAAGGCACCGGTAACTCGGAAATCGTTCTCGACCGCAAACTGGCAGACAAGCGCGTCTACCCTGCGATCGACATCCAGAAATCCGGAACCCGGAAAGAAGAACTTCTGCAGCCACGCGACGTGCTTTCAAAAATGCACATGCTGCGCCGGATTCTTATTCCAATGGGCACTGTCGAAGCCGTCGAATTCCTTGTCGACAAGATGAAGGATACGAAGTCGAATGATGACTTCTTCCAGGCTATGAACCAGTAGATCAGGTCCGGACACTGAAAATTCAAAAACAGCCTGTTCCCGCAGGCTGTTTTTTTATGCAATTCACTATACCTTTAATCTCTATGAAGGAGTTTCCCGCCATGATCCGTTCGTTTCAGAGGGCTTTTCTGGCCTTTGCCACCCTATGCGTTCTTTCCGCCTCTGCCGGTGCCACCACTATGCCGGATGCGGCAGTAAACCCGCCGTTGGCCAAGGCAGGCGCGAGTGAGCAGAGCATTGTCCTTGCGGGGGGCTGCTTCTGGGGTGTTGAAGGAGTGTTTCAACATCTGAAGGGCGTGAAGAATGTTATCTCCGGTTATGCCGGGGGCGAAGCAGGCACGGCCAAATACGGTGAGGTTTCAACCGGCACCACGGGGCATGCCGAAGCGGTCAAGGTCATCTATGATCCATCGCAGGTCACGCTCGGGGAAATCCTGAAAGTCTATTTCTTTGAAGCGCACAATCCGACGGAGCTGAATCAGCAGGGGCCTGATCACGGCACGCAATACCGTTCCAATATTTTCTATTCCACCCCGGAGCAGAAAGATGTCGCGGAAGCCTATATCAGACAGCTTGATAGCGCCAAAGTCTTCGATACAAAAATCGTGACCCGGTTAGATCCGCTGAAGGCATTTTACCCGGCTGAGGACTATCATCAGGATTTCATGAAAAAAAATCCGATGCATCCTTACATCCTTTTTCATGATGTGAAAAAAGTGGCCTCGTTTAAAAAGGACCTGCCCGCCTTGTATCAGGAATAAGCCCGCTATAGGCCGCGTAGAATGCGGATTCATAAAATTTTCTATATATTTGAGCTAGTTAAAATTTAATTCCGAAACGAAACTGCTTGCCGTTTATCCCCAGAAATGTTTCCATAAGAGAAGGTGGTTGTGTCATCCATCTCGAAACATTCAGTTCAGATCAAAAGGAATATCGGGGGTTTTAATGCGCCAAGGCATCCATTGGACCGGCAGAATTTTGCTCGTTTGCGGTCTAACACTGACAACGCTCGGTGTCAGCAACGTGTCGTCTTTTTCAAGGGAACAGATGCCTCCACCGAAATACAGCGTGACGGATGATCGCTGCGCCGGCCTGCTTGAGATAGGCAGGGTTGCGGGCACAATAAGCGAGCCCGCAATTTCGAGCAGCGCCACGGCCCGCCAGACTGCTCTCGGCCTGATGCTGGGCGTGCGGTCTGTTGTCGGTCCGCGTGAGGCGTACAGAGCCAGGACGCTTAAGGTTAGCGGCGTTGACAGCGAGCGCGCCAAAGCCGTCGCCCGTTACCGTCAGTGCCGCAGCCAGCAAACCCTGGAGTCATTCGCGTCGAATTAACCGCCGTTATTTAAAGCATACGCGCCTTGACCATGAGGTATTGCGCCCAGTCAGGAATGGCATGGCTGCCATAGGCGGCTGCTATAATCACCAGACAGAAAATCACCCCTGCCGCCAGATAAGCATATAGCCCGACGGTTCCGGCCTGCGGTTTTATTTTGTGCAGTTGATCGGCGGGTACAAGCTTTTTGAACAGATGCCACAAGGCTTTCTTGGCGGTCAGGCGCGACGCCGATTGTGCGATCAGGCCTGTTCCCGCCGCCACAAGCGCATCAATCGCCCCGACACCGATACTGGGCAGGCCATAGGAAAGCAATAAGGGCCGCAACGGCCCGAGGATATAAGCGGCATCGATCATGGCGGCAATGCCCAGGCCAAGGCCAAGACCGATAAGGCGCGGGGTTTTGCTGATATTGGCATAGGCATCGGCAGCCAGGGCGGTAATGTGGTCCGTTGTCTTGCCATTGATGCCGACGGACCAGCGTTTCCGCATATGCAGAAGCGCTTTTTTCTTCGTCATTGCGGATGCCGCAACCATTGCATCGGCGATGATCCTGAACTTCGTCGCCTCCTCGATATGGGCCTGCATGTTACCGCCCTTGCTGACGGCCTGTTCCAGTTCGGCTATACCCGGTGCAATCGGTCCCTCGATAAAAGGCGTAATGCCAAGCAAACGCGGATGTTTTCCGAACACCCGGCCGTTCAGGATATCCGGACCGACGCGGAACTGGATCGATCCCCAGGGCAGGCGCACATTGAACGGCACCACCAGTTCGTCTTTCAGTTTCGGTTTTTCAGCCGTGTTGTAATCCTTCTGGGCTGCGGCCTGTTTTTTTTCCTTCAGGATTTTAACATCGGCATAATCGCGCAGGACGAGTTCAGGACCGATCTGATCCAGCAGCGGGACCATAGGTTCGGGCAGTATTGCGGCATCATAACTGAATTTGGTTTTGCCTTCGAAAGACACATAGGCCATTTCGCTGATGATTCCGGTGGCGGCGCATTTGGGGCATTTTGTTTCCCCCGTGCCGTTACACGCCTTGCAGCGTATGCGCCCCGCGCTCTTGCAGAACTGGCAGGGGATTTCGCCGCGCGCATGGCAGGTGCGGCAATCCGTTTCGCGGCCCTTGGAGTCGCGCGTGTGCCTGGTGCCGCGGCAGGCCGGGCATTTCAGTTTTCGCGCACCCTTGCATCTCGGGCAGTTGATAAGGCCCGCCCCCTGACACGCCATGCAGTTGATATGCCCGGCGGTGCAGTTGGTGCAGCTGTTGTAGTAAAGGAACGTTCGGGCAAGGCGGTCGAATTTCAGACCGAAGCCGTCTACCATGAAGCCCTTATCCTTGCGCCGGTCCAGCGCCGTGACGGCGAAGTTGATGATATCCGTATTAATTAAGGTTTTTTCGGTGGCTTCGCGGATCCGGTTATGCAGATCGGAATGCGAGCCGCAGACTTCACCCTTCTCTTTTCCGGGAAGGGATTTGTGCGCGACGGTCGGCTGGATAACGAACAGGGACTGAGCGTCATAGTCGACCGTATAGCCGAGAAAAGTATGCAGTGTAATGGTATCCGGATCCACGCCGTTTCCGCGCGCGGCGTTCTTCATGCGCTGCAGCCCCATGTACAGCACTTTCGGATCCACCGGCTCAAGGCGCGGCGGGACGATCTTTTCTTCGTACCTTTCGTCGAGGGGCGGTTGCGTCAAATTCTACGCTGCCTTTGCCTGTTTCAGATGATGCTTCAAAAAGTCATCAGTGCGCTGGTGTGCCAGCTTTGTCGCCGCTTCATCGTAATGTTCACCATTGATGCGCGTGAAGGCGTGATCGACACCGGGATACGAATAGAGGGTCACATTCGGGTTCCCGGCGAGACCTTCCTTGATCTTTGCCTGGGCGTCTTTGCTGATGAATTTATCTTCTTCGGCCAGGTGCATCAGCAGGGGCGTCTTGATTGATTTCACTTCATCAAGCATCGCATCGATTCCTGCACCGTAATAGGATACCGAGACATCGATATTGGTATGGGTCGACATCATGTAGGCCAGTTTCCCGCCAAGGCAGAAGCCGACGCAGCCAACCTGGCCGGTGCTTTCAGCATGACCGCGGAAAGTGTGCGCCGTTGCACGAAGATCGTCGATCCCCGTTTCCACATCAAAGGCGTTATAGAGCGCGAAGGCTTTGGTCCATTCTTCCTTGGTCTTGTCGGTCAGCTGCACACCCGGTTCGAGCCGCCAGAAAAGGTCAGGGGCGACCGCGATATAACCCTTCGCGGCCATGGCGTCGCATTTCTTGCGCATCTCGGCATTCACGCCGAATATTTCCTGGATCATGATGATGGTCGGTGCGGGCAGGACAGCCGGCATGGCGACGTAAGCGGTAAAGGATTTTCCGTCCTTGGACGGGATTATCATTTCAGTCATTAAATACCCTCTTTGAAGCGTGAAAATTCAAAGAGGGTATTTAATCAGAAAATACCGGCCGGTTACAGGGGCTTAAGCCATGCTGTACGCCATTTCAGGAACCTTGCTCACCGCGCGGGCCTGTTCCAGCCGATCGATAATCATCGCGCCGAGACGGGATTGGGGTTTGTCATCGCGCTGGACGAGGACGGCGCAGCTTTCCGACACGCGGAAAAGTTTTACCAAATCATTGACCTGAAGGCTTTTGCCACTCTGGACCACATCACAGATGACATCGGCCATACCAAGACGAACCGTATCTTCCACCCCGCCATCGCGGACAATGATTTTTGCTGCCCTGATGCCACGGTCTTTGAGCCAGGCTTTCAGGGTCTCCGGGTAAGAGGTCGCAAAGCGCAGGCCGTTCAGATCCTGTTCGCGCGCAAGGCCGCTCTTTTCGGGGGCTGCAATATACAGGCTGCAGGCTGAGACACCTTCGAACCGCATGGCCACGCCCAGGTTGGTTCTTTCACCACGGTTTCTAGCCGCAGCATTAAATTCGGTCAGCGTATCGAGGCCCACAATAGCCATATCCGCCACACCTTCAGAGACAGCGTCCAGCGCATCGCCGGGACGCTGGATCAAGGCTTCCGCCGGGGCGATTTCATTCTGTGCATCGACCAGCGTGCCGTAATCGAGCTGGGGATCGGATTTCTTCACACTCAAATCCGCGGGTCCGAGAACCTGCGCGAAATCTTCCTTCAGGCGACCTTTTTTTGGCAGAACGATACGGAAGATCTTGTTATCATTGGATAAATTGTTGCGCACAGCACACCTTCTATTGTCGTTTTTTGTTTGTATCACTGTATTAGCATGATGATACAAGTTCTGTCAACAACAATGAGGGGCTATTTTTGCCGGTCGAGGATGATTTTATAGCCCTGATGCGGCTCCTGCTGCAGGTAGCGGGCGACGCGGCCCACGGTTGTTGTGCTGGCCCCGGTCAGCGCACTGATATCGCGGTAAGAATGTCCGCCTGCATGCAGCAACCTTGCAATAACCCAGCGTTCCGAAAATTCAGCGAGTTCCTTGCGGGTGCAGAGATCGGTCAGGAAACGGCGCACCTCTTCGGAGGAACGCAATGATGCGATGGCCTCAAATAAGGCCTCCTCCTGGTCCGCTGTTTCCTTTATGGTCGTCATCATCACATTAGGCGGAGATTACCGATGAAAGTCAATTTTGATATTGAATGCACCCCCGAAGAAGCGCGGGCGTTTCTGGGCCTTCCGAATATCGCCCCGATGCAGGAGCGCATTATGAAAGACATGGAGGACCGCATCGCCGAGAACTTCAGCAAGCTCGACCCTGAGACTCTTGTCAAAACATGGATGCCGATGAGCATTCAGGGCTGGAACGACATGCAGAAAATGTTCTGGAGCCAGATGTCGCAAGCATCAGGCGCACCTGAGAAGAAAGACAAGTAATCCTGCAATGATCGAGACTATTTACGCCCTTGCCTCGGCCCCGGGCCGTGCCGGAGTATCCGTCCTTCGCGTCTCCGGACCGCTTGCGAAGGATAGTTTAAGCGCCCTGAGCAATGAGAGTCTTCCCGGGCCGCGCCAGGCCACGCTGCGCACCCTGCGGTCGCCTGACTCCGGCCAGCCCATCGACAGCGCGATCGTTATCTATTTCGCCTCGCCCGCCAGTTTCACCGGTGAGGACGTCGTTGAGTACCACCTGCACGGCAGCCCGGCGGTGATCCGCATGCTGCTGAACGTTCTCGCGGCGCAACCCGGCCACCGCCTTGCAGCGCCGGGTGAATTCACGCGGCGCGGGTTCGAGAACGGCAAGATGGACCTGACCGAAGCCGAAGCGATTGCCGACCTGATCAACGCCGAAACGGAATTGCAGCAGGCGCAGGCCTTCGCGCAGATGACAGGCGCCCTTGGCCGTCTTTATCACGGCTGGGCCGACACGCTGACCCGCGCCCTCGCCCATCTGGAAGCCGATCTGGATTTCCCCGATGAAGACCTTCCCGATGGCGTGGCCAATGACGTCCTGCCGGTGCTGTTCACTCTGGAACAGGACATCACCGCACACCTGAATGATAACCGCCGCGGCGAGATGCTGCGCGACGGGGTCCATATCGCAATTATCGGTGCGCCGAATGCCGGTAAATCATCTCTGATCAACGCGCTGGCGCAGCGCGATGTCGCCATCGTTTCAGAACATGCGGGGACAACACGCGACGTCATCGAGGTTCACATGAACCTTGGGGGCTATCCGGTGATCCTGGCCGACACGGCGGGTCTGCGCCCCGATCAGCTCAGCAACGATTCACACGGATTGATCGAGGGGGAAGGTATCCGCCGCGCGCTGGACCGGGCGCAGAACGCTGACCTTAAAATCCTTTTGTTCGATGCCACTTTGCTGCCCGACCTCGACCCCCCTACGAAGGCTTTGATGGATGCTAAATCAATCGTCGTCATGAACAAGGCGGACCGTGCCACGCTTGTCGTTCCGGGCCTTGGTATTTCCGCACTGATGGGACAGGGGCTGGACCAGCTTATGGCTGAAATCATTACCCGGATCGAGGAAAGGGTGGGACGCCGCGATACCCCTTCCCTGACCCGCCAGCGTCACCGCACGGCGCTGAAGGAATGCCACAACGCCCTCACCCGTGCGATGCAGGTGTCCAGTCCGGAATTGATGGCCGAAGATGTCCGCATGGCTCTCCGCGCCCTTGGACGCATTACGGGCCGCGTCGATGTCGAGGATCTTCTCGACATCATCTTCCGCGATTTTTGTATCGGCAAATGATTCTTATGGCGCCGGGTTCGGGTTAAACCGGCTATTGATCCACGACAGCATATAGGTATTCAGAATCCGAACGGCTTCTGTCTCGTTTTTATTCGTGCCAAGTCCGATCACATGATCCGCCGATCCACCAGCGGCATCGTGGAATTCAAAGCGTCGTTCTTCAAAAGCAAAGAATGTTCCCTGCCCGTCCGGGGCGTAGGAGGCAATCCGGGTTTCAGTTGACGGCCGGTTATAAAGGACTTTCCCGGCTTCATCGACATGAATGAAATAAAGATAAGGCCGTGCAAAGGTGGGGCTGCTGACAATGCCCGTGGCTGTCTTGGTCCATTCATAGGTTAACGGTAATTTGCGGCCCATCATTTTCCTGTTCATTTTTTATTTTTTCAGCAAATCATATTAAAAGCCTGAGAGTCAAATTCCGATATGACAGGAAACGGGGTGATTTCATCTGTTTCCTCGGGCATGATGCCGCCATCATGGCTCATCATACAATGTCCGCCCGCGAATGGGCTTTGCTGCTTTTCCTGTCTTTGCTCTGGGGCGCGTCATTTCTGTTTATCAGGATAGCGATGGAAGATATCGGCCCTCTGACCCTGGTCTTCCTCCGTACCGTCCTGGCGGCGGGCGTTCTCTGGGGTGTGGTTCGCGTGCGCGGCCTCGCGATGCCAAGGGGCCGCGCGGTCTGGGGCAGCCTGTTTGTGCTGGGGCTTCTTAATAACATTATCCCCTTTACCTTACTGTTCTGGGGCGAGATTTATATTTCCGCCGGACTGGCCTCGATCCTCAACGGCCTGACCCCTTTGTTTGCAGTGGTTCTGGCTCATTACATGGGCAAGCATGAACGGATCACACCGAACCGTGTCCTCGGGCTGCTGCTCGGCATTGGCGGCGTTGCGGTTCTGATCGGGCCGGGCCTGCTCGGTGAAGTATTCGCCGGGGGTTCAGGTGAGCACGGATCGATGATGCTCACGCTCGCAAAAGTCGCTCTTATTGTGGCGTCATGCAGCTATGCGCTGGCAGGAATTTACGCGCGTCGTTTTCGTGAATACCCGCCCCTGATCATTGCAACGGGCCAGGTGACATCGTCTGCGCTGATGTCGCTGCCCCTGGTTTTGCTGATCGATCATCCCTTCACGCATGCTTTCCCCGTCTGGCAGACCTGGATGTCCGTGGCCTGGCTCGGCATTCTCAGTACTGCGCTGGCCTATGCGATTTACTTCCGCCTTCTGGCCACGGCAGGGTCAACCAACATCACTCTGGTGACGCTGCTGGCGCCTGTTACGGCGATTCTGCTTGGCTGGCTGGTTCTGGGTGAGCATCTGATGCCACAGCATTTTGCGGGCATGGCGCTGATTTTTGCAGGGTTAATGGCGATCGACGGGCGGGTTTTTCACTCTGTGAAAATGTTTAATCGATCCTAATATCTATCGTTAAAAAATTACTTTTCGTTGCCGATGCGCCAGCCGTCCGCGGGCCTGAAAAGATAATTCACGCTGATATGGATTTGTGCTGCATAAGGCGCACGACCGCAACGGTCAGCAGCGTCAGCCCAACACCACCCCACAGATCGGCGAAATGATGACCGCCGATAAACGGCGTCGCCATGAAAACCAGCGCATTAAGGACAATAAAGACCGGAAACAAAATCCTGATGCCGCGCACGGCATAGGCGAATAGCATCGCCAGCGTGGCATGCAGCGAGGGGAAGGTAATGATGCCCTGCACTTTATCATGATCAATGGTTGTCAGCGTATGGTTTCGCAAATCCTGAAATATCTGCAAATAGGGTTCGTCGGGGCGCACATGGAAATAGCCGAACGCGCCCACCGCCGGCCAGAGTGCAGACAGAATAAGACAGCCAAGACAGGATACAATAAACAGCCCCATCAGCTCCCAGCACCGTTCTATGCGTCCGAGAAAATTCAAAATCACCAGCAGGAACACCATCTGCGGGATCAGCGTGTAATAGGTCACATGAAACAGCAGATGTACCGCATGATGCGCCATGACCCAGCGGTAAGCGGCCAGCCAGTCCAGGCCGAGCATCCTGTCCGCCGCAACAAGTGTCCCGTCAATCAAAGGCGGGTGCCAAAGCGCAATCACCGTATAGCTGAGGATTGCGGCAACAGTGGTAAAAACAAGCGTCACCGCCGCCATATGCGCCAGCGCGGCAATGCGCGGATCAGGTCTGAAGCGCCGGTAGATATAAGATAAAGCAAGCAGACCAAGAACCGGCAGCCCTACGCCGGGCAGCGTACCGGGTGCCAGACTGATTCCGGAGGATTCCAGGCTCCATCCTGACAGCAAGCCAAGGCAAAATAAAAGCAGCCATACGATCCGGGTCCGTAAAGGACTGGAAAGGATCGGTGCTTCTATGGCCCGGTAAAATCTGAGAGCTTGGTGCATATCAGCACTATCATGAGATGCCGACGGATTTGGAGCAAGGTTTAATAAGGACATGGTAGCTGTTGCCGTAAAGGAAACTTTTTTAGCAATTCCCTAAAAGGACCTATTGCCTTTTCCGGCGGCCTTAACAACCCCGTTATTCAGTTCATATGTTTTGATGGTCGTCTCCGGCTGAACCGCTTCTCCGGGGTCGTGATCTGCGAAATCAGGTGTATGCCAGCTGAGGCGAAATCTGTTGCCATGCGTTTTTAACTCCGGACCGCCGTCATCCGTCAGTTCACCGTTAAAATACATTCCGCCCGTGGCGAATATTTCGTGGGAATGTCCATTGGGGTCAGGCTCAATCACCCTAAAATCAAAGCCATACCACATGCTGTTACATTGTCCGGGGATGCTGGTGAGTAGAATAACTGTATGTCCGTTTTGGGGGTCCTTCATAATAGAAGGTTTTTTAAAGCGATAAGAACCAGGTTTCTCAAGGCTGTAATCGCTCGAGATGTCTATGACTTTGGTCCATGCATCTTGCTGGTCTTTGTTAATACTATATCCCAGGAGAGCCATATCATCGGTACAGGGAATACCCTGTGACATTTTTACAAAAAGAAATTGCTGCTGCTGGTCGAATTGAAATTTTACCCAGTTCAGTCCGTAATGTGTTTCGTCATCCTTGGGTGCAGGCTTTTCTGCAAGGATGAGTTTTATCGTTTCCTGAATATGCGCATTGAATTTCGCCAGATTAAAAGTGCCGGAAGGTTGGCAGTTCAGCTCGGCCGTCATCCAATGTTTAAATGCTTCATTGAGCAGACCCATAGGCAATTTTGCTTCAGGTGCAATATCCCCTTCTGTCGTGGCTGATGGAGGAATCCGCAGAAGCTGTCTATTCAGGCTTTTAATTTCTGACAGGGCCGCCCCGGCCATTTCAGGTGAGCAGGTTCGATCTGCGTATGCTGGCCCTGCCTGTAAAATAAGCGCCATCAGAATGATCAGGGAATGTTTCAAATAAAACCTCATGGAATATGGTTAGAAGGATGCAGTAAGGCCCGGCCCCGTCGTAACGGCTATTCAGAAAAGTGGAATTTTATCCACAGAGGGCGTATAACCCCCCTTATGAGCACCCAGACCCATTTCGATGTGATTGTTGTCGGCGGCGGACATGCAGGCTGTGAAGCTGCGGCATCCTCGGCGCGCATGGGTGCAAGAACCGCCCTACTGACGCACAAGATCGAAACTGTCGGGGTCATGTCCTGCAATCCTGCCATTGGCGGTCTTGGCAAAGGCCATCTGGTGCGGGAAATCGACGCGCTGGACGGCGTTATGGGCAGGATCATCGATCAGGCCGGTATCCAATTCCGGGTTCTTAATTCTTCAAAAGGCGCTGCGGTTCGGGGGCCGCGCGCGCAAGCGGACAGGAAGTTGTACCGTAATGCCATGCAGGAAATGCTGCACAATTACCCAAATCTGACCTTGATCGAAGGTGCAGCAGACGATCTTATTCTGGATCGCAACGAATCGATTCGTGGGCTTAAGACACTGGATGGTAAGGTATATTCTTGTGGCGCGGTGGTTTTGACCACTGGCACTTTCCTGCGGGGCCTGATCCACCGGGGTGATGAAAGAATTGCTGCGGGTCGGGTAGGGGAAGCGCCGACAGTGGGATTGGCCATAACTCTTGAGCGTCTCGGTTTTCCCCTTGGCCGTCTTAAAACCGGTACGCCAGCCCGCCTGGATGGCCGCAGTATCAATTTTTCAATTCTGGAAGAGCAGCCCGGCGACAACCCGCCTCAGCCTTTTTCCTTCATGAACACCGAAGTGACCGTGCCGCAGATTTCCTGCCACATTACCCATACCACTCCTAAAACCCACGATATCATCCGCGCCAACCTCCACCGCGCTCCGATGTATTCGGGTGCAATTAAGGGAACAGGACCGCGCTACTGTCCGTCAATTGAGGACAAAGTCGTTCGTTTCGCCACCAAGGAACAGCATCAGATTTTCCTTGAGCCGGAAGGGTTAGACGATCCGACAATCTACCCCAACGGCATCTCCAACGCCCTGCCCATCGAGGTTCAGGACGAACTCCTCCGTACGATCCCCGGCCTCGAGAATGTCATTGTGAATCAATGGGCGTACGCTATAGAGTACGACTATTGCGATCCCCGCGATCTCGGTCCGACCCTCGAATCCAAGCGCCTTCCCGGTCTGTTCCTGGCTGGCCAAATCAACGGGACTACAGGCTATGAAGAGGCTGGCGCGCAAGGCTTAATGGCCGGTATTAACGCTGCCCTCGCCTCCGGTGGCCGTTCTCGTGAATTTATTCTTGATCGGTCTGATGCATACATTGGTGTGCTGATTGACGACCTGATCACCCGCGGTGCTCCTGAACCTTATCGTATGTTTACCAGCCGCGCCGAATACCGCCTGCGCTTGCGCGCGGACAATGCAGACCAGCGTTTGACCCCTGCTGGAATGGCTATTGGCTGTGTGAATGTTTCACGGGAAACACTGTGGATGAAAAAGGCAGAAAAACTGGCCGAAGCAAGAACATTGGCCCAGAGCCTCAATGGCACACCCAATGAACTCAATCCAAAAGGCTTTGCTATCAACATGGATGGTCAGCGCAGAAGCGCTTTTGATCTGCTCCGCCATACAGGGGTAGATTGGGCCAAAGTTTGTGGCGTTTGGCCGGAATTGGGGAACTTCGCTCCTGATATTGTGGAACAGATTGTTATTGACGCTCAGTATGCAGGATATCTGGATCGTCAGGATACGGATGTTGCAGCGTTCAAGAAGGATGAAGCTTTAATGCTGCCTGTGGATCTGAACTATGCAGATCTGGGGAGTCTTTCGACGGAAATCCGTGTGAAGCTGGAAAAGGCGCGTCCGGCGACTTTGGGGGCTGCGGCCAGAATTCCTGGCGTTACACCTGCGGCTATAACTGCCCTTTTACGCCATGTGAAGCGCCGTGCAGCCTGATAGTCAATTCAGTGTTCCACGTGAATCATTGGCGAAGCTTCGCCAGTATGAAGTGCTGCTTATTAAATGGCAGAAAGCGATTAATCTGGTTGGACCAGCCACTATTCCCGAGGCCTGGGACCGGCATTTCATGGATTCTATTCAGTTGACGCCAATGGTTCCGGCAGAGGCCCAAACTCTTTACGATCTGGGGAGTGGGGCGGGATTTCCTGGATTAGTTCTGGCGATGACACTTCCGGCCCTCAAGGTTACGCTGATTGAATCGGATCAGAAGAAATGCACCTTTCTGATGACTGTTTCACGTGAATCCTCAACGCCGGTATCAATCGTGGCCGAGCGAATCGAAAAGGCTTCGGAATCGCTGCCTGCGCCGGATGTTGTGACAGCGCGGGCGCTGGCATCCCTAAGCGAGCTTTTTGGCTATATTTATCCCTGGGCCCAGGCCAATCCGGCGCTGGTCTGTATCTTCCCGAAGGGGCAGCTGGCGACAGCGGAAATGGCGGAAGCGCGGAAGATCTGGACCTTCGATTCACGTGAAACAGTCAGTATTACCGATCCCAAGGCCACCATCCTTACGATTACCAATCTGAGCAAAATTTAGGGTGCCGCTACAGGGCGCACCAGCGGCGCTCCACAGGGCAAAAAAGAGTCTGAAAAAGTTTGACCATGTGGATAAGACTCGGGCATAGTGCCCGTCTGCCACATGTGGCAGCTTTAGCATTTGCATTCGATCAATTCATATCAAACAAAAACAAACGACAGCAGAGAGCAGGCAAAGATATGACCGCATCCACACTCACCATTCCACGTATCATGTCTATCACCAACCAGAAAGGCGGCGTTGGCAAGACAACGACGGCGATTAACCTGGCGACGGCAATGGCAGCGGTGGGAAAGCGGGTTTTGCTGCTGGATCTCGATCCGCAGGGGAATGCGTCGACGGGTCTGGGGATTCGCCGGGTTGATATCAAGTATTCGACTTATGATGTGTTGTTTAATGAAGTTTCGGTGATGGATTCGGTTATGACGACCAAGGTGCCGAACCTGTCCATCGTTCCGTCATCAATTCACCTGTCCGGCGCGGAGATTGAACTGGTGACGGCGGATAACCGCGAATACCGCCTGCGCGATGCGTTGCGAATCGAATTACCCTTTGATTATGTCATTATCGACAACCCGCCTTCCCTGAACCTGCTGACCCTTAACGCGCTGGTCGCGTCGGACACGATTGTCGTGCCGCTCCAATGTGAGTTTTATGCGCTGGAAGGCCTCAGCCACCTCGTCAAAACGATCGAGCGCGTGCGCAAATCTTTCAACCCGACACTGGATATTCACGGCGTGGTCCTGACCATGTACGACAAGCGCAACAACCTCGCCAATCAGGTCGCGGAAGATGTGCGCAGCTTCTTTGGCGAAAAGGTTTACAAGACGGTCATTCCACGCAATGTGCGTTTGTCGGAAGCGCCCTCCTTCGGGCTGCCTGCCATCGTTTATGATATGCGCTGCCCCGGTGCCAGCGCCTATATCCACCTCGCCAGCGAAGTGCTGAAACGCGAGCGCACGATTAACCAGCAGGTCCTTCTTGCTGCACCAACGACACAGACAGGAACGGGAGCATAATGATGAGCGCAGCAAAAAAAGGCGGTCTTGGCCGCGGTCTCAACGCCCTGTTCGAAGATGAAGAAACGCCTTCTTTTGCTGCGGCTCCGGCTGCACCGGCGCAGGCGGCGCAAAGCACTGATTCATCCGGCCCGCGCAAGACGCTGCCGATCTCGTCCCTAAAACCGGGCCAGTTCCAGCCGCGCCGCACCTTCGATGATGCGACGATCATGACGCTGGCGCTGTCCATCGAGCAATACGGCGTTCTGCAACCGCTTCTGGTGCGTCCGCTGAAAGGCAAAACCGGCGAATACGAAATCATCGGCGGTGAACGCCGCTGGCGCGCGGCGCAACGGGCGCAGTTGCATGAAGTGCCCGTCATCATCAAGGACCTCGACGATGAAGGCGCGATGGAAATCTCGCTGGTCGATAACCTCCAGCGCGAAGACCTGAACGCCATCGACGAATCCGAAGCGTATCAGCGCCTGATGGAGGAGTTTGCCTACACGCAGGAAAAGCTGGCCAAAGTGGTCGGCAAAAGCCGCAGCCATGTCGCAAACATGGTGCGCCTCCTGAACCTGCCGGATAGCATTCTGCATCTGGTGCGCCAGGGCAATCTGTCCGCCGGTCATGCGCGCGCGCTGATTACCTCCAAAAATCCCGAAGCCCTCGCCTATCAGGTGATGGAGCGCGGCCTCTCCGTGCGTGACACCGAACGCCTCGCCACCGAACTGGGCGGCGACACGGCCGTGACCAAGGCGAAGAAATACCTGACCGGGAAGAAAGATGTCGACACCGTCAATCTTGAAAAAGATATGAGCGCGGAACTGAAGATGAAAGTCGCGATCGAGATGGATTCATCGGGATCGGGTGCCGGGAAGATTGTGGTGAAGTACAAGGATATGGATCAGCTGGATAAGTTGATTAAGTTGCTGCGAAAGCAGTAGAGTTTGGCAGGAGGTATAGGCACGAGAGCAATTTTAACTGCTCTGTTTTTGCTTCTAACATTTTCTAATTCCTATGCCAGCGAAGTTGTCATTCATTGCAATGACGACAGTTAACCAATCCACCCTTGAAGTTAAAACCCATGTTACGGGCACATCTTATTAAACATGATGGAATTTCAGCCAGATCAAGATAAAGAAAATCGTGTAGCTTTTAGAAAGCTAATCGCATTAATTTTTATGATCGTTTTTGCCATTCCTATTATCGTCGGTTTTGACCGTCTTTCAGATTATTTAGACGTTAAAACCTATCAAGGAGAAAAAGGTATTTTTCTGGCTGGTGCTGTGATCTGGCTTTTTCTTGTGGTGATTTCATCGCGATGTATCATGTACTTCAGGTTTGGTGCAATTGCTGCTCAGGATGTGCGGGACGCTGTAGAGAAAAGCCGCCAAACTATGCTTGGCAAACTGGATGCTGACACTTATGAAGGTTTGCTTTTCTATCGGCGCGAAACTCGACGTTATAGCCTAGTCTTTGTTTGTTTTCTTGCTCCCTTGTCTATAATTGGTCTTCTGTCTCTTGGATTGGCAGAGAATTTGATTGAAGATCTAAAAGTTGCGAGGTGCGCAGTTGCTTTGGGCATTTTATGTGCTTGGCTTGTGGCAATTATTAAAACGCGGAAGAAGTATCCGGGTGCAATGGAAAAAATAAGGGCTTTCTATAAATATCCTTCAAACTTCAAAGAATAAGTTTTTGCCAAGAGGTTGGGATCAGCATTGTATGGATTGATGGTTGAATGGTGACCTCCTCCCTATTTTGCCTTGCCTTTAAGCCAAAAGTTTGACAGCGAAACGGTGTTTATATTAAGTAAAATGACACCCCGTTATTAAAGGATAGAGAAATGACCCTGTTGAGCTGGCAAAAACCCTGGGCCCATGATCCGCAACTCAAGGCGGCTTTTCACCAATATGCCATGGCTTACGGCGCGTGCAGCCTGCCGAAGGGGCGGTTTCTGGCCCGGCATGCCGAGAGCTTTTATAAAAAACTCAAAAACAATCATTTAGCGCCAGACCGTCTGATGACGGCCCTGTTTCTCTCGGTTGCGGACCAGTGCAACACCGAGATCGGCAGACGGGTGCCGAACCAGCCGCCCTTTGCGCCGGAGGTGCGGGACGTCACCCGGAAATTAAAGCAATACCCTGCCCTGGAGGATGTCCGCGGATTGAGGGATGCGGGGTATGACGTCCAGGTTATAGCGCTTTGCGAACTGGCCGTCCGGACAAAGACGCTCCGGGATTCAATCGAAAATAACGGTCTTCACAAAGGGGACGTCCAGACCATGCAGGTTTATTGCAATGCCCTGGACGAGCTTGGTGAGGTCAAGGACGGCCTTGCGCAGCAGGTGCGGACAGATATCCATGTCACCAGCACAGCGTTGCTGCAGACGAATGCGCTGATGCAACGGCTTAAATTTTAACCGGCCAATTCCCCCGGCGATGATAGGGGGGCGCGGATTAATTGCAGGCGCGGGCCTTTCTGTTATATACAATGGTATGGCTATCGAACCCTACATTCCCACGAAGGAAGAGCTGAACTCGTCGCTGGCGGCGATTGTGGAATCGTCGGATGACGCGATCATCAGCAAGACGCTGCAGGGCCTCATCACTTCATGGAATGAGTCGGCGGCGCAGATGTTCGGCTACACGGCGGAAGAGGCGCTGGGCCAGCATATTCATCTGATCATTCCGGACGACCGGAGAGATGAGGAATTCACGGTTCTCGGCCGGGTCAGCGCCGGGGAAAAAATCGACCATTTTGAAACCCGGCGGAAAACCAAAAACGGGCGGCTGATCGATATTTCGCTCACCGTTTCGCCGATCAGGAATGCGGCGGGTGACGTCGTCGGCGTTTCCAATGTGGCGCGCGATATCGGCGCGATCAAGGACGCGGAACGCGCCAGCGCCTATCTGGCGGCGATTGTCGGGTCGTCCGATGATGCAATCATCAGTAAAAATCTGGACGGCGTCATCACCTCCTGGAATACAGCGGCGCAGCGCGTGTTCGGCTATACCGCCGAAGAAGCGATCGGGCAGCATATCAGCCTGATCATCCCCGAAGACAGCATGGACGAGGAATATGCGATCATCGGCAAGGTGCGCAAGGGCGAACGGGTTGAGCATTTCGAAACCATACGCCGGACAAAAAGCGGCGCGCCGGTGACCATTTCACTGACCGTTTCGCCGATTCTCGACAGCCAGGGCAAGATCATCGGCGCGTCGAAAGTGGCGCGCGATATTACGAAACAGAAGCAGACGGAAAAAGAACTTCTGGAGCTGAACCAGAAGAAGGACGAGTTCATGGCGAATATGAGCCATGAACTGCGCACACCAATGAATGCGGTGATCGGGCTGGCCAGCATTCTTGGCATGTCGAAGACCTTGACCAACAAGGAAACCCAGTACGTCAGCACGCTGAAGCAGAGTGCGGAAAGCCTGATGACCCTGATCGACAATCTGCTGGATTTTTCCAAGCTGGAAATGGGCTCGCTGGAGCTTGAGGAGGCGGAGTTCAACCTGCCGGAGCTGATCGAGAAGACCACCAATATGATGGGGGTGCGGGCGCGGGAGAAGGGGCTGGTGCTGCGCACCACTTATGCATCGCCGCTGAACCGCTATTATATCGGTGATGGTTTCCGCATACAGCAGACGCTGATCAACCTGCTTTCCAATGCGGTGAAGTTCACGGAGGAAGGCTCGGTCGAGCTTAAAGTCTCCCTGCAGGAAGGCGGCGCGGAAAAAAGCATTCTGGCGATCGAGGTTATCGATTCCGGCATTGGAATCCCCGAAGACAAGGTTGCCGCGATCTTTGATAAATTTGTGCAGGCCGATGCATCGACAACGCGTAAATATGGCGGCACGGGGCTGGGTCTGGCTATTGCGCGTGCCTTTGCAGAGAAGATGGGCGGCAGGCTGAGCGTCAGCAGCCGGGTTGGCCTGGGCAGTAATTTTCTGCTGGAGCTGCCCCTGCGCAACAGTGCGCGGCATGCGGCGATCGACGCCGATGAAAATCCCGCCGACAGTGTCCGGAAAAACATTCTGGTGGTTGAGGATTACGAGCCGAACGTCGTGGTGATTACCGCGATGCTCGATATTCTCGGCTACAGTTATGATTGCGCAAGGAACGGGCTTGAGGCGGTCAGGATCATCCAGACCGGGCGCTATGACCTGATCCTTATGGATGTTCAGATGGCCGGCATGGACGGTCTTGAAAGCACGCAGCGCATTCGCGCCTTCGAAGCCGAAAACAATATGCCGCGCACACCCATCATCGCGATGACCGCGCATGTGCAGGACAGCGATAAGGCGAAATGCCTGGCGGCGGGGATGGATGACTTTATCGGCAAGCCCTTCGATCCGGCGATATTGACGCAGATATTGCTGAAGGCAATCCCGGCATCAAGGACGCTTTAAGCAACGCTAGAAGATTGACTGCGATCCGCCAAACAGGCTTTCCAGTTTCACAATCGGTTTCAGGGTCAGCAAGGTGTCAACCATGGTGCGGTCCATGCGGGTCTGCAGTATTTCGCGGCCTGGCTCGGTTTTTGAGGGGACGACCATGACTTCGAGGGTGGAGATTGCGCCGCGCACGACGAATTGATGATCCGGCTCCTTCGCCCAGGCGACGCATTCAGCGAGGGTGAAGGGCCCCCAGTCCGGGCCGACCAGGGTCGTGATTGATTCAACATTGTTTTCAGTTTTATCGACACTGGTTATCGTTCTGATAATCATTAAAGCCCTCTTGGCTGTTATGGCTGGGGTGAGTAAGAAAACGGCATTTTTAAGCGATCTATTTTTAATTCTGTGCTTACGCGGCAGCGGATGCAAATCTTTTTATTTGAGTATATTTAGCGCGACTTTTATCTCAATTTGCAAAGGCCGGAAGCGCAGTTAATTTTGCGGAAAGCTGTTGTTTCCGCTATGATCGCCGCAGAATAAAACAAAGAGAGAAAACATGGCCGCAAAAACCGTAACGCTCAGCGACTCATTCAATAACAAGGTCCGCATCGATATCACCAGCTTGCGGCATATAGCGGTGTGGAAAGATTTGCAACGGGTCGATCTCTGGGGCGGGGCGGACGGGGCGCGCATCAGTTCGCTGCAATTCACCAAAGACACACTGGATACACGGCTGGGGAAAATCGTCGCAAAGCTGGAAAGTAAAGGCATGGTATTATTGCGTCTTGACGGGAACAGCCCGGACAAGGACCGCGATTACAGTTTTTATTTCCGCCCTGAGACAATCGATTATTTCGACGATGGCATTTACCGGGAATACCGTGACAACAGCGATAAGGTCGCGCTTGTGGTTGAGGACATACCGTTTTATCTCGGCGAAGAAGAAAAGAGCGCGTTTAAAAAGGCGGTCATAGCGACCGGCCAACCGGGCGACTGGATCGAGTTTTCGAGTGACGGGACCACCGCATTCAACTGCGCCAGCGGCCATTACGGGTTCCGCCGGCCAAGCGTTGTGGATTTGTTCGCCGTGCCGCGCGCGGGGCATATGGCGGTGACCACGACGGATCTGCGCCGTTCATTTGTGCCTATGGCCGCGCCTGAAAAGGCCATCGATGCCATCGCAACCGCCCTGCCGCAACTGGTGCGGTCCAGTGCGCCTGCACCCGCGTTGCCGCTTTACTACAATCCGGCCTTTTATCCTGAGAATCACCGTCACCACATGAACATCATCATGCGGAGTTAAAAGGGCTAAAAAAATATATCCCTGTCCCGGCGTTGACTTCCGTCTATAGTACAATTATATCGAACTATCGAACGAAAACCGACGGGAGCAGAAATCATGACCACAGAAAAAGTCGCCTTCATCACCGGGGCCAACCGCGGCATCGGCTTTCAGACCGCAAAGGATCTGGGCAAACAGGGGATTACGGTGGTGATCGGCGCGCGCGATCTGGCCAAAGGCCGGGAAGCCGCCGAAAAACTAAAGGCCGAGGGGATTGCGGCGGATGCGATCCGTTTTGTGGCCACTGACCCGCAAACCCATCAAGAAGCCTATGATTATTTCAATGGCTTGTATGGACGTCTGGATATTCTGGTCAATAATGCCGGGATCATGGTTGAAGACCTGTCGGCCGCGCCGAACGTGTCGAAAGTATCGCCTGATGTCCTGAAAGAAACCTTTGAAACAAACTTCTTCGCCGTTGTGGCGCTGACCCAGACTCTCCTGCCCCTGATCCGCAAAGCGGCGGCGGGACGGATCGTGAACCTGTCCAGCATTCTTGGTTCGCTCGCCCTCAACAGTGATCCGGCCTCACCGATCGGTGATAAGAAGGTCTTTGCCTATAATGCATCGAAGACCGCCCTGAATGCCTTTACCGTCCACCTTGCGGATGAGCTTCGTGCGACTAATATCAAGGTTAATTCGGCTCATCCGGGCTGGGTCAAGACCGATATGGGCGGGACGGAAGCGCCGATGGAGATCGCAGACGGCAGCAAGACCAGCGTACAGCTGGCCACACTGCCCGATTCAGGGCGTACGGGTGGATACGTACACATGAGTGAAACTTTGCCATGGTAATGATTTAAAAAGATTTTTTGACTTTTACGCCTTAACACTTATGGAGAAAAAACCAATGACCCTGTCCCTTTATCAGGCATCTGTACCTGTCTTTGTCACAATGCTGACCAATCTCTCGACGCTCCTGAGCAAGGCCGAGGCGCACGCCAAAGCAAAGAAAATCGATGAAACTGTCTTTATGAACGCCCGCCTGGCGCCCGACATGCTCCCCCTGCCCCGCCAGATTCAAATCGCATCGGATGCGGCCAAGGGTTTCACCGCCCGCGTCGGCGGCGTGCCGGTTCCAAGCTTTGAGGACACTGAAAAGACCTTTGCCGAACTTCAGGAACGGATCAAAAAGACCATTGATTTCATTCAGAGTGTAAAGCCGGAGCAGATTGACGGCGGCGAGGACCGCGAGGTCACTTTGAAACTGGGCGGCGTTGAGCGGAACCTGAAAGGTCAGGGTTACCTTCTGGGCATGGCCCTGCCGAACCTGTTTTTCCATGTGACCACGGCCTATGGCATCATGCGCCATAACGGCGTGGAGATTGGTAAAATGGATTTTCTCGGCGGGTATCCGACCTAAGGAAGCTTTACAGGATTAAAGCCGGTGTGTGCGGGCTATGGCCTGCATCACTGTTTTTGGGCTTTCGGCCTGGAGGGTCACAAAATCAGGCAGCGTTTCAAGCGGCCTGCCGTGATGAATGAAAATGGTGGTCAGGCCAGGCAGGCTGACATGGGCGTGCTTCAGATTGGCCAGCGTATCTTCGGCAAAGGCGGCGTTATGCGGCGCAATTTTGAGCGCATCGAGTGAGCCGAGAAGTGCCGCCGTGCTCTCGGTTTTCCGGGCGTAACCCACATCATCAAGACCGATGAGCGCCGCCTCGTTAAAGAACTGCAGAAGATCCTGGCGCTTCAGGAAAGGCTTGGCCCAGTGTTCGATGCTGGAATGCGTGGCGATGCCATGCTGCACATGGCTTGCCGTGCGCTGGAAGGCCAGAACGGCTTCGGCATCGCGGATGATATGCTGGGGGTAGTCCTGAACCAGGTGATTGAAAAGATCGCTGTGATAACCCTTGAAGATGCTTTCACGGATCGTCGCAACATCAAGCCCGTTCGCGGCAGCCCAGAGCGTGTAGCCGTGGACGGCGTCGCCATAACGGTTATATCCTTCCTCTCCGATCAGGCGCGCTTCAGTTTCGCTTAAAGAGGGAAGAATACGCAAAGCAGCGCGGGTGCGGACATCATCGAAAATGGAGAGTGGAGGAAAGGTGGCGTAATCATAATGGACGCCGTCATAATCCCAGACTATTGCTTCAAGGCCCCGTAAATTATCAGCTGCATTTTTCATGGGCCGGACCTTAGCGTTTCCTTATAAAGGATGCCATAAAAATCTCTACGACAATTTATTGACATATTGATGCAATGCGGGCACAAAGACCGGGAACAGGAGAGATGAAATGCCCCGTAAAAAACCAGCAGGCGCCAAGCCAGCTACGACCCGCGCGACAACCTTGGCCCCCCTCTTCCGGAACGCCGCCCTCAACCCGGGCGGTGAATTTGAACTGGCGATGAATGTGGCGCAAATGGATGACATCCTGCTGCATAAAACGCGTGATCTGGTTCTTGATCCTCAGAATTCATATGACCGCCTCTCTCCCGCCAATCAGACTGCTCTGCGACATCCTGTCCGCGCCGCCATTATTCTCAATGATGTGTTCCTGAAGCAGGATCATCGGGATAATATTCAGGCCCGTAATATCCTGGAAGCCGAAGCCGCTACAGGCCACCCTGCAGCTATTAAAGCTCTATCCATTTTCACTATGCAGAACGGTGTCGAGGGCAACGATATGTATGCCCTGAAAACGGAGCCTTTGCCGCTCTTCAAAAACAAGAAAGTGCAGCAGGGCCGCAATTTCTATCCGCAGAATATCACCCGCGATGAGGTGGTAACGTATATTGCCAGTCACCCGGAACAGGCTTCTGCATTGCTGGGCAACAATACCATCGTGCAGCGTGATAACGCAGATCTGACAGCGGTTCCCTACTCTGTCGCTTTTGCAGGTGAGATGAAAAATGCTGCATGTGAGCTGCTTGCCGCTGCGCGCGAAACAGATCATGCAGGCTTTGCTGAATATCTGCGCTGGCACGCCCAGGCTCTGGTGAACGACAGCGATCCGGAAGCGATGTATCGCGCGGATAAAGCGTGGGTCAATCTTAAGGATTCGCCGCTCGATTTTACGATTGGCCGTGAAACTTACGCCGATACGATGAGCAAGGATGTCAGTGCCGATCCTGCGGTTGCGCCTGTGCTCGCGCTGAATGGAATCAAGGCGAAAGCCAAGGATAGTTTTGGCACGCGCGTCGGGATTGTAAACAAGGATTCCGATGGAAAAATCATGCTTTACCGCAAGTATCTGGATGCTTTTAAATCAAAGATGCCGCTCTACAGCGAATATGCTGACACAGGGCCGACCGAAAGCCTGAAAATGACCTTTGCCGATGTGGATCTGGTGGTGATGTCCGGCTCTTATGCTGCGGTTCGCGGGGGTGTTACCCTTGCCAACAATCTGCCGAACAGCGACAAGCTGGCGACACAGCTTAATGAGGGCGGGCGCCTGACCTTCCACCGTCAGGTCCGCCAGAGCGCCGATCCGGCGCAGCGCCAAAGTTTCCTCGATACCCTTATCGATCCGGCGCAGCACGCCATGTATGATGAGGACGGCTCCTTCCTTTTCACCATTGGTCATGAATTCGCCCATACCCTTGGACCGCGGGATGCCAAAGATGGCCGGGATAAAAAGTCCGGGCTTGGCAAAAATGGCGACATTATTGAAGAAAACAAGGCTGATATGGGTTCCCTTGTAATGACCGATTACCTGGTTGAGCAAGGTGCGATGAGCGGCGAGCTGGCTAATATCGTTTACCTGACCTGGGCGTCGCGGGGTCTGCTGACCAAAGAACCGGCGCAACACGAGGCGCATCGTATCCGCTCCGTCATGCAGATGAATTATTTCCGTGAGCAGGGCGCTATAGAATTCGAGGCTGAAGGCCGTTTACGTATTGTACCTGAGAAAATAGCTCCTGTGGCACGCCGGATGCTTGAAGACGTCATCGCTCTTCAGCTGGAGGGAGACGCAGAAAAAGCCCAGGATTTTGTATCGCGATATGCGGTCTGGAACGAAGCAATGCAGTATGGCGCCGCGCAGCAGATGAAGTTTAAACCCAAGCTTTATAAAATGCTGCAGCAGCCTATGCGGGATAAGCTCGCTCTTTAATTCATGCAGCAAAAACTCTCCGTCAGCATCTTCTGCCGTGTCGTCGATAATCTTGGCGATATCGGGGTGACATGGCGGTTGGCGCAGCAATTGGTGCGCGAGAAAGATTGCGCCGTCCGGTTGGTTGTTGACGACCTTGAAACGTTCAGGAAAATTGCCCCTGAAATCAATATTCTTAAGGAATATCAGATTATTAGCGGTGTGGAGGTTCTTCTCTGGGACGACGGGGTGCTGGCCGGATTTTATAAGGCGGAGCGTGGCGTTGGTGCCGTTATCATCGAGGCCTTTGCCTGTGCCCTGCCCCCATTTTTTGTGGAGTTGATGGTGCAGCAAAAAGCGCCGGTACCCGTCTGGATCGATCTGGAATATTTAAGCGCTGAAGACTGGGTTGAAGATTGTCATGCGGTTGTCTCCCTGCACCCGACGGGCCTGAACAAGACCTTGTTTTTTCCCGGGTTCACAGCGCGGACCGGGGGGCTGTTTCGTGAGGTGAATTTGCTGCAGGAACGGGATCAATTTCAAGGCTCTGTCACGGAACAAAACGAATGGCGGGCGCGGCTCGGGTTCCCGCCTGTAGCTGAAAAATCCCTGGATATCAGCCTTTTTTGTTATAAGGACGCCCCCGTTCCTGCTTTGCTGGCCGGGTTGCAGGGGCGTAATGCCCGCATCTTTGCTTTAAAGGAAATTGCTGCACTTTTGCTGCAGCATAACCCCGGTGATGTGCAAATCACCGGATTCGATTACATGCCGCAGCAGGATTTTGAGCGGTTGCTATGGACGGCGGATGTCAATTTCGTGCGCGGTGAGGATTCGTTCCTGCGGGCGCTGTGGGCGGGCCGCCCCTATATCTGGCAGATCTATACCCAGGCGGACGGTGCCCATTACCCCAAACTTGACGCGTTTTTAAAGCGGTATAGCGAGAATCTTGACCCTGAACGCGCGGAAGTCCTTGCAGATTTTAGCGGGATGTGGAATCTAAGGGGCCACAAGACGGAGAGCGTCACCGCGTATTTTGACGATCTGCCCGCTTTCGCCGCTTTTGCCCGGGTCCGGGCCGAGGAACAGGCCAGGCAGGACGATCTGGCCACCCAGCTGCTCCGCTTTATCGAAGATAACCTTTAAGGAATGCCATTATGAAGTTCGCCCAAGAAGTCCGCTCCGGCAACGTTGTTAAACTGAACAACAACCTGCTGCTGGTCACCAAATCAGAATTCAGCAAATCCGGCCGTAACTCGTCGGTGATGAAATTCAAATTCAAGAACCTGGTGACGGGTTCGCCGTCGGAAGGCATCTATAAGTCGGATGAGAAATTCGAAGACGTTATCCTCGACCGCAAGGAAGTCATGTACTCCTATGCCAGCGGCGACGATTACGTGTTCATGGATTCCGAATTCAATTCCTATGAAGTGTCGAAGGAGTTCATTGAAGACTCCCTGAAATACCTCAAAGAAGAAATGCCGTGCGAGATCGTATTCTACGAAGGCAAGCCTTTGTCGATCCAGCTGCCGATCAAACTGGTGCGCGAAGTCGTCTACACGGAACCCGCCGTGAAGGGTGATACCTCCGGCAAGGTGATGAAGAAAGCCAAACTGGAAAGCGGTTACGAAATCGACGTTCCGGCCTTTATTGAGATCGGCGAAAAAATCGAAATCGATACACGCACGGACGAATATGTTTCCCGCGCAAAATAATTTTTGAATTTAGAATTTGAAAGGCGGGTCGAGTGGCCCGCCTTTTTTATTTAGTGCAAAGCCGGGCCATTTTCATTATGAGGGATGCCGTCTTTGTAGTGGTACCAGCCAATCAGCACCTTTAGAAGTTCAAATCCATCTGCGGCGGTTTTAGCAGGGCATCGCGGAATTCCTTGTCATGATGGGGCAGGTCGCGGCCCTGACAAAGGTCAATTCCGTATACGGCTTTCAGGTGAAGCGCCTCGCGCGGCGAATTGACCCATTCGCAAAGGATTTTTGCCTCGGGCGCCTGTTCCCTGATCCGGCCGACAAACTGACGGAAATCTGCAGGGGATAGTTCTGAGTTTCGCAGGGCTTCCAGTGTCTTGCCATCAATTTTGACAAGGTCCATATAGGGGCCGAGATTGGCGAGGCGGCGCTCGTCGTGCGGCCTGTTGTGTGAGAGGTCGTCGATCGCAAATTTGTAACCGAGTTCGCGCATTACCCGCAGACCATCATGGCTTGGGTTATCGGCAGGGTCATCTTCCAGCAATTCAAAGGTGATCTGGTCCGGCCTGTATTGTCCGCAGAGAAATTCCTGCAGTGTTTCGTGATAAGTAATCAGCTTGTCAAAGCTCACCGCGTTTTTTGAAGAAATGTTAATCGACACAGGAAGGCGTTTTTCTTCGATCGCCTGGTACATTGCGAGGAGAACCACAATATGATCCAGTTCCTGATGGCCGCCTAATGTGTTGATTTCATTTACCGATGCTTCCGTCGGCAGGAGTTGCTGGTTTTCGTCGGTGACGCGAACGAGAAGTTCACTGATGGGGTCCTCGCCGTCGGGTGCGCTTTCGCCGATGTTGAAGAGGGGCTCGCCCTGGTAGGCGACGTGACCGATTTTGCCGACAGCTGCGGCAAAGTCACAAACGCTTTTAGTTGTATTGGTGTCGAGCCGAGATTGCAGCCTCTCTGAAAGAGAGCGGATTTCGGTTTCGATCAGAGGATTGGTCATGCTCCACCCGTATATTTTTTATCCTATAATTAAGACAGGTTTCTTTCCGTAATACAATCAATATTCCTAATGTACAGTCAAAAAGTTTATTTTCTTGCCGAAAGCGACAGGATGGCCTGGGCGGTCATGACTTCGTCGGGGACGCCGGTTTTTTTGCAGTCGGCTTCCAGGCTGGCGAGACGGTTGAGTGTCGATTCCAGAATATTGATGGGCCAGCGGCCAACCTGGTTGCGGAAGGAATCTTCCCATTTGAAGAAGATTTTTGGGTTGAGGCTGTTCATCGCCTCCATCTGGGATTTTCCATTTTCCATCAGGCTGCGCGTGAAGTGCAGTCGGCGGAAATGAGTCTGGAGACTGCGCTGAATAACGACGAGAGCCGTGCCTTCATCCACCAGTTGTTTGAAGGTGCGGATGGCGACTTCCGGCTGGTTCCCGGCTGTGGCGTAGATCAGGTCGTCGAGGCTGTGTTCGCCGTCCTGGCCGCAGCAGGCCTGGACGTCCTCCAGGCGGATACGGGTCCCCGGCTGTGGCGCGCCCATATAGATCAGCAGTTTTTCAATTTCGTTGCGGGCCAGCGCCCGGTCGCCGGTTAGATGCTGGCCCAGCCAGGCGATGGCGTCCGGATCAATGGCGTGGCCGGAGGCCTGCAATTCCTGACGGATCAGGGTCTGCACATCGCCGGCGCTGGCCGTGTAGCAGGGAATGGCGGCGGCATTGGGCGCGGTTTCAAACAGGCGGCGCAGGGATGATTTGCTGGCCAGGTCGTGCCCTTCGATGATGACCAGGTTGCCTGGGCTGGGGTTCTTTAAATAGTCTTTGAGGATGGGGGTGAGGGAATCACCGGCAGCCTCGACGCGGATCAGGCGCGCGCCGCCCATCATCGACATGGCGTTGGCTTCATCGTTCAGGCGGGCAGGGTCGGCGCTTAGGGCATCACCGGTCATGACGGCGACATTGAAGGGATCATTCAGATCGGCAACCACGGATTTGCCGATGATGGAGGACCGTTCGCGCATCATCCCCTCATCCGGGCCATAGATCAGGATGGCGCGGGCGGCAGGGTCGGGCTTCTTTACGAAGCCGTCGATCTGGCGGTAGGTGAGTTTCATGGTTGAATATTATCGCCGCCGCCGGAATAAACAAGGGTCAGCAGTACGCCAAGGCAACAGCCCGGGATGACGGCTAGGCTGAAGACGATCAGGCTGATCATCACAGGTTCCCCGCGCAATATTTCCGTTGCAGCAGGTCGAATACACGTTCCAGATACAGCGCATCGACGATATTGATCCGTTCGCGGTCAATCTGGCCGAATGATTGGGACAGCAGGGCAGTAATATCCGCCAATGTCGTGATCAGGTCGTCTTCACCGTTCACCAGGCTGGCGATCTGCGGCAGGATTTCCTCATAAATCTGGTCTTTGGGGGCAGATTTGAATTTTGTGGATTGCTGGGTCGGCATGGCGAATTCCTTTTCAGGGCAAAGTGCAGTCTTCACGGGTTTGGGGAAGGTCTGGATTGCGCTTGAAAAAAGAAAGGTCGCCGCAACCGCTTGGGACGACAGAGGGTTAAATTATGCCCTGTCGCATCGCATGTGGAGCCACATGCGGGCGGTAATTAGATGGAGCGATGTGCGAACGTTGTGTTGCATGTCTTTATTAAAGACACAGGGTGATAAGGGGAGTCAACAAAAACAGGAAATTATTTTTTAAGGGCAGGTGACAGTGGTGACGCCGGATGTATTGAGGATGACAATGGTCTGGAGCCATTCCTTGTATTTGCCAAAGGCGTCTTCTTCCTTCTGGTAGGTGATAATGTTGGCCTTTAACGTGCCGGAATCCTTTTCGGATTTGAAATCAAAAATAAGATGTTTCCCGGCGGGGTAGGGGAAGCCGAAATTCTGTAACGACCCGGGCGGGTGCAGGGTGAGATCGGTTATCTTGCCGGTCAGCGTTTCCAGTTCGCCGCAATTGCCGAGACGGTTGATCAGGTTGATATAAGGCTGGCCGTAATGTTCGTCGGGGCTGATCTCCCCCGCCAGCATGCGGTCGTCAAGCCTGATTTCGTCCCTGACGCGGTCACGCACATCATCAAGGTGCGATTGAAGCATGATATCCATGACCTCAACCGGAAAGGCCCCCATGGTCAAATAAACATTGCCGGGCAGGATCATAAAGAAGTATTGCCCGTCAGGCGTCCAGAAGCCTGCATAATCGTGGCTGTTGGCTTCGTATTCTTCCTTCAGAGCGAAGAGGGGTTTGCGCTGGTAGTCGCGGATGGTCCAGGTAATTTCGCCCTTGCCGAAGGTCTTGCTGACCAAATTACCCGGGTTATCGTAGTTTTTCAGCATGGTCATCTTGGAATATTTCTGTTCGGAGGCACGCAGGACGGCCTCGAGTCTGCCGAAGGGCTGGACAAAATTCTGCGTTCCGACCAGGCGGTTCAACGCGGAATTCAGGAACATCGTGGTGCCCGCAGGCGGCAGGGGGAAAATATATCTTGCGTCCGACAGGTTCGGACGCTGCGCGGCCCAGAAGCTTTTCCTGGTATTGGGATCGAGGACAAGAATGGCCTTGCGGCCGCTGATATTGACCGTGGCGGCTGGGCCGACCAGCATGTCGAGCAGAAAGCGTTTATTCACCGCATCGTAATAGGCGCGTGACAATTGATAGGTATTGCCGTCTTTCGGCATTTCAAAGAGGGAAACGGCGTCACGCCCCTCTGTGATGGTCCAGGGAGGGTCGGCGAAGGCCGGGCGGGTGAGGGTGAATGTCAGGCATAACAGAAGAATGACAATAAGGGTGTTCACTTTTCGCAATGACGGTGTGCGGGGTGTCATTTGCGGTGCAGATAGAGAACGATCTGCTGTTCGATCTGACGGGCGAGGTCTTCAAGTGCGTTCTGTTCGGCATTGTCTTCAGAGACGCGGGTGGTGAAGCGGCTGTCGAGAATGTCGTAGCTGGCGCTGGAGGTGAAGCTGCGCTCCAGCAAAATAGCGCCGGTGCGTTTATCGCTGAACCGCATCACGGTCGACACAGTCAGCTGCGAACGGGTGGCGGTGGCGTCCTTAGTCAGGTCAAGGTCGGTCTTGCTTACAATAATCGGGGCGATGTCGAGAAAATAGGTCGGGTCCGCCGGGCGGCCATGGCGGTAGAAACGGTCAATCAGGTTGTTGCGCAGCTGCAGGCCCTGATGATCGGGGATGTTGCTGATCTGGATGTTATTCAGGGTGCCCGCGACATCGCCGTTGCCGAGTTTGCCGTACATGGGCGTAAAGCCGCAGGCGGCAAGGGTGATTGTCAGGGCGAGGAGACAGAGCCGACGGAGTTTCATTTATCCGACCACCACATTGACGATACGGCCCGGAACCACGACGATTTTTTTAACGGTCTTACCATCCAGCGCCTTTTTGACGCTGTCGTCATTCATGGCGATGGTTTCGGTTGTCTTCTGGTCGGAGTCTTTTGGCAGGGTGATCGTGGCCTTCATCTTGCCGTTGATCTGCACGGCAATGGTGACGGTGTCGGATTTAAGGAGGGCCGGATCGACTTCCGGCCACATGGTTTCGGCGAGGATCTCGGTGTGGCCGAGGCGTGACCAGAGTTCTTCAGTGATGTGTGGCATCATCGGGTTAAAGCCGCGCAGGGCCATTTCAATGGCTTCGCGTTTGGCCCAGTCATTGGCCGGGTATTTTTCGATGGCGTTGGTCAGTTCGCGAAGACGGGCGACGGCCTTGTTCATGTGGAAGGCTTCGATGTCTTCGGCGACACCGGCAATGGCGCGGTGGGATTGGGAGCGCAGTTCAAGGGCGTGTGCTTCGAAGCTGGCGGGTTTTGGGCCAGTGTAAACATCGGCTTCGGCCACCAGGCGGTAGAGGCGGTTGATGAATTTCAATGCCCCTTCGATGCCGGACTCGGTCCATTCAATGTCGCGCTCGGGCGGTGAGTCGGACAGGATGAACAGACGTGCGGCATCGGCGCCGTAGGTGGTCAGAATATCATCGGGGTCGATGACGTTCTTCTTTGATTTCGACATTTTTTCGATGCGGCCCATGATGACAGGGGTTTTATCGGTTTTTTTGACGAATTGTCCGTTATGGCCCGGCTCGACATCGTAGGGGAAAACCCACTTGTCGTCGGCATCCTTGAACGTGGCGTGTGTGACCATGCCTTGTGTGAAGAGGCCGGCGAAGGGCTCCTCAATATCGAGGTAGCCGCATTCCTTCATCGCGCGGGTGAAGAAGCGGGAATAGAGAAGATGAAGGACTGCGTGTTCGACGCCGCCAATGTATTGATCGACGGAGAGCCAGTAGGCGGCTTTCTTCGGATCGACAGGCAGGCTGGTGTTGCGCGGGTCGCAATAACGGGCGAAGTACCAGCTGGAATCGATGAAGGTATCGAAGGTGTCGGTTTCGCGTTCGGCATCGGCACCGCAGGACGGGCACTTTACGTGTTTCCAGGTCGGGTGATGGCTAAGCGGGTTGCCGGGTTTGTCGAAGGTGGCGTCTTCCGGCAATGTGACGGGGAGTTGATCGTCAGGCACGGGGACAACGCCGCAGGCCTTGCAATGGATCATCGGGATGGGGGAACCCCAGTAACGCTGGCGCGAAACGCCCCAGTCGCGCAGGCGGTAATTGGTGGTGCCGAAACCTTTGCCGAGGCTTTCGATTTTCTCGATGGCTTTGGCTTTGCCGTCTTCAACGTGGGTGCCGTTGAGGAAGTCGGAATTAATGTGGATGCCGTCATCGGTGAATGGGAGGTCGACGGTTTCGCCATTTTCAGGAGCGACGACCTGTTTTATTTCAAGATTATATTTTTTGGCGAATTCGAAATCGCGCTGGTCGTGGGCAGGGCAGCCGAAAATCGCGCCGGTGCCGTAATCCATCAGGATGAAGTTGGCAATAAAGACGGGCAGTTCGACGCCGTCGAGGAATGGATGTTTGACACGTGCGCCGGTGTCGAAGCCGATTTTCTCGGCCTGTTCAATCGCGGCCTCGGAGGTACCGGCGGCCTGGCATTGTTTGATGAAGTCGGCGAAACCGGGTTTATTCGCGGCATGGGCTTTGGCGAATGGATGATCAGGCGCAATACCCACGAATGATGCGCCGAATAATGTGTCGGGGCGGGTGGTAAAAACTTCGATCTGGTCGGTGCTGCCCACGACGTCGAATTTGAACTGCAGGCCACGGGATTTTCCGATCCAGTTTTCCTGCATGATGCGGACTTTTTCGGGCCAGCGTTCAAGGGTCTTGAGGCCGTCGATCAGCTCTTCGGCGTAATCGGTAATTTTCAGGAACCATTGCGAAAGTTTGCGGCGTTCAACAGGCGCGCCTGTGCGCCAGCCTTTGCCGTCGATCACCTGTTCGTTGGCGAGGACGGTGTTGTCGACCGGATCCCAGTTGACCA
>JAQGJB010000018.1 GCA_028290825.1 Micavibrio sp.
ATGTCATCCCGGCGCAGTTGCTCGCTTACTATGTCGCCGTCTGCAAAGGCACGGATGTGGATCAGCCCCGCAACCTGGCGAAATCGGTGACGGTGGAATAATGAACGCCGTTAATCTGGTCAAAAAAATCCGGTTTAAAATGCGTTACCGTCTGAACGATGCGTATAACGATAAATGGATCCTACGGCACAAACTCCCCCATACGGCGGTTGTGCCGGTGGCGCAGATGAAAAATGATCAGCCCAGCAAGCAATTCGCCCAGGCCTTTCATACGGTCTGGCTCAGGAACATGGACCGGATTTTGAAACGGCTTAAAGACCCGGTTTCAGACTATGCCTTTATGGATGTCGGTTGCGGTCGCGGAATTGCCACACTGTACGCGGCAACAGAATATGATTTCAGAAAAGCCGAAGGATTCGATTTTGAAGAATCCTTGATCGATGACGCCAATATTAACAAACAGGCTTCACCATCTTTTAAAGACGTTAATTTTTTCGTTGCCGACGCCAGCACTTATGTTCTGCCGGAAGGAAGATATCTGATTTTCATGTTCAATCCCTTCGATGCCCCGATCATGCAGGCTTTCATGGTCAATAATATTGACGCGCTGCGCCGCAATAAATCGGCGATTGCCTATGCCAATTATCACCAGCTGGACATCATCAAAAGTTTTGAACCTGCAGCTGTCACGATGATCGAAAGCTATCGCTGCGCCCTTATCACCTTCTGATTCTGCAAAAACATCATGTGTGGATAATGCTACGGCACATTCTGGCTTTCCGGCCGGGACGAGCCTACCTTTATATACGGATCAAGGGAAAGATCCAGACTTGAAGAAACAGGGAATATAGGCCCCAATCACAGCCAGAGTAATACTGGCGTAACAATAAATGGGTCGGTTCAATTGGGATATCGTAACGAAATTTACCGCGTTGCAGCGCCGGTAGAAAAAACCACCCCGCCGGTCAAGAAATCCCTGCCAGAGGCATTGGGATCCTTCTGCGTTCCTGCGATTCTAAAAGACTGGCCTTCGCGCGGCTGGGTCGCGTTTGAGGGGATAGAAAGAGCCGAGCATTCCGCCACACGGGCCAATACCAAGGATGCCAGCATCGACGGCCTGTCCTACAGTGTTCATCATTGTCATGAAAATAAGCAGGAGAAAATTTTTCTGCGGCTTGATTCTTGGTGCTATGACAAATTTAGCGAAACGACAGACCTGCCGGTAATGGAGTGCATTTTTGACGCTGCAGGTTTCAATAATCCGGTCAAAGCACTCGAATCTTTGAAGGTGATGGCAAGGCCAATTCCTTTAACAGAAAAGGTTGCGTCACGTGCCATAAATGCGGCATTGTTCCTCATCAACCAGATCAATACAGAGCAGGTTCCCGATTTCGAGAGGGTGCTTGAATTGCATAGAATACATCCAGGCACCGCGCGTATTGCGGGTTACCTGGATCATAAAAAGACTTCGGATCATGCAGGCGAAAGCGGCATAGACACCGGGCAGAATACAGGGATGAAGAGTAACGACAACGATGATTAAAACATCGTGTGGGAGAATGTGGGGATAATGAATCAGAACGACAAGCCGAAAGATGTGCGCACTGCGTCACCTGAAAAGGGGATTTTGCAGCGTACTTTTGAACGCGCCGCTGACTTCCACCCGCAGTTTTTTCCGGCTGAACTGGGCCTCGATCCGCAGAAATATCATCAGAAAAAACCGACTGAATACGGCGGCGTAAAATTCTTCGCCGAACAGGGCTGGATTCACGGCGTGCACGCACGGGCCGTTCCCGGATCTCAGGGCGGCGTCAAAATCAATATCGATCACTGGGTCCACAGGCCGGACGGTAATAACGTTGTGACGCCGTTCATGCAAATCGAAGCCGTGCCGGTCAAAGACAACGGCAGAACCATGATCCGGATTGCAAAAGTCACCGTGCAGGGCGCAGTCATCGACATCAACGACCGCAAAGCGATCAACAGCGCCATGGCCACCTGCCAGCAGGTGATGGAGCAATTACGGCTGGAACGGCGCATGCCGCTCTTGGGCAAAATCGCCGAAGGCGCTGGCCTGAAGGCAAAACCTCTGCCCGGAACCTACAAAGACGGTAACGCCCGTATGGCGTATGAGGAGCGCAGGAAGAACATTACCCGTCTTCTCCGAATCCCGAAACAGTTCGTACCCGCCGTGACGGCCTTTTTCGAGGAAGGTTACGAGGCTGTTGAAGGAATGCCGGCGCAGTTCTTCGCAACCGCGCGCAAGCCGCAAATGACCATGACCGAATACGCCATGTACGGCGAATTCAAGAAATTTGCCGGCCGTGACAGCTATAATATCCAGCTGAAACTCGGCAGCAAGAAGCCGGTCGGCTCCGTAACCTATAATGAACACGATGTGGCGCAGTTACGTTTCCGCCCCTGCATTTCAGCAAAGAATAGTGGCCTCGTCGAACTGGCTGGTGTGACCATAGACGGGCGGGAGCAGCGTGTCTCCGACCATAAGAACATGGTGCGTACCCTTCATCTCGCACATGATGCGATACTGCAGGTTCGTCACGGCGTGATGCCGGATCTCGGTGAAATCATCAGTTATACCAATACGCAAAAGGCGATCAGCGGCGTTCCCGAACTGAAACGGGAAGAAGGATCCCGCTTTACTTACCGCGTGCTGGGCGGCAACCCGACCGGCAAGCGCCTCGCCAACCAGGAAGGCGGGATCGGGGCGAACTGCTTTGTCTATCTCTACGAATGGTACGATGAAAAAGGGGAATACAAATCCGACGCGTTCATGGTCGATTGCGGCCTTGGCAAGATGGACCGCGACAAAACCGGCTATGACGGTCTGATCCCCTACGCCGCCGCCTATTTCGAACACCGCGACAACCCGAAGCACAAGCCAAAACATAAAGTGAACACGCTGATGGTCACGCACCATCACTTTGACCATTACGGCGGCGTCGCGCATCTGATTCTCGCAGGTTATGTTGTCGATCATATCGTCGCCAACGAAGCGACCAAGATGTTTATCGAGGAAAGCTTCAACAAGCTTGGCGTGCCGAAAGACTGGCGTCCGAAAAAATGGACGATCGTCAAGGACCAGGCCGGGATGGAAATGAAGACCGGGGCTTTCGATCTGAGCATCGGCTGGATCCCGCACTCGGCCATTACCAACTGGGTCAACGTCAAAACACCAAAAGGATCGATCTTCCACTTCTCGGATGCCAAGACGGACCCGAATGTAAAATCACACCCGGCGGCAGATTTTGAAAAGATCGGCACATTGAAGCCCACTCTGGTAACGGTGGATTCAACCCGCGCCGGACAGCCTGATGTCGCGAAATCTGAAGAGGTTGTCGAACAGGAAATCGTTGATTTCATACAGGCCCAGCATAACGGTAAAGCCCCTCTGACCGTGCAGATTGCCTCGAACGCGGCACGTATTGCCACCGTGGCCGACGCCTATGGCCGCACCAACCGTGACACTATTATCATGGGCGCGGGCATGCAGTTCCTGAAAAAGGTCATGGATAAGGTCAAGCGCCGCGATGGCGAAGGACTGAAGGAACACGCCCGCAAGGCCTTTGGCCGCAAGATCCTGAACTTCACGCCGAATGCCAAGGGCGTAAAAACAATTCTCGAAGATCCGGCGATGAGTCACGGATTGATCGTCACCGGTACGCAGAACGAAATGATGTCGATCATGAACCGGCTGGTCGAAAACAAGGATCAAAAGAATCTTGGTTTCATCACACCCGAAAAATACTATGTCATCCTGTCGCAGACAGGCATCGGCGATAACCCGGTCGGGTTCAACCGCGTAAAGAAAAAACTGGAACAGCGCGGCTTTACCGTCGTTATCAAGCATGCTTCGGGCCATGACGGCGCCAAGGGAATTTCCCGCATGGTCGAGGCCACCGGTGCCCCCTTCGGCGTCGTCACCCACGGCAGCCCGGAGCAGCGCAGACCGGCGGAAAAAATCATCACCGATCTTGGTAAAAAAGCCCTGAACCCGAGCGAACAAGATGTGATTGAAGTCTCTGACGTCAAAGGCTGTAAAATCATCGGCCAGGAACCGTCGACGATGATTTATTACACCATTAAAATTCCTGAAGGCCAGTACTGGACCCGTGGCGTTGACGTTGAATATTACGCGAATGTCAGCCACCCGGAAATCCGCACCCCTCTCGGCCTGATGATCCGCGATATGACGAAAATCCTGCCCGATAATCCTAATGTGAATTTGCGTGCGCGTCAGGTATCACAGGGCCGGTCGCAACAGGATCCCGTTCTGAACATCGAAGGGGCAGATCTGCGCCCGGTACAAAAGCGTGTGCAGACATCCTTCCCGGATTACCTGATCCGCAACGGCATCATGCGCCATGTCACCTATGATACTGAAACCACCGGTCTTGGGAAATATGCCTGGGTGACGGAATTCGCCGCACTCCAGAAAGACTGGGGCAATGAAGAAAACCATAAGTTGGTCAATTTCTATCAGGTCCTGCCGCATACCGTCCTGCCTGATCTGACTGCAATGCTGATGACTGGGAATTTCCCCTCGCATCTTTATCAGACCGGCGAAAACCGCTTCCCCCCGCGTCAGTTTTATAACGAAGTGATGAAGTTCCTGAAGGAAACGAAACGCCTGACCGTGGATGATACGACCATAGACCGGATCTGGATCGACGGTGCACAAACGCCGAAGGACCCGTCGCGCCGCGATCATGAAACGCGCGCCAAGGGCGATGCCGCTTATCTGGAACGCAGCGTCGATTTTTCCCTGGCCAAACCGAAAGACGGCACGTTCCGGATGCCGCGCATGGTGAAACTGAAAACCATCATCGAGGGCTTCAACAACAAACGTGCCGACGATATGTGGATGCAGCATCTGGCCTATCGCGCCGGTGACCTGAAATATTCACCCATGAACACCGATGGTATCCGGTCGATGGATATTCGTAACAAGGCGCGTGTTTTTGCCTATCTGCGTCCTGATAAATTCAAGGTGCGACACAAACCGGATAATCCTCAGTTCCTTGACTTCACGGTAGAGGGACTGGTCCAGGCCAATAACCTTGGCTACGACAAGGCTGGCGCACACACCGGAACGGCCGATGTGCTGATGGAAGACAGGCTCAACCAGCTTATGCTGTCCATCGACCCGGAACTGTTCACGCGTATGACGATGAATGCCGATGCGAACGAGGTGAAGGCTTATCTTGCCGGCACACATAACGGCATGCTCTATCCGCGCCATTTGCTGACCTACATCAATACGATGGTCAGGGATGCACGGGCGAATATCGGTGTCTATGTCGGACGGTCGACTGATCGCCGTTACATGAACCGCGCTGTGCTGTTCAATGTTTCCGATTTCGATCCGAAAGATTTCCTGAACATGAGTCCGCAGGAAATATCCGAGATCATGAGCGATCCGGAACACCCGATGCACAAAGCGTTCGAAATCGTATCGATCAACAAGCAGCCATTGATTGCCTCGGTGGACCGCGGTATCTCGGTTCATGCCAACCGCGGCACTTCACTGGAAACGATGAAGGGCTACAAGCACTTTATTGAACGAAATCCTCTGATGGCCGCCAATATGGTCAAGGCCATGGAAATCTCCCGCGCTCTGCCGGATCATGATCATCGCCTGCCGCTTGAGGAACGGATCTTTGCGCCGGAATTCATGGAACTGAGCGCGCACGACAAGGAGCTGGCAAAATTGTTTGTCCCGGTTGATCACGAATTCGAACAGGAAGACCGGGCGCATGAATTAAATCTGACGCGCGCCGCTGCCCTCGATGAATTCAACAATGATCGCGTGCGGGAGCGTTATGTCGCGGTCATGTACCAGATCGAGCGTGAAACGGCGATGCGCACCGGCGTTTATCAACATTATCTACACCCGACAGATCGTGCCCGTGAAAAGGCTCGCGAAAAGGGCCGTGTGCAGGGCGTGATTAATTCCGATGCCATGTCGCTCGGGCGACTGGAAGTTCAGGTTGCCGAAGCGCGCGCCAACTGGGACAAAGTTCTCGCCAGCCTGCCGGAATCCAAACGCGACAAAGCGGCAAAAATCGTCGAGGAATGCGACATCCTGGTGAAATTCCTGCGCGGGCGTATTGAAATGGGCGACCCCGATTGGGCGTTGTCGAAAGAGGATTATGCGTTGCTCGGCCTGAACGACAATATCAATTACGGCTTCTATAAAACGCCGCTCGATAAAAATCCGAATATTCCTGAACCAAAGGTTGCTTAAGGACTCTAACGCAATTGCAAGAATCTGCGGGTAGCGCGGTATAGTTGGAATTGCTTATTTCTGCAATAAAAGCGCCGTCCATTCACCCCGGTCAAGACGGGTGTGAAGTTTCGCGCCAAGGCTCTCATAAACATCCAGAACATCTGCTGCCTGATCCAGCAGCATGCCGGAGAGGATGGCGTAACCGCCCTCATTTAACGTCCGCATAAGATCTGCAGCCATGTCCTTTAACGGTACGGGAAGAATATTGGCGATGGTCAGATCGTAAGTCGCATCCACCACGGCGAACCCCGCACCAGCACGCGCATCAAGGGCCACATTGTTCGCGGCGGCATGGTTTTTGGTCACGCGCACGGATTCCGGATCGATGTCGATCGCGCTCACCGGTGCGTCCCATATCTTGCGGCAGGCAATAGCCAGGATGCCGGAACCGCACCCCATATCCAAAATCGCCCTCGGTGTAAAACCGGCTGTTTTCAATTGGTCGAGGATAAGGAGACAGCCGGAGGTGGTGCCATGTTCACCCGACCCGAAAGCCGTCGCGGCATCGATTTGTAAGGCAATTTTGCCCGCTTCCGGTGTTCCGTCAAAATGACTGCCGTGGATGAAGAAAGGGCCGATACCAAAGGGTGGAAATTGCTTGTAACTCTGCTCCAGCCAGTTGGTATCCGGCAAATCCTCAAGCACTGGGGTGGAGATTTCAATGTCGTCGAGCGAAGCGGCCAGCGTCACATCGCCCGCCGCGGCGGCACGGTCATGGCCATCGTCAAACAGCCATTGCACCTGCCAGGGGCCATGAAACGGATCGCGCAGGCGCAGAAGGGAGGTCGATAACGCCGAATTTCCAGCGGCCTCGGCAAAACGGCCAACCTGGTCTTCATCCAGGTCGGCCGTCAGAGTCGTTGTTATGGTGTAAAGAGGCAAGGATTAACGCTTCTTTTTCGGTTTGGCGTCGCCGTCGTCTTCTTCGGCGTCCTCTTCTTCCTCTTCAAAATCTTCATCATCGTCGTCGTCATCGAAATCGTCATCGTCCTCAACCAGGTCGGCGTCGTCTTCGTCCAGAACGACGGCTTCGTCGTCGTCGGCTTCGACTTCTGCTTCGGCGTCCTCAAGGCTTACAACCCCTTCTTCGCCTTCGACAAGATCTTCATCTTCATCGTCACCGCTGGCCCCGGCTTTTTTGTTCTTGGTCTCTTCCGAAACCTGACCTTCATCCTCGAAGTCATTTGCTGCACTGCGGCGGCGGACTTTTGCCTTCACATCGGCGGTAAATTCAGCCTTACAGTTGGGGCAGATGACCGGGCGCTTGTTAAAATCATAATAACGGGTGCTGCAGGTCGGGCAGATGCGTTTCATGCCCTTCTTGTCGGTAGCGGTGGCTGTAGCCAAAGCAGTTCTCCATAAAATTCTGGTACGGGTTATTCAGGTACTTTAACTGCCCAATTTTACAACCCCTGTCAAAGGGAAAGAGTCATACAGCAGGCTGGCGGGCGGTTTAAAGCCATGGATTCCAACCTAATATCATTATAGAGTATGGATGGCCGGATTTCCCGGCATCTTATTGAAAACCCCGGAGATTTCCATGACCCGTACCGCCGTCATCTGTGGCTACAAGCGCAGCCCGTTCCACCTCGCCAATAAAGGACTTCTGGCCAAAACCCGTCCCGATGACATGGCGGCGACGGTCATCAAGGCTCTGGTCAAGGAAACCGGCGTTAACCCAAACGATATCGAGGACCTTCTGATGGGGTGCGCGTTTCCGGAAGCGGAGCAGGGTTTCAACCTGGGCCGCATCGTGGTGCAGCTGGCTGAACTGCCGAACAGCATCGGCGGCGCAACCGTCAACCGTTTCTGCGGCTCCTCCATGACCACCGTCCACATGGCTGCCGCCTATATTGCGATGGGTGCGGGTGATGTTTTCATCTGCGCAGGCGTCGAATCGATGACCCGCATTCCGATGGGCGGTTTCAACCCGATGCCGAACCCGAAAATGATGGAAGTCTGCCCGCCTGCCTATATGGGCATGGGTGAGACAGCCGAAAACCTGGCCAAGAAATACAATATCTCCCGTCAGGAACAGGATGCCTTCGCGCTTAACTCCCAGCAAAAGGCCGCTGCGGCCGCCGCGTCAGGCAAGCTGAAGGACGAAATTGTGCCGATTGGCGATATTGCGACGGACGGAACGATCCGCGGTGAAACGACCGCCGAAGCACTGGCTGGCCTGAAGCCAGCATTCTTTGACACCGGCACTGTCACCGCTGGCACATCTTCGCCGCTGACTGACGGCGCTTCTGCCGTTCTGGTCGCATCAGAAGAATATGCCCGCGCAAATAATCTGCCGATCCTCGCCCGCATCCGTTCCATCGGCGTGTCCGGCTGCGCCGCAGAAATCATGGGCATCGGCCCTGTCCCCTCGACGCAGAAAGCCCTGCAACGCGCGGGCCTTTCGATCAATGACATCGAGATCGCGGAACTGAACGAAGCTTTCGCCGCGCAGTCATTATCCGTCGTGAAGGAACTCGGCATCGATCAATCGAAACTGAACCTCGATGGCGGTGCAATCGCCATTGGCCACCCGCTCGGCGCCTCCGGCGCACGCATCACCGGCAAGCTGGCGACTCTGTTGCAGCGTGAAAAGAAATCAATCGGCCGCGCCACGATGTGTATCGGCGGCGGTCAGGGAACTGCGATTATTCTCGAAGCTGTATAGGAAGGGCCGATCATGACCATCAAGAAAGTCGCCGTTATCGGTTCAGGCGTTATGGGGTCCGGCATCGCCGCCCAGATCGCCAATGCCGGCGTTCCCGTTGTGCTGCTAGATATCGTGCCAAAAGATGCGGCGGATCGTTCGATGCTGGCCAAGGGTGCCATTGCAAAGATGCTAAAGGCGGATCCCGCGCCGTTTATGTCGGCGCGGAATGCCAAACTGATCACACCGGGGAATATGGAAGATGATCTTGGTCTTCTCGGTGATTGTGACTGGATCGTTGAGGTCGTTCTCGAAGACCTGAAGATCAAGCACGCGACTTACGAGAAAATTCAGAAGAACCGCAAGAAGGGGTCGATCGTTTCCTCCAATACCTCGACTATTCCGCTGCACTTCCTCACCGAACCGTTCGGCGATGAACTGGCCAATGACTTCCTGATCACGCATTTCTTCAACCCGCCGCGTTATCTGCCGCTGATGGAACTGGTGACCAGTCCGAAGACGCGCAAGGATGCGGAACAAGACATCGTTGAATTCTGCGACATCCATCTTGGTAAAGGCATTGTCCGTTGCCACGACACGCCGGGCTTTATCGGTAACCGTATCGGTGTGTTCTGGATGCAGTCGGGCATTAACTATGCGGTCGATATGAAGGTTCCGGTTGAAGCAGCCGATGCCGTGATGTCCAAACCGGTTGGTATTCCAAAGACCGGAATTTTCGGCCTGATCGACCTGGTCGGCATTGACCTTATGCCGCACCTCGCGGAATCGATGCTCTCAACCCTTCCTGAAAACGATGAATACCGCAAAATCTACCGCGACTTTCCGTTCGTCGGCGGCATGATCAAGGCCGGTTACACGGGCCGTAAAGGCAAGGGCGGTTTCTATCGCCTGAATACAGCAGGCGGCGGGAAAACCAAAGAGGCCTACGATATTACGGCAGGCCTCGAATACGCCGAGGGCAATTTCAAAACAGCCAGCAAGCCGAAACTGGAATCTGTTGCAGCCGGTAAGAAAGGCGGCCTGAAGGCTGTTGTCACCACCGATGATATCGGCGGGAAATATGTCTGGGCTGTTCTACGCGATACGCTGGCTTATGCCGCTTCGCTCGTGCCGGAAATTTCCGACGACATCACCGGTATCGATCAGGCCATGCGCCTTGGTTATAACTGGAAATTCGGTCCGTTCGAAATGATCGACCAGCTCGGCCCTTCATGGTTTGCAGCGAAGCTTAAAGAAGACGGCAAGGTCGTGCCTGCGCTGCTGACCAAACTCGGTGACGGCACTTTCTACCGTGTCCAGAACGGCAAACAGCAATTCTTCGGTGTTGATGGCCAGTATCACGATATTACCCGTCCGGACGGCGTTCTGCTGCTGCGTGACATCAAGCTTAGTTCCAAACCGATTTTCAAAACGGAATCGGCGTCTCTCTGGGATATCGGCGACGGTGTTGTCTGCGTCGAATTCACAGGCAAGATGAACGCCCTCGATGAACATGTCTTTGAAGTCTACACTCACGCCATCGACCTGATCGGCGAAGGGAAGGGCCAATACAAGGCCATGGTGATCTATAACGAAGGCACACACTTTTCCGCCGGAGCCAATCTCGGCCTTGCGCTCGCTGCAATGAACATGGGCCTGTGGCCGGCGATTGAATCGCTGATCGCGGGCGGACAGCGTGCATATAAGGCATTGAAATTTGCACCGTTCCCGGTTGTGGCGGCTCCGTCCGGCATGGCGCTGGGTGGCGGCTGTGAAATCCTTCTGCATGCCGATCATGTCCAGGCGCATTCCGAAACCTATTGCGGACTCGTCGAGGTCGGCGTCGGCCTGATCCCTGCCTGGGGTGGCTGCAAGGAAATGATCCTGCGCTTCCAGGAACGTGAACGTGCGGCTTATAAAAAGGCCACTGGCGGCGGGAAGATGTGGTTCTCGCCGATGAACACGCCAATGGGCGCAGTGCGTCAGGCCTTCGAAGTGATCGGCACGGCCAAGGTTGCGAAATCCGCCGCCGAAGCGAAGGAGATCGGATATTTCCGTGATACCGATGGCGTTACGATGAACCGCGACCGCCTGCTGTTCGATGCGAAGAAGAAAGCATTGGCACTTGTCGATGGTTATAAACCGCCAGTGATGGTGCAGGATATTCGTCTCCCGGGTGCCAGCGCGCGCTATGCGCTCGACATGGCCGTGGCGGATCTGCGCAAGGTCGGCAAGGTCACACCGTATGACATCTTCGTCTGCGATCTTCTCTGCCGCGTTCTGACCGGTGGTGAAAAAGGTGACTGGACTGTCAAGCAATCCGAAGACGACATCATGCATCTGGAGATTCAGGAGTTCCTGAAACTGGTACGCAGCCCCGGCACTGTGGATCGTATCCAGCACATGCTGGAAACCGGCAAACCGCTGCGGAACTAGGGCATGGTTTATAACAGTAAAGTCAGCGAGGCAGACTGGGTCTACCGCCCTGCCTTGCGGGCTTCCGGCATCCTTGATCTGGATAGCCCGGCCGGGCACAGGATGTATTGGGAAGAATACGGCCGCGAAGATGGCGATCCTGTGTTGTTCATCCATGGCGGCCCGGGTGGCGGCACCGCGCGGGTGATGGCAAATTTTTTTGATCCGGAACGTTACCGTATCATTCTTTTTGATCAGCGCGGCTGCGGAAAATCTACGCCTAGCGCGATGGACGATGACGCGCGGCCAGCCCTGGCTGATAATACAACCGGGCATCTGATCGATGATATCAATCTTCTGCGCCGGGCCCGGGGGATTACCGGGAAAATGCATATCCTTGGTGGCAGCTGGGGCAGTACACTGGCGCTGGCCTATGCGCTGAAACACCCCGGCCTTGTGGAGCATCTCATTCTGAGGGGCATTTTCCTGTGCCGCCGTCAGGACCTGGACTTTTTCTATCAGGGAAATGCCGCGACCTATGCCGCCAATGCTGCCGACACGACCCTGCCGGGGACTTATATGTTCTATCCTGAGGCGTGGAAAGATTTTGTTGCGGTCATTCCCCCGGAAGAACGCCATGACATGGTCGCCGCCTATGCCCGCATATTTGCAAGCGATCCGGCCAATGAGAATGAGCGCGACCATCAGATAGAGGCCGCGCGCGCATGGTCGGTCTGGGAGGGGATCACTAGCAATCTGGCGCAGGACGTCAGCGATGTCGGAAAATTTTCTGATCCAGGTTTTGCAAAGGCTTTTGCCCGGATCGAAAACCATTATTTCATGAACGGCGTCTTTCTGGGCGACCGTGACCAGAATTATATTCTCGAAAATGCTGAAACCCTGAAGGACATACCGGTTTCTATTGTCCACGGGCGCTATGATCTGGTCTGTCCTCTATTCGGGGCAGATGCCCTCGTCGCAGCGCTTGGGGGTGCCGGTAATAAAAAAATTGATTACAGGAAGCCCCCTGCGGGACATAGTATGTTTGAGCGCGAAAACTATCTGGCGCTGGTCGATATAATGGATCACCTGCCCGAAATGAAGTAAGGAAATACGCATGGCCGACACCGCTATCACTATCGGCTCCCGGACGGGAGATCCCGCGAACAAGGCGGATCTGCTTCTCCGCTACGGCAATAGGCATGGCCTGATTGCGGGCGCTACGGGAACGGGCAAGACTGTAACGCTGCAGGTTCTGGCTGAAGGGTTTTCGCGCAATGGCGTACCGGTGTTTCTGGCCGATGTAAAGGGCGACCTCTCGGGAATGTCCCAGAAGGGTGCGATGCAGGATTTTCTGGTGAAGCGGGCGCATGAGATAAACCTCGGCGATTACGCGGCGGATTCTTTTCCGGCTGTCTACTGGGATCTCTTCGGCGTGAAGGGCCACCCGGTCCGCACCACAGTAGCGGAGATGGGGCCGTTGCTTCTTTCCCGTATGCTCGATCTGAACGATGTGCAGGAAGGGGTTATCACCATTGCCTTCCGCGTCGCGGCGGAAGAGGGGCTTTTGCTTCTCGACCTGAAGGACCTCCAGTCCCTGCTCAGCAATGTCAGCGAACGCGCGTCCGAGCTTTCGGCAAAATACGGTAACGTCAGCGCGGCAAGTGTTGGCGCGGTGCAGCGGAAACTCCTGACCCTGGAAGATCAGGGCGCGGCCAATTTCTTTGGCGAACCGGCCCTGGACCTGAAAGATTTCATTCGCAACGGTCCTGATGGCCGCGGCAGTATCAATATCCTCGCTGCGGATCAGCTGATGCAATCCCCGCGACTTTACGCGACCTTCCTTTTCTGGATGCTGTCGCAGCTGTTTGAAATTCTGCCTGAATGCGGCGACCCTGAAAAACCGAAACTGGTGTTCTTCTTCGATGAAGCACACCTTCTGTTCAATGACGCACCAAAGCCTTTACAGGAAAAGATCGAACAGATCGTCCGTTTGATCCGCTCGAAGGGGGTCGGCGTTTATTTCATTTCTCAAAATCCTGGCGATATCCCGGACGCCATCGCGGCTCAGCTTGGCAACCGCATCATCCATGGCCTGCGCGCCTTTACGCCGCAGACACAGAAGGCGGTGAAAACCGCCGCCGACACGTTCCGCCCTAACCCGGCCCTCGACATTGAAAAAACCATTGGCGAACTTGGCACAGGCGAGGCCGTTGTCGGCCTTCTTGAGGACAAGGGTATGCCAGGCATGGCGCAACGTGTTCTGATCCGCCCGCCATCCTCCCTGCTGGGTCCCGTCGGCGATGATCTTCGCCGCCAGATCATATCGGCCAGCCTGTTTGATCGCCTTTACGGCCAGACAGTCAACCGCGAATCCGCCGCCGAAAAACTCGGTGCCCGGATGGCGCAGAGACAGGAGGAACAGGCCCAGCAATCCCGGCAAGTATCTGGAAAGTTGGCAAAACCGAAAGTTTCGACACGGCAGGGTTACGGCGAAACCATGATGAAATCCATGCTGCGCCAAGCGGGCAGCGTTCTGATCCGCGAGGCCATTCGCGCGGCAAAGAATTCACTGAAAGGAAAGTGAAATCATGGGGCTTATGAGCTGGTTTTTGAAACCGCTAAAGGAAACGAAGACCGCAACTGTGCGCGAACAGGCTCTGGCCAACATGCGTGCCGCACGCGAACGCATCGGTGATGAGGAAATTGGCAAGATGGCCGCCACGCTGCGCGAGGAATCGATGAAAGTTAAGGCAGAGAGAGCACGCAAAGAAATCCTCAATGCCGACAAAACTCTGGTGGCCAGCCACCTTAAAGACATGATGAAGGAAGACTGAGTAAATTGACCCCGCTTCCTGAAATCCGCATCCTTGATAAAATCGACCAGGAAGAAATCCTTCAATGGCTTCGCGACCTGCGCCTCAAAGCATATACGCCGGGGTCGGGTTATAATGTCTCCGCCGTCTTCGCGATGAAACGAGAAAGAGATTTTGTTCTGGCTGGCGGTGTGAATGTTGAATGCTTCGATCATCGTCTGAGCAGTCACGGTGAAACGGCGGCGATCTCGCTGCTCGCAACAATCTTCGGCAGGAAAATCGTTCTGGACGAAGGATGGACCTTGGGCGCGCCGAAGGAACTGACCGGCCCCTCCGCCGATCCGCTGGGCGATAAGACCGGAACAACTTGCGGGGCCTGCCGCCAGCATATCAATGAATTCGCCCGCAACCCGCAGATGATCATGAGCAGCGTGGCAATGAACGGCCAGCGAGAAGTTTATCCGCTTGAGGTTTTGCTACCCGCCAGTTTTTCGTTTAATCATTTTGATCCGCGTGTTAATTCCGCCAAGACCGCCGCCCGTAGTTCGGACGCAAATCTCGATCTTGATGAAATGCGTCGGCGCGTTGTCCGGTATGAAGCCCTTGAACGGAAAGAAATTTTCGACTGGCTGCAATCGCTTGAATCAATCGAGTATGCCAGCGGTCTCGATCACGCCGTTATATTACGGCTCTCCAGTGGCGCTTATGTCGCCGGGGTCAAGGTTGAAAACGCCGCCTATGTCGGCACCAGCGCCATGCAATCGGCACTGGCGAATGCGGTGACGACTTTCGGTAAAATCGATGTTGTTGAAATCTTTTCACGCGGGCGCAGGAGAGAGGCGGCAACGGACCTTGTCTATCCCCTCGCACTCTCCGGCCTGCAGGGGCTGAATGAATTTGTAACCTCGGATCATAAAAAAGTTCCGGTGACTCTTTTCGCAGCTTCTGGCGATTCAATCACCATTGGTCTCGGCCAGGCGGCCAGCCTGCCGACAGGTTTTGCCCATCCCGCCTACCGCCTGAGCGAAGGTAGACTGAGCCTTGCCGAATAATGGAAAAAATTATTGATGATCTGACGGGTCGGGGCTGGTCGGTGCAGGAGGATTATTTCCCACCGGACCTGATCGCCGAATTGCAGCGTGATCTTGAACTGAACCGCGCAGCGATGACGCAGGCCGGGATAGGCCGCGGTGAAAATCTTAAAGTCCGGTCGGAAGTGCGCAACGATGTAACGCTGTGGCTCGACGGGCAGAGCGGGGCGCAGAACGAATATCTCCGCCTGCTGGACGCCGTCCGTATCGACCTGAACCGCGCGTTATTCCTGGGGTTGCACAGCATTGAGGCGCATTACGCACTGTACGAGCCGGGCGGTTTTTACAAGAAGCATGTCGATTCCCTGAAGGGCCAGAGAAACCGTGTTGTTTCAACGGTCACCTACCTGACCAAGGGGTGGCGGGCTGAAGACGGGGGTCACCTCGTTCTATATGATGCGGCAGGCCATGAACTCACCCGTATTCTTCCGTTATCCGGCACACTCGTCATTTTCATGAGCGAGGATATCCCGCACGAAGTCTTGCCACCCGCCCGGGCGCGGTGCAGTATTGCCGGGTGGTTCCGCTGTAATCCCTGATGGAAGTTCTCCGATGAATCTTTATCTTCGCGTTCTGATCGTCATTTTCCGCGCCCTCTTTGGCCAGCCCATGACCGATGTCACCACGCCGCAAAGGATTCGCCTGCGGGTCTATCCGAACGATCTGGACAGTAATCTGCACATGAACAACGGACGTTACCTGACGGTAATGGATCTCGGCCGGCTGAATCTTA